>NZ_JARBDD010000014.1:0-353644 GCF_036577665.1 Gulosibacter sp. GYB002 | reverse complement strand
GCGGAGTGGGTACGCCCGGTTACATTCCGAACCCGGTAGCTAAGTGCTTTTGCGCCGATGGTACTGCAAGGGGGACTTTGTGGGAGAGTAGGTCACTGCCGAACTTTACTTTGATGGTGGGGTGCATGATCCGTTTGGGTTGTGCACCCCACCATTTTTTTTGTTTCCCGAAAACAACCCCTCAGATGCTTGACAAGAAGCTGTCCTTTTAAAAACGCGAGCAGCGATTTTAGAAGCGGGCGTTTTTTGCAAAGCGGGCAGTTCTTTTAAGAGCGGTAGGGGTTTTTGGAATAGTCGGACCGTTACTCGCGCTGTCACGGATGACTGGTGCCGTCTCAGGCTCGTTCAGTCGGCTCGCTTTAGCTGCAGGCTAGACTGGACTAAAACTTCACAGCGCACCGATAGTACGGGAAGGACACTCATGAGTAACCACTATGACGGCGGCGATCGCCACGGTAAGCGCAAAGGCGGCTCAGACCGCGACCGCAACAACTATGGTGGAGGGTCGCGACGCGGCAAGGGTGGTCCTTCCGGCTACGGCTCTCGCGGAGGGGGCCGCCGAGACGACTATCGCTCACGCGATCGATTTGAGCGCGGTTCGGGCGAACGCCGGTACAACGACCGCGGACGTGACGGTGCGAAGAACTATCGCGATCGCGGCGATGAGCGCCGCGGTGCATCCGGTGGCTACTCACGTAACGAGTCTGGCGGCCGCAACGAACGCGACCACTACCGCGACGGCGACCGCCGTGCGTCCGGGCGCTCAAACTGGCGCGATGGTCACGATGACCGTGACCGCAGCCGGGGCGGTGAGCGCGACCGCAATCGCGGCGGCCACGGCGGTCAGCGGCGACGCTATGACGACGAGCGTGGCTACTCTGGGAATCGTCGAGGCGACGGTGGCCAGCGTGATCGCGGTAATTGGCGCGAACGCGATGAGCAGCGTCGCGACGGCGGTGACTACCGCGGCCGATCAGATCGGTCACGAAACGAGCGTGGTGAGCGGCGCCGCAATGACCGAAACAGCGACCGAAACAACGAACGCAACTTCGATCGCGGCCGCAGCGGCGGCCGGGGGCACCGATCAGAATCGAAACGCGGTGGCACCGAGCCGCGGCGTGATTTCAGTTCGCGGCCACACGAGCTGCGGGCCATTCGCGAAACGCACATTGATCCCGAGATTCCCGAAGAGATCACTGAACGCGACCTGCCGATGAAGGCACGCGTTGAGCTTAAGACTCTCAGCCATGAAAACTACGTCACAGTCGCACGTCACCTCGTGATGGCGTCGCTGCTGATTGACACCGACCCTGAACTCGCGCACGCGCACGCACTCAGCGCATCGCGTCGCGGTGGCCGGGTCGCAATGGTGCGTGAAGCGCTCGCCATCACCGCCTATCGCACGGGCGACTATGCGCTGGCACTGCGCGAACTGCGCACCTATCGACGCATCTCTGGCCGCGACGACGAAATCGCACTCATGGTTGACTGTGAGCGCGGGCTCGGGCGTCCCGATCGGGCCATCGAACTCGGTCAATCGGTTGATCGCTCGACTCTTGATACGCAGCAACAGGTGCTGCTTGCGATCGCAATGTCGGGCGCACGCCTCGATCTCGGTGAGACCGAACTCGCCCGCGCTGAACTTGAAATTTCGCAGCTTGACCGCACCCGCGCGTTCAGCTACTCGCCGGCACTGTTCCGCGCCTACGCAGCCGTACTCGACGATCTCGGTGATAGCGAAGCCACCCTGTGGGAATCGGCCGCCGACCGGGCCGAAGCGGCCCTCCAGGCTGCCGAGCACAATGAATTTGAGACGGTGACCATCATCACCGAACGCCTCGAAACTGAGCCCGAAGAGGATTCGGCGCCACTTGCCGAAGAATCGATCGAATCGCAAATCCAGGCTGAGTATGACGAACTGATCGCCGAAGTGGAGCGCGCCGCCACCGACGCTGCCGCAGCCGACGATGAAGCCGACGACTCGCAAACGGCTGCTGAGCCGGTTCGTGAGCTGGCGGGCGACGAGCCTGAGGGCGACGGTCCGGAGACCGGCGAACCTGAGACCGGCGAGCCGCGGGACACTGAACCGGAGGCTAGCGAGTCGACTGCCGCCGAGCCGATTGAGGGCGACGACTCGGAGGCTGACGAGGTGGCCGACACTGCCGACAACGCGGCAGACGCATCCGATTTAAAAAAATCAGCATCCAAGCCGGCAACAAACACGGTGTTGGACGACGACCAGCCGTCGCTTTTTGATCTCTAAGGAGCACATCCGTCATGCGGTTGTTTGGTAGCAGAACAGACGATCTTCCGGCACCGGTCGCCGCAGCCGACGCGCTGCTGGTCGACCTCGACGGCGTCGTCTATCGCGGCGCAAACGCTGTGCCGCACGCGGTCGAAGCCCTCAACGCGGCAAGCGATCGCGGAACCCGAGTGGGATACATCACCAATAATGCATCCCGCACCGATGCCGACGTGGCCGAACACCTGCGCACGCTCGGTCTGCGCACCGAAGCACAGGATGTGGTCACGAGCCCGCAGGCAGCAGTTCGACTACTCAGCGAACAGGTGCCCACCGGTTCACTGGTGCTCGTCGTTGGGGGAGCCGGGCTCATCGACGAGCTCGTCAAAGCCGGGTATCGAGTCACCCGCCAGGCCGCTGACGAACCCGACGCGGTGCTGCAGGGCTTCGCGCCCGACGTTAATTGGCTGCAACTTGCCGAAGCGTCGTATGCGCTGCGACGCGATATCCCGTGGATCGCTACCAACCAAGACTGGACCATTCCGCGCGAGCAGGGCATCGCGCCCGGTAACGGTACGCTCGTGTCTGCGGTACACACGGCCACCCAGAAGATGGCGCAGGTGGCCGGTAAGCCCGAAACGGCGCTGTTTACCGCAGCCCAAGAACGGTTCGGGGTGGCGCATCCGCTCATGATTGGTGACCGGCTCGATACCGATATCCGGGGCGCAAACCGCGCCGGTATCGCATCCGCGCTCGTACTCACCGGCATCGACCAGGCCAAACAATTGTTTGCATCCGGGACAGAAGACCGGCCCGACTACATCATTCGCGACCTGCGCAGCCTCACCGAGCCCTACCCGAAAGTGGAGGTATCGGTGCAGCCAGAACTGGTTGAGGCCCGCGTTCGCAAATCGCGCGTGGTGCTCGACGGTATCAGCCTGAAAGTGCGCAGCGCGGAGAACGACGAAGTAGACCTGCTGCGAGCAGCCTGCGCGGCAATTTGGAACTCTGACAAGGTCATCTACGCGCTCGAAATCCCCGCATCGCTGCTCGAAATGGACTTTTCGGTATGAGCGACGAAATCTCGCAACCCGCATCCGCCGAGTTTGCCGCGATCGAGCAGCTGCCGCTTGCAGAGCGAGCCGGCGCCTACAAGCGTCGTCTCGAACAGCTCTCGCGGGCACTCGATGACGCCGACGAGCCGCTCGACATTGAGGAGCTCGAAGTGGCGGGTGTCGAGCTCGAAGTGGCGGGTGTCGAGCTCGAAGTGGCGGGTGTCGAGCTCGAAGTGGCGGGTGTCGAGCTCGAAGTGGCGGGTGTCGAGCTCGAAGTGGCGGGTGACGAGCCGGGCACGGCGGGCACCGATAACCATGCCTGAACGACTCGACCACGCTCTCGCCAGCCGCCGCCTGTGCCGCAGCCGCACAGCGGCGGCTCGCAGCATCGCCGCGGGTCAGGTGCACGTCAACGGCCGGCTCGCTACCAAAGCATCAATGCCGGTATCCGAGACCGACCGCATTGAGGTGACTGCCGGGCCTGGATACGTGTCGAGAGCGGCACAAAAACTATTGGCCGCGGCCGATAGTTTTGCGCTCGATATCTCGGAGCGTGCGGTGCTCGACCTCGGGGCATCAACGGGAGGGTTCACGCAGGTGCTGCTCGAACGTGGGGCGCGCGAAGTTGTGGCGCTCGACGTTGGCCACGATCAACTGGATGCACTGCTGCGCGCCGACACTCGAGTGACCGTGATTGAGGGCGAGAACGCCCGCTATCTCACCGAGCAGCGCCTCGACAGTTGTATCGCTGCGGCCAGGGTGGGCCGCGCGCCACTTACCGCCAAAGACATAACGGCGGTGGTGGGCGATCTCTCGTTCATTTCGCTGCGGCATATTTTGCCAGCGATGCGGGCCTCGCTACCGAATCTGCACTGGGCAGTGCTGCTGGTAAAACCGCAGTTTGAGGTGGGGCGCCGATTTGTTCGCGGAGGCATTGTGACCGATGCTGAGGTTGCTGCCGATGCGACGGTGGATGTGGTGCGGGATGCTCGCGAGCTTGGTTTTCGGGTGTGCGGGTTTCGACAATCGCCGATCACCGGCACACACGGGAATCACGAATATCTGCTGTGGCTGCAATTGCCAAACGACGCTCACCGCGCCCAAAACACGGCCTCTGGCGATGCGGCCAGCTTGGATGCGAGACAATCACATAACGAGATTGATATCGCGCATATCCGCGAAACAGTGGTGAAAGGGAACTCATGACCGCAACAACACCGTCGGCTGGCACGACGCGGCGGGTTTTGGTGGTCAGCCACTTCGCGCGTGAGGACGCCATTGAGTCGGCGCTCAGCACCATGCAGATGCTCGACGCTGCCGGCATTATCCCGGTGATTGAGCGCGACACACCCGAGGTGCTCGGCGCTGAGGGGCGGCCGCGGCTGCCGAAATCGGCAGAGCTGCTTGATGTCGACTGCTCGATCAACCAGTGCGAGATTGTGATTGTGCTCGGCGGCGATGGCACCATCCTGTTGGCCGTGGAACTGGCCCGCGCGGCCGATGTGCCGGTGCTCGGCGTGAACCTGGGACATGTTGGCTTCCTCGCCGAGAGCGAAAAAGATGCGCTCAGCACGGTTGTTGAGCGGGTGATCGATCGTGAATATGACGTTGAAGAACGATTGACCGTCGAGTTTGTTGCCGAAACTGAGACGGGTGAACGTTTCACTGGCTGGGCCCTCAACGAGGTCAGTGTTGAAAAAGGTAACCGTGAGCGGATGCTCGACGCCGTGATTGAGGTGGATGGCGAGCCACTTTCGAGCTTTGGTTGCGACGGCGTGCTGTTCGCCACGCCGACCGGTTCGACCGCCTACTCGTTTTCGTCGGGCGGCCCGGTGGTGTGGCCGCAGGTGGAGGCGCTGTTGCTGGTGCCGGTTTCGGCTCACGCGCTGTTTGCCAGGCCGCTGGTGACCGCACCCGATTCGACGCTCGCGGTGGAGGTGTACACGCGCGACGGGTCTGACGGGGTCATCTGGTGCGACGGCCGTCGCAGCCACACGGTGCCGTCGGGTACGCGGATTACCGTGACGCGGTCATCGCAGCCGGTGCGGCTGGCGCGCTTGCATCAGGTGCCGTTCACCACTCGACTGGTGAAAAAATTTCAGCTGCCGATCGTGGGTTGGCGAGGTCCGCGCTAGTGCTGACAGAACTCGAAATTCGTGGCCTCGGCGTAATCGACAGCGCCCTGCTGCCGCTATCGCCTGGGTTCACGGCGATCACCGGTGAAACCGGCGCCGGTAAAACCATGGTGGTGACGGCGCTGGGGCTGCTGCTCGGTGGCCGTGGCTCGGCGCAACTGGTGCGCCAGGGGGTCGACCGGGCGCGGGTCGAGGGGCGCGTGCTCGTTGCGGCAGACGGCGAAATTGCCGCGCAGGTTGATGAAGCCGGTGGTGAGCTGGATACTGTGGCCGGGCCCGATGGCGTGCAGCCCGAGGCCGAACTGGTGCTGGCCCGCCAGCTGCTTGAAAGCGGGCGCTCGCGGGCCTGGCTCGGCGGTCAGAGCGTGCCGGCGGGCAAACTGGGTGAGATTGGTGCCCAATTGGTTGCCGTGCACGGGCAGTCGGAACAGCTGCGGCTGGCGCAAGAGCCGGTGCAGCGCGCCGTGCTGGATGCGTTCGGCGGTGGCGAACTGCTGGGTGTGCGGGATGCGGTGGCTGAGATTTTTGATCGCCTCCAGCAGGTGCGTGGCGAGTTGCATGCACTACGGGATGCGGCCGAAGCGCGGATCGCGGAGCGTGAACGCCTGCAGCTGCTCATTGACGAAGTTGAGCAGATTGATCCGCAACCGGACGAAGATCGGCAGCTGCTAGCCCGTATCGAGCGCCTGGCGAACCGGGAAGAGCTGCGCGCGCTGATAGGGGAGGCACACGAACTTTTGGCGGGGGAGGAGCATCCCGGCGGCAGTGTGCGCGAACTGAGTCGCACGATCACCGCCCGTATTGAGCGCGCCCACCGTTCGGATGGTTCGCTCGACACCACCGTTGAAGCGGCGAACGATCTGGTGTTTGCGGCCGAGGATCTCGCTACGCGCCTGGCCGGTTACTTGGCTGACCTCGATGTGGAGGGCATCGGTGAGCTCGACTCGCTCAATGAGCGGCTGGCGGCGATCGAATCGCTGAAAACGCGGTATCGGGTTGGCCTCGGTGAGCTGCTTGACCAGTATGCGGCTGCCGGCGCTCGGCTGCTCGAGCTCGCCGGTGACGATCAGCGGATCCCGCAATTGGCGGCGCAGGTGCATGAACTTGAAAGCGATTTGGTGACGGCTGCAGATCGGCTCAGCGGGCTGCGCCGAAAGGCGGGCGATGAGCTTGCCGAGCGAGTCACCGAAGAGCTGCACGCCCTGGCGATGCCAAACGCAGAACTGTCGGTTTCGATCACCACCGGCGACGAAATCCGCCGGCTGGGACAAGACCGGGTCGCGCTGCTACTGGCACCGCATCCGGGTGCCGCGCCAGCGCCACTGGCGACCAGCGCATCCGGTGGTGAACTCAGCCGCGTGATGCTGGGACTCGAGGTGGTGCTGTCGGCTGCCGACCCGGTGCCGACGCTTGTGTTCGACGAAATTGATGCCGGTGTGGGTGGGGCTGCCGCGCTCGAAATCGGGGCCCGGTTGCAGCGGCTAGCCGCATCCCGGCAGGTGATTGTGGTTACCCACCTGGCGCAGGTGGCGGCGTTTGCCGACCAGCATTTGCACATCGAAAAAACCACCGACGGGCAGGTGACCACCTCGTCAATTCGGGCGCTCGATGACGAGGCGCGGGTGAATGAGATGACGCGATTGTTGTCGGGGCTGCCCGAATCGGAATCGGGCCGCGAACACGCCAAAGAGCTGCTTCGCCGGGCTGCTGCCACGGGCCGCGACGTGGGATAGTATTAAACCCCGTGAATGACTCAGCTGCAGCCCCCGTCACGGACCACCAGAACGCTGACACCGAGGCACTCGCCCCGGTCAAGCAGATTTTTGTTACCGGTGGTGTTGTCTCTTCGCTGGGCAAGGGGCTGACTGCAGCCTCGCTCGGCAATCTTTTGACTGCCCGCGGTCTTCGTGTGGTGATGCAGAAGCTCGACCCCTACCTCAACGTTGATCCGGGCACGATGAACCCGTTTCAGCACGGTGAGGTGTTCGTCACCAACGACGGTGCCGAAACCGACCTCGATATCGGCCACTACGAGCGTTTCCTTGACGTGAACCTGAGCGCAGCCGCGAACGTCACCACCGGTCAGGTGTATTCGACGGTTATCGCGCGCGAGCGTCGCGGCGAATTTCTCGGTGATACGGTGCAGGTCATCCCGCACATCACCGACGAAATCAAGCGCCGGATGCGGTTGCAAGCTAGTGAGACCCCGCGCCCGGATGTCATCATCACCGAGGTCGGTGGCACGATCGGTGACATTGAATCGCAGCCGTTCATCGAGTCGGCCCGTCAGATTCGTCACGAGCTCGGCCGCAACAATGTGTTCTTTGTGCACGTGTCACTGGTGCCGTTCATGGGCGCCTCGGGCGAACAAAAAACGAAGCCTACTCAGCACTCGGTTGCCGCGCTGCGCTCGGCGGGTATTCAGCCCGATGCACTGGTGCTGCGCAGCGACCGGCCGGTGACTGAATCGAACCGCGCGAAGATCGCGCTCATGTGTGATGTCGACGAGGATGCGGTGGTTAACACCCCTGACCTTTCGTCGATCTACGACATTCCGGCAAAACTGCGCGAACAGGGGCTGGATGAGGTCATCATTCGCCAGCTCAACCTGCCGGTGCGTGAGTTCGACTATTCGAGCGGCTGGCAAAAACTGCTGGATGTGGTGCACAACCCCAAGCACACCGTCACGATTGCGCTCGTGGGCAAATACATTGACCTGCCCGATGCCTACCTATCGGTGGGTGAAGCGCTGCGTGCCGGTGGGTTCGCGAACCAGGCCAAGGTCGAACTGCGCTGGGTGGCGGCCGATGAATGCGCCACTCCTGAGGGCGCGGCAGCACAGCTTTCGGATGTTGACGGTGTGTGCGTGCCGGGTGGTTTCGGTATTCGCGGCATCGAAGGCAAACTCGGTGCGCTGCGATACGCCCGCGAAAACAAGATTCCGCTGCTGGGGCTGTGCCTCGGCCTGCAGACGATGGTGATCGAGTATGCCCGCAATGTTGCCGGTATCGAAGACGCCTCATCCACCGAATTTGATCCCGAAACCCCGTCACCGGTGGTGGCCACGATGGAAGAGCAGATCGCGATTCTTGGTGACGGTGATCTCGGCGGCACGATGCGGCTCGGCACCTACCCGGCGGTGCTTACTGCCGGATCGGTGGTGGCCGAAACCTACGGCAGCACCGATGTGGAAGAACGTCACCGGCACCGCTACGAGGTGAATAACGCCTACCGAGAGCAGCTCACCGAGGCCGGTCTGCGTTTTTCGGGCACCTCGCCCGACGGCAAACTCGTTGAATTTGTTGAGCTGCCGGCCGACGTGCATCCGTTCTATGTGGCGACCCAGGCGCATCCCGAACTGAAATCGCGACCCAACCGCGCGCATCCGCTATTTGCCGGGCTCGTGGCCGCGGCGCTTGAGCGCCAGCGGGCAAGCCGGCTCGTGGAAATCGACGACGCTGATATCGCCGAATAATCATGCAAATCGTTGAGTCGGGTGCGGTTGCCGACCAGCCCGAATCGCATCCGGTTACCGCAACCGGGATGCTGCATCACGGCTGGGTGTGGAACGTGGTGTCGGAGTCGTTTCGCTATGGCGACACCGAACTGACTCGCGAATTCATCGCACACACAGGGGCGGTGGCGGTGCTGGCGCTTGACGAAAATGATCGCGCGCTGTTGTTGCAGCAATACCGGCATCCGGCCCGCAGCCGCGATTGGGAGCTGCCGGCGGGGCTTTTGGACGCACCGGGTGAAGATCCGCTGGCCGCGGCACAGCGGGAACTGGCCGAAGAGGCCGATCTGCAGGCATCCGAGTGGCATTTGCTGCTTGATTTTTGGACTTCGCCCGGCGGATCGAACGAGTCAATTCGCATCTATTTGGCTCGCGGCCTGCAATCCACTGCCGAGGCGTTTGACCGGCAAGCGGAAGAGGCCGATATTCGGTTGGCGTGGATCGGACTCGATGAAGCGATCGAACGCATTTTTGCCGGCCAGCTGCATAACCCCGCGGCGTTGCAGGCGCTTTTTGCCGCCAATGAGTCGCGCCGGCAAAACTGGGCGACGCTGCGTCCAGCCGACACGCCCTGGGACACCCGCCCCGAAGCACAGTCGGTGCTGCCCCGAGCAATTGCTGGCGGGCGGCGAGCTTGACCGGGCAGCGGCTGACGCTCGACCGCGAAATTCAGCAGTATTTGCGTCATGTCACCATCGAACGCGGGCTGTCTGATAACTCGGTTGCCGCTTACCGACGCGATCTCAACCGCTACCGTGATTGGCTCGCCGAACAGCAGGTGACCGCCCTCGAGAGGGTTACCCCCGCGCAGGTGCAAGAGTTTATTGCCTGGTTGCGAGCCCCGCGCGCTGAGGGTGGCTTGTCGCTGGCGGCGAGTACGGTGTCACGTATCGCTTCGAGCGTGCGGGGTCTGCACCGTTTTGCGCTCGATGAGCAGCTCGTGGAAGAGGATGCGACGGCCGATATTGTGACGCCAAAATTGCCGGCGCGGCTACCGAAAGCGCTCACGATCACGCAGGTAGAGCAGCTGCTCGAAGCCAGCGGCGGCGACGAACCCGAACAGCTGCGCAACCGCGCGCTGCTCGAACTTCTCTATGCCACCGGCGCACGGATCTCGGAGGCTGTGGCGCTGGATGTGGATGATGTCATCGACCAAGACATGATCCGCGTCAGAGGCAAGGGCGATAAACAGCGAATTGTGCCGCTGGGAAGCTATGCGCGGCAGGCGCTCGACGCCTATCTGGTGCGAGCCCGACCCCAGTTCGCGGCCGTTGGACGATCTGGCGGGGCACTGTTTTTGGGGGTGCGTGGCAAGCGGCTCAGCCGTACCGGCGCGTTCAATATCCTGCAGCAGGTGGCGCAGCGGGCGCAGCTGAGTGAACATGTGTCGCCGCATGTGCTGCGCCACTCGTTTGCGACACATCTGATGCAGGGCGGCGCCGATGTGCGTGTGGTGCAAGAGCTACTCGGGCACGCCTCGGTATCGACAACACAGATTTATACCAGGGTGACGGCGGATGCGCTGCGCGATATGTATCTGACGAGCCACCCGCGAGCACGCGGCTAGTTTTACGGCTGCGGCTGATCTGGGTCGGGAGTGAACTGCGGTGGCGGGGCCGGCACAATCGACTCTTCAAACTGCGCTTCGCTGCCGGAATCGGTGGCGGTCATGCTGAGCGAAAAATGCAGCTGCGACTCTGTGGCCTCACGCAGTTCAGCAACGCGGTCACAGAACTGTTGCCACTCGGCGGCAGTTACTGCCCGCTCGGCGTGCACCGAGAGCCGGGGCCAGGTGCCGGTTATGGTTTCAAGCTCAAGCTGCCCGAGCGCAACCCAGCTGGGAATCGGTTGACTGTGCAATTGTTCGTAGGCCGCAATCACGTCTTGCGATTGTGAACTGACCTCGAGCTGAAATTGCGCAATGCTGTCGGGCCCGAACTGCGCCAGCCGCATCCGGGCATACTCAAGCTGGTCGACGCTGTCGACGAGCTCGGCCCACTGCTGCGCATCGCGCTGCGCGTGCACCACCTCGAGGCTAGAGGTGGGGCCGAACTCGAGCCGCACCAGTGAAACATCGCAACATTCACCAAAGAGTTTGGTAAGCAGCTGCCCGAGCTGATCGGGGGAGTAGTTGGTGGCCAGAGTCACCACCACATGGGTGCCGAGCACCACGGTCGACGAGGGGTCTTGATCGAGCTCGCTGACCGAGTAGCTGGCAACACCGGAGGCGTTGGCAAGTTCGCGATCGATATGTTCGTGCTGCCGCTGTATGCGTGCTCGATCGTCTTCAGCCTGGATGATATTGGGTGTTCCGACGATGACCGTGACTGTCGCGACTGCGGCGACGAGCGCGCTGAACGCGCGCGTGATCACGGGGAACGGCCAAGACATGAGTGCCAGGATAATCGCTGAACGGAAACGCACTGAAACTCGTCCACGTGCCGCGCCGAGAGCTGAGCGGCTAGGCCGGCAGCAGAGGGGACGGTCTGACAGCCAGTAGCGCCATGCATCCGGATGGCAAATGGCAACCAGCGGCGACAGTTTCAACCACTGCTTGAAGCCCAATCGCCGACACCCTTAAAGCGAAAGTGGGAACACTCTCGGACGGCGATAGCATGCCAGCAACACCCCGACAGTGTTGTGAAAATCACGCGCTGCCGGATAGAACGAAGCTGTAACCCGGCAAACCCGAAAAGTACAGGCCGAAAGTACAGGAAAGGGGCACCGATCGTGAAACCAGACACTGATATGCCCGAACTGCCGGGTCTGGAAGTGCCCGAAGCGCTGCTGACCGCGGGAACTGAACGCATCAACTATGCCGAGGGCAGCGAACCCGGTCAGATCCGCTCGGCCGAATCGGTATCCACGCGGCTGTACAACAAATTCCCCGACCCGCAGCCGCTCGAATCGCACGGGCCGGCGCGAGTGATCGCCATGTGCAACCAGAAAGGCGGCGTCGGCAAAACCACCACCTCGATTAACCTCGCCGCCTCACTGGCTGCCTACGGGCGACGGGTGCTATGCGTCGACTTCGACCCGCAGGGGGCGCTCTCGGCGGGGCTCGGCATCTCAACCCACAATGTGCCGACCATCTACGACCTGCTGATCGGGCGCGAAAACAACCCCCACAACGCGATTCAACCCACCGACTTCGAGGGCCTTGACGTTATCCCCGCCAATATCGACCTGTCGGCCGCCGAAGTGCACCTGGTGACCGAGGTCGCACGCGAACAGATTCTCGCGAGCCTGCTGCGGCAGGTGGCCGGCGAATACGACGTCATCATCGTCGACTGCCAGCCCTCACTGGGGCTGCTCACCGTGAACGCGCTCACCGCCAGCCACGGCGTCATGATCCCGCTCGAATGCGAATACTTCGCACTGCGCGGTGTGGCGCTGCTCATTGAAACGATCGAAAAGGTGCGCTCGCGGCTCAACCCGGCACTCGAACTCGACGGCATCCTGCCAACTATGTTCGACGGCCGCACCCTGCACGCCCGCGAGGTGCTCGATCGGGTCTACGAAGTGTTCGGCGACAAGGTGTTCGACACCGTGATTGGCCGCACCGTGAAATTCCCCGATGCATCCGTTGCTGGCGTGCCAATCGTGACCTTTGCACCCAATCACCCGGCCGCACAGGCGTACCGTCAGCTCGCCCGCGAACTGGTGGCGCGCGGTGCAGCAGCCTGACCCCGCGGCGCTCGCTAACGACGCCCCACCTAACGACCCGAGCGTCGAAAGCTCCGACTCGTTCCAGGTATCACTCGAAGTATTCGAGGGGCCATTCGATCTGCTGCTGCAATTGATCGCCAAACACGAACTCGACATAACCGAGATTTCGCTCTCAAAAGTGACCGACGAGTTCATCAGCCACGTCGCCAGCCTCGAAACCGCGGGCGAGCTCGATCAGGCCAGCGAATTTATTGTGGTTGCCGCGACACTGCTCGATATGAAGCTCGTGAGCCTGCTGCCACAGGGCGACTACGTCGACGCCGAGGATGTGGCGGTGCTCGAAGCCCGCGATGTGCTGTTCGCACGACTGCTGCAATACCGCGCCTATAAAGAAGCCGCGAAGTGGTTGCAAACAAAATTCGCTGCCGAAGAGCACCGCTATCGGCGCACCGTGCCTCTCGAACCGCAGCTGCGTGAGCGCGAACCCGAACTCGTGTTTCCGCTCAGCCTCGCCGATTTTGCCGCGCTCGCGGCAATTGTGTTCACACCGAAAGCAATCCCGACGGTGGGGCTCGATCACCTGCACGCCCCGCTGGTGTCGATTCGTGAGCAGGCGACGGTGCTCGTGCGGCGCTTGCGCGATAACGGGCCGGCACCGTTCACCGAACTGGTGGCCGATGCCGACAGCCCCGGCGTGGTCATCGCGCGGTTTTTGGCGGTGCTCGAACTGTATCGACGGGCAGCGGTCGCGCTCGCACAGGAACAACCGCTGGGCCCCCTCACGGTGAGCTGGGAGGCCGAACACTGGAGTGATGAAGAACTTGGCACACTGGGGGCCGACTATGAGGGATGAACCAATCGCCGAATCTGCGGCCCGCGTCGATGCGGCAGATGCTGCTGCCGAACCGACGGTGGCTGGCGACACCGAGCGCACGATTGATCTCGATCGGGCGCTGGAAGCAATTTTGTTCATCAGTGATGAACCGGTGCCGCTGGTGGCGCTCGCGGCAGCAGTGTCGCAGCCGGTCGCTAGGGTGCGTGAAGCCCTTGCCCGGCTGTGCGCCGACTACGATGGAGAAAACGGCACGACACCGCGCGGTTTTGAACTGCGAGAGGTGGGCGGCGGCTATCGCATGTATGTGCGCAGCGGCTACGAAGACATCGTGGGCGACTTTGTCGCGGTGCGGCAGCCGGCACGGCTGTCACAGGCGGCGCTCGAAACACTCACGGTGATCGCGTATCGCCAGCCGGTGACTCGGTCGCAGGTTGCGCAGGTGCGCGCGGTGAACGTCGACTCGGTGGTGCGCACCCTGTTGGCGCGCGGGCTCATCACTGAAAACGGTAATGATCCACAAACCGGTGCGATTTTGTACGAGACCACCGAACTGCTGCTCGAACACCTCGGAATTAATTCGATAGACGAACTACCAAAAATTTCACCATTCTTGGACGACGGAAGGGACGGATTCAGTGACTGAGCGTCGTGACGACACCCAGTATTCGCAGGGCTCGGAGTCTTCGAGCACTGGCGACGATGCCCGCGAGCTGGCACAGTTCGCCGCCGCAGTGGCCCGTGCCGAGGCTGAGCGCCCAGCCGGCGGGTATCAGCTCAGCGACTTTGACGACATCCCGTTCCCACCCGGCCACCGACCCGCCAATGCGGCCCCGGCGAAAGAACTACCCGAGGGGATGCGGCTACAAAAAGCACTCGCACACGCCGGCGTTGCCAGCCGCCGAGTGTGCGAGCAGCTCATCACCGCGGGCCGAGTGAAAGTGAATGGCTCGGTGGTGACCGAACTCGGCACCCGCATCGACCCCGACAACGACCGCGTGGTGGTCGACGGCACGCCCGTGCAGCTCGACCAGACCAAGCGGTACCTCATCCTCAATAAGCCCGTGAAGGTCGTCTCGTCAATGCGTGACGAACACGGCCGACGCGATCTGCGCGAATTCACCGAACAGTATTCCGAGCGGCTCTACAACGTCGGCCGTCTCGACTATGAAACCAGCGGTCTGCTCATCATCACCAACGACGGCGAACTCGCGCACGTGCTCGCTCACCCATCGTTCGGGGTGTCGAAGACCTATGTCGCCAAGGTTGATGGACGGATGCCTGCTGCCGCGGTGCAACAGCTGCGTGACGGTATCGACCTCGAAGACGGATTCATTCAGGCCGACTCGGCAAGGATTCTCGCGGCCGGTTCATCCGCCAAATCGACACTCGTCGAAATCACCCTGCACTCGGGCAAAAACCGTATTGTGCGCCGGATGCTCGCGCATGTGGGCTATCCGGTGCGGGAACTGGTGCGGCGTAGCTTCGGGCCGCTGCACCTGGGCACGCTCCGCCAGGGCGAGATTCGCGAACTCACCTCAGATGAGCTCGGTCAGCTGCTGCGCCTGAGCAGTGGCGAACCCGCCGAAAACCCCACCAAGCAGCAGCGCGGCGAACGCACCGACTTGCGCGGCGGCCAGCCCGGCCGCGGTAAGCGCGGCGGTCACGGCGGCCATCCGCGCAGCAAAAACGGAGGCACCCGCGGCGGTCAAGCCCGCGGCGATCGCGGCAGCCAGCCGCGGGGTCGGCGCGGCGGTGCATCCGGTCAGCAGCGCCGCGACGGCGGAGGCAAGCACGGTGGCAACAAGCACGGTGGCGGTAAGCGCGGTGGAGGCAAACGATGAATAGCGTTCGGGCAAAGGCACCGGTGCGCACCCTATCACCGGTGCTCGTGGTTGGTACGGGCCTGCTCGGCACCTCGATCGGGCTGGGGCTGCGGCGGCTGGGTGTCGACGTGATGCTGCGCGATCTTTCACCAACGGCGATGCGACTTGCCGCCGACTACGGCGCCGGCCGCATCGCACCCGCCGAGCGCGCGGCCGACGCGCAGCCGGAAGACATCCCACGGCTCGTGGTCGTGTGCGTACCGCCCGACGCGGTGGGCGCGGTCGTACTCGAACAGCTGCGCAACTGGCCGGACGCCATTGTCACCGACGTTGCCAGCGTTAAAACGCTACCGCTCGAGGTGCTGCGCGCCGGCGGCGGGGATGTGAGCCGCTACGTGGGTTCGCATCCAATGGCCGGCCGCGAAACCGGCGGGCCGCTCTCGGGCCGCGCCGACCTATTTCTCGGGCGCCCGTGGGTGATCACCAGCACCCCCGAAACCACGGTCGACAGTCTGCAAGAAGTCGAGGGAATGGCGCTCGATTTGGGTGCCACCGTCGTCAACCTCACCGCCGAAGACCACGATGAATCGGTGGCGCTCATCTCGCATGTGCCGCAACTCGTGTCGAGCGTGATGGCGGCACAATTGCTCGGCGACGACCTGGATGCTGCCAACCTCGCTGGCGGGGGACTGCGCGACGTCACCCGCATCGCCGCCAGCGACCCAACCATGTGGAACCAGATTCTGGCCGCGAACGGATCGCGCGTGGCCCGCATCCTGCGCAATATCGCCGGCGATATCGGCACGCTCGCCAATGCGCTCGACGATATTGAAGCCGAAGGCGCTCGGCGCGTTGTCGCCGACCAGATGCGCGCCGGTAACGAGGGTGTCGCCCGCATCCCCGGTAAACATGGCTCACGACGCACCTACGCCTCGGTAACCGTGATGGTCGACGACCGCCCCGGTCAGCTCGCGCGGCTGTTCAATGAAATCGGCGAGGCCGATATCAACGTTGAAGAAATCATGCTCGAACACTCGCCGGGCGCAAACCTCGGCCTCGTCGAAGTGTGGGTGCTGCCCGAGGTGCGCCAGCGCCTGGTCGACGAACTCGACAGCCGCGGCTGGCGGGTAGCGCAATAACCCAAGAGCCACGCCCGTAACCGGCCCTACGAAAGAAAAATGATGCCAAACCACCTGATTGTCGCGATCGACGGCCCCTCGGGGTCGGGTAAATCGACCGTCTCACGCGCCGCGGCAAAGCAGCTTGGCTGGCATCTGCTCGACACCGGCTCGGTGTACCGGGCCCTCACCTGGTTCGCGCTTGACCGGCAGATCGACCCCGCCGACCAAGACGCAGTCGTGGCGCTACTGCCCGAGTTTTTTGCGCAGTGGCGGCTGTCGCTCGAACCCGACGAGCGCTGGGTGCGCATCGGCGACACCGACATCACCGAGGCGATCCGTGAAACGCGCATCTCAGAGCTCGTATCGGGCGTCGCCACCAACCTGCGAGTGCGCGCCGCCGTCAACGAACGATTCCGGCAGATTTTGCACGAAGACAACGCCGCCGGAATTATTGCCGAGGGACGCGACCTCACCACGGTAGTGGTGCCCGACGCACCGCTGCGCATCCTCATCACCGCCAGCGAAGCCGAACGCATCCGCCGCCGGCAGGCCGAGCGTGCCGGAGACAACGCTAAGCGAGTGGCAGCCACAATTAGTGAACGGGATGCACGCGACGCGACGGTGGCAAATTTCACCAGCGCAGCCGACGGGGTCGTCGAACTCGACACCACCAACCTGACACTTGACGCCGCGATTACGGCCGTGATTGAACTCATCCGAAAGGCACAACAATGAGCGACCAGCACAACCCGATGGCGCCGCTCGGTGACCCCGAGGGCCCGCGCGAACACACCCCCTACCAGCCCGAACTGGTTGCCGACGACCACGACATCGAGGTGCACTACGCCGAAAGTGCCGAAGACTTTGTCGACCGAGTGGCAGCGATCGATGATGATGTCGCCGACCAACGCGCCGAAATGCTGCGGCAGGGCCTGCACGACTACGAACTCGACGACGACGACCTCGCCATGCTCGAAGCCGACGCGGCTGGTCAAGACGACGTCTACTACCTGTCCGCGCTGCCCGTACTGGCAGTGGTGGGGCGCCCCAATGTGGGGAAGTCGGCGCTTGTCAACCGCATCCTCGGCCGCCGTGAAGCCGTGGTCGAAGACGTGCCCGGCGTCACCCGCGACCGCGTCAGCTACCGAGCCGAGTGGGGCGGGCGCGGATTCACCGTGGTCGACACCGGCGGTTGGGAACCGGATGCGAAAGGCATCGACCGC
The DNA here is from genome assembly GCF_036577665.1 of Gulosibacter sp. GYB002. Lineage (NCBI taxonomy): Bacteria > Bacillati > Actinomycetota > Actinomycetes > Micrococcales > Microbacteriaceae > Gulosibacter > Gulosibacter sp. GYB002. The sequence goes on along the minus strand of NZ_JARBDD010000014.1, from coordinate 336,027 downwards.
TCGGTTGCCGAACAGGCCGAAATTGCCATCGAACTCGCCGACGCGGTGCTGTTCGTAGTGGACGCGAACGTCGGCGCCACCGCCACCGATGAACACGTGGTGCGGATGCTGCGCAAAACCGACCGCCCCGTGATTTTGGCCGCCAACAAAATCGACGACGTCGTACAAGAACCCAACGCCGCACCGCTGTGGAGCCTCGGACTCGGCGAACCCTGGCCAACCTCGGCGCTGCACGGGCGTGGTGTGGCCGACCTGCTCGACGAAGTGATGCGGGTGCTGCCACAAGAATCTCGCGTCGCCGAACGCGAAGTGGGCGGGCCGCGCCGGGTGGCGATTGTTGGCCGACCCAACGTGGGCAAATCGAGCCTGCTCAACAAGGCCGCCGGCGAAGAACGCGTGGTGGTCAACGACCTCGCCGGCACCACCCGCGACCCGGTCGACTCGCTCGTTGAAGTGGGCGGCAAATTGTGGCGATTCGTTGATACCGCCGGTATCCGCAAACGCGTGCACCTGCAGCAGGGCGCCGACTTCTACGCATCACTGCGCACCGCGACCGCACTCGACAAAGCCGAAGTGGCGATCGTGGTGTTCGACGTCACCGAACCGCTGGGCGTGCAGGATGTGCGCATCGTCGAAATGGTGCTGCAATCGGGCCGCGCGCTCGTGCTCGCATTCAACAAATGGGACCTCATCGACGACGAGCGCCGCTGGCAGCTCGAACGCGAAATCGAACAAGACCTCGCGCATGTGTCGTGGGCTCCACGCGTGAACATCTCAGCGCGCACCGGGCGCCACCTCGAAAAACTCGTGCCGGCGCTCGAAACCGCGCTCGCGTCGTGGGACACCCGCATCCCCACCGGAAAGCTCAACGCCTTCCTCACTGAACTCGCGCAAGAATTCCCGCACCCGCTGCGCGGCGGTAAACAGCCACGCATCCTGTTCGCCACGCAGGCACAAACCCGCCCACCAACATTCGTGCTGTTCACCACCGGCTTCCTCGACCCCGGATACCGTCGCTTCATCCAGCGACGCCTACGAGAAGTGTTCAGTTTCGAGGGCACGCCAATCGTCGTAAACATGCGCGTGCGCGAACGTCGCCGGAAAAAATAACACCCGCCAACCGGGTCGCTTTTGATCGCGAAAGCTGCGCGCATCATTGACTTGGTTGGGTAAGCTGAAAGCAGGAAAAATCGCCGCTGCGGTGCACTTCGCAGTGCCACGACACCCGATGGAGGGACGATCCGATGACCGATCAGTACACCCAGGCTCAAGCCGAATGGTTTGAACGCGTTGCGGCCGCCGAGCGGGTGATTCCGCTGGTTTCAAAGCTCTACCGCGAGCACAACATTGTCACCTCGATTCACGGCCGTCGCCTCATCAACCGTTCGGCGGTAGACGTGATCAAGGCGCACCGCTACGCGCGTCGCGTGCAGGGCGAGGTGGTGTCGCTCGACCTCACCATCAAGCTGCTCGAAGCGCTCTCAGAGATGAACTTCGACACCGCTTCGGTCGACCTCGGTGAGCTCGCCCGCCTCTACCGCGAACAGGGCGGCGAAGGTGACATCGCGGCGTTCCTCGCCGAGCAGCTGGCAGAGGTGAAGCCCGCCGACGTAAACGGTCAGGGTAAAGATGTGGTGCTCTACGGTTTCGGTCGTATTGGCCGACTGCTTGCCCGCATCCTCATCGAACAGGCCGCCACTGGGCCCGGCCTGCGCCTACGCGCGATCGTGGTGCGTAAGAACGGCGACGACGACCTCGAAAAGCGTGCCGCGCTGCTGCGCCGCGACTCGGTGCACGGCCCCTTCAACGGCACCATCCAGGTCGACAACGAGAACAACACGATTCTCGCCAACGGCACGCTCATCCAGGTGATCTACTCGAGCGACCCCGCCACCGTCGACTACACCCAGTACGGCGTCAACGACGCCATCCTCGTCGACAACACCGGCCGCTGGCGCGACGAAGCTGGCCTCTCGCAGCACCTGCAGTCGAAGGGCATCGGTCGTGTGCTGCTCACCGCCCCCGGTAAGGGCGACCTTCGCAACGTTGTGTTCGGTATCAACCACAACGACATCACCGACGAAGAGAAGATTCTGTCGGCCGCATCGTGCACCACCAACGGCATCACCCCCACCCTGCACGCACTCGACAAGAAGTTCGGTGTGGTGCGTGGACACGTCGAGACCGTGCACTCGTTCACCAACGACCAGAACCTCATCGACAACTACCACAAGGCTGCCCGCCGTGGCCGCGCCGCAACCCTCAACATGGTGCTCACCGAAACCGGTGCCGCCAAGGCCGTTGCGAAGGCGCTGCCCGAGTTCGCCGGCAAGCTCACCGGTAACGCCATCCGCGTTCCCACCCCGGACGTTTCGATGGCGGTGCTCAACCTCGAGCTCGGCCGCGAGGTGACCCGCGAAGAGGTCAACGACTACCTCCGCGAGGTGTCGCTGCGTTCGAACCTGCGCCAGCAGATCGACTACGTTGAGTCGCCCGACATTGTGTCGACCGACTTCGTTGGCCACGAGCGCTGCGGCATCGTTGACGGTCTCGCGACCATCGCGAACGGCACCAGCCTCGTGCTCTACGTGTGGTACGACAACGAGTACGGCTACTCGAAGCAGGTTGTGCGCATCATTGAACACCTCGGTGGGGTGCACCCGGCGGTGCTGCCGCACCGTCGCGACGTGCTCGAGGTGTAATCGCTGCTGCTTAGCATCTGGCGGGCTCGGTCTTTGGATCGGGCCCGCCGGTTTTTTGTGAGGTTTTGTGGCTGTTGGGCCGCTGTTGAAATGCCGTGCTGTTGGCACGTGGAGCTGTTGGCGTTTTGATGGCTGTTGGCGCTTGGGCGGCCGTTGGGTTGCTGTTAGGCGGCGCCGTTGTCGGAGACCGTGAGCTCAGCGGATGATTTCGGGCCCAGGATGCGCTGTGGGTTATCCTGCGGCAAAAATCTTCCGAGAATCTCCCTCGGTTTCGGCAGTGGTGGCCTGTTGAGCTGCCCGAATCACCTCGATGAGCCGGCCGCGCAGCAGCTGTGCCCGCTCGGCATAGCCGCGCTGCAGCTGCACATACTCGGCTTTGCCCTGCGGGGTTTCGATGGCGATGGCGGGGACGTTGTAGTCGCTGACGTCGTAGGGTGAGGCCTGCATATCGGTCCAGCGGATTTCGCGGGCGAGTTCGAAGGTATCCAGCAGCAGCTCGCCCGGAACGAGCGGGCCGAGTTTCACGGCCCATTTGTAGAGGTCCATATTGGCGTGCAGGCAACCGGCCTGGTCGAGATCGCACTGGGTGGCGCGGGTGGGTTGAAGCTGGTTGAGCGGTCGCGCATCCGGGGTGAAAAATCGGAAGGCGTCGAAGTGAGTGCAGTTGATATCGTGCGATTCGACGACGGCATCGGTGCCGGCCTGGCCGAGGCGCAGCGGAATGGGGTGGCGGTGTTCGGGCTGCCGGTACACCATCGCCCACTCGTGCAGCCCGAAGCAGCTAAAGCGTGGTTGCCGGCCGGCGATCGCCTCGCTGAGCGCGCGTATTTGCCGGGCCACGTGCCCGCGGTCGGCGAGGAACGCGGCCGCATCCACCATCACCGTGCCATCGTTATTGGTGCGGTACCAGCGCTTGTTGGCGTACTCGTCGGCGTCGTCGAGAGCGATGCCGATGCCCGGGTGCCACTTGCGCAGCACTGAGGGGCGGTACGAGTAGTAGGTGAACAGGAAGTCGTCGATGGCGTGGCGGCGGCCCGCGGCTCGTGCGCTGCGATACTCGGCCGTGAGCGCATCTGCCCGGTGCGCGTGTTCGGCTGCGAGTTGCTGCCACCTGGCCGAGGAGAGTCGCTGCATCATGATGGTGCCAGTTTAGTTGCGGTGCTTACTGGGCTGCTTGCTTGCTTGCTTGCTGGGCTGGCTACTGTGTGCCTGCCTGCGGATTTTTGTTTCCTGGTCTCGGATTTTTGTTTCCTGGCGTCGGATTTTTGTTTCCTGAAATCAGAATTTTGGCTGCAAAACAGGGGATCTATGGCTGGATTGAGCCGAAACAGCCGGTTTTGCAGCCAGGAAACAAATTTCTGCATCCGGATGCAGTCAGGAAACAATTTTCAGTTTTGGGATGCAGTCAGGAAACAAAATTCCGCAGTGGGATGCAGTCAGGAAACAAAAATCTGAGGGGCGGTGCGGCTACGCGGTGGGCGTGTGCGAGCGGCGCGCGGAGAGGCTAGCCGCGGGGGATGACGAAGTCGACTAGCTCGGCACCACCAACTTCGAGGTCGGCCCAGCTGCCCGCGAACCGCAGCACTGAGATCGCGCTGGTGGGGTATTTCTCGGTGATCTGTGCGATGCCGCGGTGGTTGCTGCCTTCGGCAAGTCCCTGCACGAGTAGCGCCACCCCGGGGTAGTGACCCACCACCAGCGCGCATCCGACACTGTCGTCCAGTTGCTGCACGAGTTGCAGAATTTCGCCGGGATGCGATTCGTAGATTTCGTCGTGATGCGTCACCTCGGATGCGCGCGCCCCGCCGCGTTCGGCGCCCTCCCATGTTTGACGGGTGCGGAGTGCGCTCGAGCACAGCACGCGATCGATGGGTTGGCCGAGCTCGGAGAGCACTTTGCCAGCGGCCGGGGCATCGCGCAGCCCGCGGTCGTTCAACGGTCGGGCGTGGTCGGTCGCGCCGGTGTGCCAGGCCGATTTCGCGTGTCGCATCACTATGAGCGTGTGCTGGTTATTGCTGCGCGCATCCCGATTGTCCATACTTCGAGGCTAGGTCGTGGCTGCTGACAAAGTGCGGGGTGGGCGCTGGGTTGCCTGTCAGGTTGTTGCTCGGTTACTGGCTCGGTTGCCGTATGGGCTGCGGATTTTTGTTTCCTGGTCTCGGATTTTTGTTTCCTGAAATCAGAATTTTGGCTGCAAAACAGGGGATTTGGGGCCTGATTGAGGCGAATCAGCCGGTTTTGCAGTCAGGAAACAAATTTCTGCATCCGGATGCAGTCAGGAAACAATTTTCAGTTTTGGGATGCAGTCAGGAAACAAAAATCTGCGGGGTGGGAGGGAGAGAAAAGAGGTGGTGGCGGGATGCGAGCATCGCGCCACCACCTCTAAGTCAGCGCACTGGCGCCGCGGCTAGCGCCAGTTGTCGCGGCCGCGGCGTTTGCCGTTCCAGCCGCCGCTGCCGCGCCGGTCGTTACGGCCTCGGCCGCCCCGGTCGTCGCGAAAACCGCCCTTGTCATCGCGGCGGCCACGGTCACCACCGGAGTCGCGGCGCTGTCGGTCGCCTCGGCCATCAGCACCGCCACGGTGGTCGCCGCGACTCTTGTCATCGCGGTAGGCCCCGCGGTGCCCACGCTCGCCACGGTTACCGCTGAAACCCCGGTCGCCTCGGCCGCCCTTGTCATCACGGAAGCCACCACGGCCGCCGCGGCGATCGTCACGGAAATCGCCTCGGTCACCGCCGAAACCGCGGCCACCACGGCGGTCATCGCGGAAACCACCACGGTCACCACCAAAACCACGGTCACCACCAAAACCACGGTCACCACCAAAACCACGGTCACCACCAAAACCACGGTCACCACCAAAACCACGGTCCCCACGACCGCGACCAGAGCCCCGGTCACCATCCCGGCGCGGCCCGTCATCGAGCTTCAGCTCGAGCGGCCGGTGCGCCACCTCGGTGTCCTGCAGCCGCGCAATCACCTCGGGGCCAAGATCTTCCGGCAGCTCAACCAGCGAGAAATACTGCATGATGCGAATGTGACCGATGTCGTCGCGGCTGATGCCGCCCTCGTTGGCGATCGCGCCCACGATCCATCCCGGCTGCACTCGGTCGCGTCGGCCCACCTCGATGCGGTACTGCACGAGTCCCTCGCGCTTGGGGGCACGGTCGCGCTCGCGGCGGGGTTTGTTGAAGTTGTCGAGGTCGTCTTTTTCGGGGTCGAGCAGCAGGGGAGTGTCACCCTGCGCGACGACCGCCAGCGCCGCCGCCACATCCTCGTTTGGCACGTCATGGTGACGCACATAGTGGTCGATGATGTCGCGGAATGCTTCGATCCGCTCGGTTTGTTCGAGCGCCGCGGTAATTGCGTCGTCGAAGCGGCTGAGCCGCGATTCGTTGATATCGGCGGCGGTGGGCAGCTGCAGCTGTTCCATCGGCTGCCGCGTGTTGCGTTCAATGATGTTCAGCAGGCGCCGTTCGCGCGGGGTGACAAAACTGATTGCGGTGCCCTTGCGACCCGCGCGACCGGTGCGTCCGATGCGGTGCACATACGATTCGGGATCGGTGGGGATGTCGAAGTTGACGACGTGACTGAGGCGATCAACGTCGAGGCCGCGCGCTGCCACATCGGTTGCCACTAGCACATCCACTTTGCCTCCCTTGAGGTCGTCGATGATGCGTTCGCGGGCGGCCTGGGCGAGGTCACCGTTGATGGCGGCGGCGGCCAGCCCGCGGGCACGCAGCCGTTCGGCGAGCTGTTCGGTTTCGCTCTTGGTGCGCACGAACACGATCATCCCGTCGAATTCTTCGACTTCGAGGATGCGCGTGAGGGCATCCACTTTTCGCTGGTGGGCGATGATGAGGTAGCGCTGGGTGACGTTCGACGAGGTTTGGGTTTGCGACTTGACGGTGATTTCGGCGGCATCGGTGAGGTATTGCTCGGCGATGCGGCGAATCTGTTTCGGCATAGTTGCCGAGAACAGCGCCACCTGTTTTGAGTCGGGGGTGTCGGCGAGGATCGTTTCGACATCTTCGGCGAACCCCATTTTGAGCATTTCGTCGGCTTCGTCGAGCACGAGATATTTGAGCTCGGTGAGGTCGAGAGTGCCGCGGCGCAGGTGGTCGATGACTCGGCCGGGCGTGCCCACCACGATGTCAACTCCGCGGCGCAGTGCCGACAATTGCACACCGTATGACTGGCCGCCATAAACGGGCAGTAGGCGCAGTTCGGGCATTTCGGCGGCAAAACTTTCGAAGGCTTCGGCCACCTGGATTGCGAGTTCGCGGGTGGGTGAGAGCACGAGTGCCTGCGGTACCGACGCGCCGGGCTGGATGCGGCTGAGGATCGGCAGCGCGAACGCCGCGGTCTTGCCGGTGCCGGTTTGGGCTAGCCCCACTACATCGCGCCCTTCCAGCAGGGTCGGGATTGTGGCGGCCTGGATGGGGCTGGGGTGTTCGAAGCCGATGCTGGAGATTGCGTTGAGAACGGGTTCGCTGAGGCCGAGTTCGCGGAACGTGACTTCGTGTTCGCGGCTTGCTGATTCGGCGCTCGCAGCCTCGGTGCTCTCGGCCCGGGCGCTCATCGACTCGCGGCTCGCGGCCTCGTGGCCCGCTGCTTCGTTGTTCGTGGATTCGGTTGGTTGCGTCATCGCGGAGGCGACCTTTCTGCGCTGTGTCCGTGGGCACAGCTATTGCGGCAACGGTTGTTGCGCTGGTGATCATCGGGATGCGAAGGGGACGATCACCGGCACGGTCAAGCACATTCGTCGCGGACGCATCCGGCCCTTGTGGGGCCCGGTATTGAGTTTTGGCGGCAAAAATTCGCCGCGCGGCCGGTGCCACACTGGGCGCTTGGCCGTGCTCGGTTCCGGTTCTGATTACCGGGCGCGAGCTGAGCTAGTGCCACCGGTCCGGTGGCAGCGGATCTGATGCGAGGGGCGCGGGCGATTTTGATGGTTCGCCGGGCCGCATCAACCTTGCAAGCCTAGCGCAGAGGTTATGAGAGCGAAAGTGTGGCGCGGTCTTCTTGGATGGAATTTCCACCGTCGACGACGATGACCTGTCCGGTGATATACGAGGCGGCGGGGGAGGCGAGGAAGGAGATTGCGGCGCCGACTTCGGCGGGTGTTCCCGAGCGGCGCATTGGCACCTGGTTGCCGAGCTCAATTTCTTCGGCGGTGGCCGAGCCGGTGTGAATCCAGCCGGGTGCAACGGCGTTGGCGGTGAGTCCGTCGGCGGCGTGGTCGGCGGCGAGTGCGCGAGTGAAGCCGACGAGCCCTGATTTTGCGGCGTGGTAGCCCACGTCACCTCGGAAGGCGAGCACGGGCCCCGATACTGACGCGACGTTGACGATGCGTGGGTGGGGTGAGCGCAGCAGGTGGGGGAGAGCGGCGCGGGTGACAAGGAACGCGGTGGTGAGATTGCGGGTGAGTGAGTGTTCCCAGCCGGTGCGGTCGAGGTCGATTGCGGTGGCGGCTTCGCGGTCGCTGAGCGGGTCGTGTTGCGAGGTCATGCCGGCGTTGTTGACGAGGGCGTCGATGCGCCCGAATTCTCTGACGGTTTGCGAGATGAGGTCGGTGGCGGCGGTTTCGCTGGTGAGGTCGCCGATGAAACTTGCGGATGCATCGGGATGAATTTGGGCGAGCTCGGCGGCCCGCTCGCGGATGCGGTCGGTGGTCGCGGCGACCATGACGCGGAAGCCGGAGTCGGCCAGCTGCCGGGCTGCGGCGAACCCGATGCCGTCGGCGGCTCCGGCTCCGGTGACGATGGCTACGGGTGATTCGTTGCTGCTCATACGGTGAGTTTATGTCTTGGGCGGTGAGAGGGAGCGCGTGGGTAGAAGCGCGCGTCGTGCGGGGGCCCGCTCGCGGGGCCGCCGCTGTGCGGGCGTGTCGAGTTGGCGCGCACAGCCGCAAAATGCGCTAAGCTGTCGGAGTTGCCCGATGTTATTCGGTTAACGGTCGGATGTATTTCGGCCAACGGGATGTGGCGCAGCTTGGTAGCGCACTTGACTGGGGGTCAAGGGGTCGCAGGTTCAAATCCTGTCATCCCGACAGAAACGCCCCGGTGGGTTTTACTCACCGGGGCCTCGTTGTTTTTTTGCGGAGTTGCGTGGCGTGGTGCTAGCGCAGCGTCACGGCTCGAACTAAACGTTGGGGCGCTAGCTGCGCGGCACCGGCGGGCCGAGCCACAGCAGCGTCACAAATAGCGCGGCGACCAACGCGACCAGCAGCAGCACCGCGAGCCACACATTGCGCAGCACCCATGCCTGCACGTGCTCTACGAAGCCGCTCGGCGCATCCCCGCCCGGTGCCAAACGCCAGCCGCCTTCGAGCAGCCCTCTGCGGTCGACGAAGATTTCGAACGGCACGGTGGCAAACGGTACGATCGCCAGCAGTACCCCGATGATGCCGAGGCGAGCAGGCCATTTTTGGTTCACCCACACGAACACGGTTGAGGTGGCGTAGCTGAGGAATATGAATCCGTGGATGCCGCCGGCAATTGGCACGATGTTTGTGACGTCGAGTGCGCGCAGAATGAGTGCGGTGATCAGTCCCGCCCAGGTGAACACTTCGGCAATTGCGAAACTGCGAAACAGGATGCGTGGGCTGATTGGTTTGGTTTTTGCGGCTGTGGTCATAGTTTGAGTGTCTTTCTAGTTATTGGGTGACGAAGCGGTGCGCGATGCCCGGCGCAGTTTTATGGCGCCGATGAATCCGAGGGCGAGAAATATGGTGGCGATGAGAATTGCCGAGCGGGTTGCATCCGCAAAACCGTTGGTGAGTGCCTGCACGGCGGCGTCGGTGTGATCGCCGAGGCTGCTGTGGGCGCCCTGTGCGCGCAATTGCAGCAGTGTCGTGCCGGCCGATTGACGTGTTGCGTCGGCGAGTGAGTCAGCGGCGGGCCCGGTGAATCCGGCGTCGCTGAGTGCTGATGGCAGCGTGAACGCCAGCGAAATCGACAGCGCGGCGCCCGCGAAGGCAGTGCCGAGTGCCGATCCCACTTGGCGGACGGTGCTCTGCGTGGCCGAACCCTGGCCCGAAACCGCCACCGGAATGTCTTGGAGCACGGTGCCCGTGAGTTGTGCGGATGCGAGTCCGAGCCCGAGGCCATACACCACGAGCGGCAGGGCGATAAGCCAGCCGGGGGTGGCGGGGCCAACCAGCAGCGCCAGTGTGAGCGCGCCGACAACTTCGAGCCCGAGTCCGATGAGCACGGCGCCGGGTGGTCCGAACCGGGTTGCGAGATGGCGGGCGGATGCGCCGGCAAGAAATGCTCCGAATGCCATCGCGGCGAGCACGAGGCCGGCTGTCATGACGTTCAGGCCGAGCGCATTAATCAGGTACAGCGGCAGGACGAATACGATCGCGAATTCGCCGACGGCGACCATTGCGGCCGTGAGGTTGCCCCACGAGAACGTCGAATAGGTGAATAGCCCCAGATCAAGCAGTGCTTCACGCTGCACTTTTTCACGGTGCCGTTCCCACACCACAAACAGGATGAGCGCAATTGCGGCGACGGCGAACGCTACGGGAACGATCGAGATGGATGCATCCGCCGGCCACACCCAGCCGAACAGGTTGAGTTCGGTTTTTGGTTGCCACCAGCCGAGCTCCGGGCCCTCGATGATTGCGAATACGAGGGCGCCGAACCCGATGGCGCTGAGCAGCGCGCCGTCGACGTCGACGCCGGGGCGTGTTTTGTGGCCGCGGGTTTCGGGCACGGTGAACAGGGCGGTGAAAAACACGAGAGCACCAATGGGAAGGTTCACGAGGAAGATCCAGTGCCAGGTGGTCCACTGGGTGAGCGCTCCGCCTGCCAGCGGGCCCACCGCGGCCGCGCCCGAAATGACCGCGCCCCACACTCCGAATGCGGCGGCCCGGTATTTGCCGCGGAATACGGCGTTCACAGTCGACAGTGTTGCTGGCATGATGCCGGCTGCGCCGACGGCTTGGATGGCGCGGGCCGCGATGAGTGTGCCGGCGGTGGTGGAGGCAGCGGCCAATGCGCTGCCGGCGACGAATACCACCAGGCCAGCAAGGAAGACGCGTTTGCGGCCGAGGCGGTCGGCGAGGTTGCCGGTTGAGAGCAGCAGTGCCGCCAGCAGCACGGCGTAGAGGCTGTTCACCCACTGGGCGTCGGTGAGGGTGAGATGCAGGTCGCCGATGATGGCGGGGAGAGCGACCCCGACGATGGTGCCGTCGAGCACAATGAGGCCGAGCCCCACCGCGAGGACGGTGAGGCCGAGCCAGTCCCTGCTCGTTGGGGCAGGGGCTTGTGCGGTGTGGGTGTTGGTCATGATTGTGTCGATTCGGTGGTTGTGAGCGCGGGGGTTTGGGCGTTGATTGCGCGGCCGAGCGCGATGAAAAAGATGATGAGGGCTGCCGAGATGGCGATGTGGCCGAGCCCGGCGATGCCGGCAATCATGGCGTTGGATTGCTGGCCCAAAACGGTGAGGCTGCCGTGCCAGATGAGCATTGCCGAGGTGATCACAACGCCGACGTTGTAGAGCCAGAAAAACCAGCCAAAAAGCTTCGGGCTGCGGGAGACGGTGAAGACTTTTTCGACCACCAGCACCACGAGCAGTACGAGGAATCCGAGCGTCAGCAGGTGGGTGTGGGCGAGGCCGAGCTGCGTGAACTGGCCTTCGGGGAAGTTATTGATTTTGGTGAACTCACGGTAGAACACACCCGCTGCGAGCCCGGCAATCAGATAGATGAATGCGGCGTTGAAAATTTTTTTCACGGTGGGTCCTTTCAAACGGGTTCGTGCCGAGACAAAGCTCGGGCGCTGTGGCCGGATGCGGCCGGCTGCACCGGGTGATCGTGTTGTTAACTTCATCACTTGGCTCGCTGCGGGGCATCGCGAACTGAGTTGAACTCGATCTCAACCGTTTGGTTGATGTGCGCGCTGGCAGCGGGCCGGTGGATGATCCGGCGTGAATTGCGGGGAAGATTTTGGCCCCAGGATGCGCTGAGCATAATCCTGGGGCCAAAATCTTCCGAAAAACTCATCACGGCACGGCAGACAGGGTCGGTTCACCCTGGGCATGAGTGCCTTGAGTGCCTTGAGTGCCTTGAGTGCACTGAGTGAGGGTGTCTGCGTATGCGGTTAGTTGTCGCCGAGCAGCTTGTTTTTTGCCCGCTGGAACTCTTCGGGTGAAATGGTGCGCGTGTAGAGCAGGGCTTGCAGGTTTTGTAGTGCCCTGGCGGTTTCGGGGTTGGAGATCGCTTGAATTTGTGCGGCGGTGATCGTCGCTGCTGCCGTTTGATCCGTCGTGGCGTTGCTGTTGCTGGCGCTGTTGAAGGCGGGAGCTGTCTCGAAATAAGAGTGCGCCGGCGGGGTGCCGTAAGCATCACTGGCGAGCCGTTCGCGGCGGATGCGTTCGAGCACAGCCTTGGTGGTGGGGCCTTGGCCCCGCAGCAGGTAGACGCCCCAGACCACGAGCGCGGCTGAGAGCACCAGAGCAGCAACGAAGCTGGCGGCCGGGTCGGTTGTCTCGGGTGAGGGGTTCGTTAGCTGGCTGGGAGACGAAAAGAAGCAGAGCGCGCCGATGATGCACGCGGTGATGCCGCCGCCGCGGTGGTGTGCGGCTGCCGCGAATCGTTTACGTGGTGGCCGCAGGTCGCCGGTCCACTGGCGCCCGTCCCAGAATTTTGTGCCGCCGGTTTGCTCGTCGGGATACCAGCCCAGCCCGGTGGGAGAAGAAGTGTTCACGGCGACCTCCGATACGGCAAAAAGTGGAGTGAGTGATTCATCCAATTCTACTGGGATATGGGCCTCAGGTTGGGGCTCGGTGGCCGGGTGGTCGATCGTGGGGCAGCGGCGATTTATCGGTGCGGTGGAGTTGCCGCGGACAGTCATTCGTGTGCGAGGGCCCTGCTGTCGTTCAGGGAGATGGCCACCAGGTTAGTAGCCGGGCCATACCAGGCCAGCTGCTTCTTCGTGGGAACTTTGTAGCCATTTCATAAATATGTGGTGGGAAAACCGGAAAAATTGGCGGCTGGCATAGCTTTGCGGCTCATGCATCTAACGCCTACTATTAGTCCTGAGAGTATTCTCTGAGTCTGGCCATGATCAGCCAGAAGTTTGGTTCGTCTCTGCTTCTCGGGTTCGGTCGTGCTGTTTGCGGATTCACTGGCACGCTCTCGCCCCTCCTTGAGAAAGCAACGAGAGGACCTCTATCTCATGGCTAAAAAAGAATCGCCTGGGCTGCTGCAGTGCCGGCCGGTGCGCGTGGGATCGGCCGCGCTGGCGCTAGCGCTGGCTACGACGCTGACGCCAAGCTTCCTGCCGAGTGGTGTGGACCAGGCTGCCGCTGCTCAGATGGCCCAGACCGCTGTCGATCAGCTGGCTAAGGCTCCGGCAAACGCCACTGATCAGAACACGATCATCGACGCTGACATGATCGCCAGCGGCCGTGTCACCAAGGCTGCCAACCTTACCGACGCACACGGTGTCGGCAAGGGTCTCATCTCGGGTCACGTGTATCTGGCGACCCCGAACGGCAACCCGGGCGCTTCGTATGACAACGGCAACGTCAAGATGGACGGTGTCACGGTCTACGCACAGTTCCGTGACAAGGACGGCTCCTACTCGCCGATCTTCAGCGCGAAGACGCACACCCTCCCGGATGTCGTTGGCGGTAACGGCGGTAAGGGTACCTTCGCGTTCGGTACAGGCAAAAAGGGCATTACCTGGACCGACAAGCTCGGTCGCGAGCACACCTGGGCGGCACGCACCGACCAGAAGCACCGCATCTGGGTTGAGCCGTACACTAACAAGCACGGCAACCGTGTTGAGATGTTCCGCCAGGCCAACGGCTGGACTCCGGGCTCCTTCAACGGTGTCGTTGATGGTCCGATGGGCTCCTTCGTTGCAGCTGACGGCAACATGCAGCTGATGGCTGCATTCATGCGCGAGGTTCCGCCGAACCACGAAACCAGCTGGATGGCTGCCAAGGGCGACAAGCTCGTTGAGGATCCAAAGGGTCCTATCAATAATGCATCTGTCCAGCTTCGTGAATCAAATGTCCTTTCTGGCCAGGTATGGCTCGAAACCGGTGGCAGCCCTGACTGGGGCTTCCCCGCAACTGGTCCGAAGCGCGACTCCGTCACTCAGGACCCGGCTGCCGATGGCTACACCGTATACGCCTCGACCCTCACCAAGGACGGTGCTGCGGCGAACGCGAAGCTGCACGAGCAGTTCAAGAACGATCCCGACAAGTTGTCCGAAGAGACCAAGAAGATGCTCGAGGCTCACCCCGAGTACATCCTCAAGACGGTCTACGGCAAGACTGACCCGTCCGGTAACTATTCGCTGCGTTTCGGTGACTACACGGACAAGAACCAGACCCGTGAGGACTTCCTCAACCCGAACCACGTGTTCGTTTGGGTTGAGAACAAGGATGGTGTCGTCCAGAACGGCTACACCGGCTTCCACACCCCGATCTTCCAGCGCTTCGACGCTGGTGGTAACTTCAAGCCAGCGGACGCCGTTCCGGCTGAAAACCAGGCCGTCACCTCGAGGGTGGAAGACCTGAACACCCCGCGCTACGGCAAGCCGGTGAACTCGATCTACAACGTCCGTCACGCACTGATGCCGTATGCTCCGGTGTCGATCAAGGCTGACTACAACGCGACCGACAAGCCGGCAGCTCCGGGCACCAAGGTGACCCCGGAGTTCAGCGGCGAACTGTCGAGCCTGCCCTCGAAGATCGAATGGCGTGACAAGAACCGCAAGGTCGTCAAGACCTGCGATCTCGATCAGTCGAAGAACGCCAAGGATCAGGTCGCGGCCTGCACCTTCGACATCCCCGAGGATGCCCAGAAGGGTGACGTCTACAACGTTGTTGTCGTATCGGGTAATAACGATGTCGCAGCATGGTCTGTCCTGGTAACTAAGGAAGCTGACGAGCTCGAGCCAGCGTATGAAGACGGCCAGGGCGCTCCTGGCACTAAGGCCCCGGTTAAGGCTCCGACCTTCAAGGACGAGAATGGCAAGGGCAAGGTCGTTGACACGCCTAAGGGCACCAAGTTCTCGACCGACAAGGACGGCGTCGAGGTCGCTGAAGACGGTTCATTGATCGTCCCGATTCCAGCGGATGTCAAGGTCGGCGATGTGATCACGGTTCCTGTGACTGTGACCTACCCTGACGGCACGATCGACAAGGTTGAAGCCAAAGTCAACGTTGTGAAGGATGACGATGGTGACGGTGTTGCACCTGACCCCGACGGTGACAACGACGGTGTAGCAGACGACCCGAGTGCACCTGAGGCTGACTCGCAGCACGTGACCTTCGGTGTCAAGATCGACGGCAACATCGTCAAGTCGGATGGCGACAACGCCACCGCTAACGAACTCCCTGAGTCGGTGCGCGATGTTGTTGTGACGCTCACCGCGGAAGACGGAACCGAGTACAAGTCGAACGACAACGGTGAAACCTGGCGCGGAGCCAAGGACTACCCGGTTGTTCAGAACTTTGGCCTGAAGGACATCCCGAAGGGCAAGTACACGGTTTCGGTCGCCGGCCTCGACGACATCAACAAGGATGAACTGAAGCTCAAGAAGGATAGCCAGCTCCGCGACGGCGCTGAGATTCAGATCACGGGCAACACGCCTAACCTCTTCGTTGAGCTCGAAACCGTCGACAGCAAGAACTACGAGCCTGCGTACGAGGGCAAGCTGGTTGTTCCTGGTGAGGAGACCAAGTCGTCGCCGACCTTCACCGATAAGGACGGTAAGGACGCGAAGGCTCCTGAGGGGTCGAAGTTCAAGATCACTGATGGCTTCACTGCTCCTGAGGGCTACGTCGTCACGATCGACGAGAACACCGGTGAGATCACCGTTACGTTCCCTGACAAGTCGAAGCTGAACAAGGACACCGTTGAGGAGTTCGATGTTCCGGTCACGGTGACCTACCCTGACGGTAGCGAAGACAAGACGGACGCGAACTTCAAGCTGGACACCGATAACGACGGTGACCCTGATGTGACGGATCCGGATGATGACGGTGACGACATCCCGGACGGCGAAGACAGCAACCCGAAGGTTCCGAACCAGAACGATCACTTCGAGCCTGGTTACGAGGATGGCTCGGGTAAGCCGGGTGAGGACGTCAAGATTGAGAAGCCTGAGTTCAAGGACAAGGACGGTAACCCGACCACTGCTCCTGAGGGCACCAAGTTCACTCCTGGTGAGAACACTCCTGATGGTGTGACTATCGACGAGAACACTGGTGAGATCACGGTGACCATCCCTGAGGATGCGAAGCCTGGTGACAAGATCACTGTTCCTGTTGTGGTGACTTACCCGGATGGTTCGAAGGACAACGTTGACGTCACGGTTACGGTTGAGCAGCCTGACGCTCCTGACACCAAGCAGAACGATGAGTTCGAGCCTGGTTATGAGGATGGCTCGGGTAAGCCGGGTGAGGACGTCAAGGTTGAGAAGCCTGAGTTCAAGGACAAGGACGGTAACCCGACCACTGCTCCTGAGGGCACCAAGTTCACTCCTGGTGAGAACACTCCTGATGGTGTGACTATCGACGAGAACACTGGTGAGATCACGGTGACCATCCCTGAGGATGCGAAGCCTGGTGACAAGATCACTGTTCCTGTTGTGGTGACTTACCCGGATGGTTCGAAGGACAACGTTGACGTCACTGTCACCGTTGAGCAGCCTGACGCTCCGGAGACCGAGAAGCCTGACTGGAAGGACGACAAAGGTAAGCCTGGCGACAAGGTTGAGATCCCGAACACCGGTGGCGATGTGCCGGAAGGCTCCACCGTTGAGACGGAGGGCCCAGGTACGGCTGAAATCGATGAGAACGGCAACCTGATTGTCGACATCGATGAAGACGCCAAGCCTGGTGACAAGATCGTTGTCATCGTCAAGGACAAGGACGACAACGAGATCGACCGTGTAGTCGTTGAGGTCGAACAGCCGACCCCTGGCGACAAGGGCAAGGACTCGGACAAGTACCAGCCTGAATACCCCGACAGCACGGGTAAGCCTGGTGAGAAGACCGAGATCCCGCTGACACCTGGCGACCTGCCTGAGGGCACCAAGTGCGAGCTCGACACGAGCACTGTGCCGGCTGGTTGGAACGTCACCATTGGCGAGAACTGCAAGCTGATTGTGGTTCCCGGCAAGGACGCGAAGCCTGGTCAGACCGCTGACATCAAGGTGAACTTCACCTACCCCGATGGCAGCACTGACACTGCTACCGCACACTTCGTGGTGGCAGAGGCTGACGGTGGCAAGAAGGTCATCCAGGAAGGTGGACTCGCTCAGACGGGTGCACAGGTTGCTGGTGTGGCCGGTATTGCGGCCGCGATGATCGCAGCGGGCCTCGGCCTCGCGTTCACGCGCCGTCGCCGCGCAGGTGACGAGAGCTAATCGCCTGACCGGTAACGTATCGGTATAGCTTGTGGGGTGGGATCGCAATGCGGTCCCACCCCACAAGTGTTTCCGGGGGAGTGCGGGCAAATACTCGGCGCCCGACCGGATCCACACCGCGGGTTATCGGTGTCAATGTGATTGCCGCTGGCGGTAGTTGTGTTGCATTCATGCGGCGTGACAGGTCGGAGCGGTGTGCGCATAGTGCTCGGTACTGAAGCCCAGTCGAACAAACCCCTAAATCTAGCCACAGCGACCTAGCGATAACTCTGCAGTGTAATTACTATTAGTCCTGCGTTTGGTGAGATCACGTTGCTGGAGAGTTTTCTACGGTAACGGACGGCTTCTTCAGCGCGATTCTTAGCAGACAACAGAAAGGGTGTGGCTGATGGCACGGTCAATCCACAGGAACCGTTCAACATGTCGAACCTTGTTCACAATTCTCCCCGCGTTTATCGCGGTCATCATGGTTTTCGCATCGCAAGCGGTTTATGCCTTTGGCAGCGTCGATAATAGCGGTGGCACCAAAGCGTACGAGCTAGAAGGTGTGTGGAAGGGCCAACCCGATGTGGTCACCTCGGGCCTCGATGTACTTTCTATGGTGTGGCACCTGGATATCAACGATTCGGCGCCAGCGCCAGGCAATGAACCGACCACTGACAACCTCCTGGCTGTCACAGTGGAGAACGCGCACTTTGGCGAGATCCCCGCTGAATGTCTCAGTGGAGACAAGGGAGCTTCAGAGATTTCAGAAGATCAGCGCACCTTGACATGTGACATCGGTGAGCGCGATGAGGGTACCGCCCAGATGGTGTTGTCGGGCATTAAAGTTGACGGCCCAGCAGGGTCAACGGTCTCTGCGAAGGCGACCTTCCGAGGTCTTGAAGCTAAGCTGCCAGAGATCCCGATCATCGCGCCGTTCATCATGGACGCCAAGTTCGATGCTGGTGCACCGAGCTCGTTGACTGGTCAGCCAGACACGTACCAGTTCATGTCTTTCCCGTTCTCGTTGGCACATGCAACGGGTTCCGCGGCGGGCCCGGAAAGCGTCAGCTATGACATCACGATCAATGGTGTTCGCGGGGAAAGGATCACTACGCAGGATCTAGCGTGCGCACCAATTGATCGTGTGCATTCCGGCTACCCGTACTCCGCGTCAGGTAAGCCTCAAGCGCAGACCGCGAAGTTCCCTACATGTGAGTTCACTCTGGTTGATGCTGAGACGAACACTTTCCGTTTGACCTTGTCTGATCTGGATTATGTTTCGAAGCGTCCAGAGCTTGACTCGAATGGTGTCCGTTTGCCTCAGGTTCAGCCGAAGCATCCGCGCGAGGTGATCGCTGCTGGAGAGCTTCGCATCAAGGTTCCGTATATGGTTGCCGGGCCAAATTCGAACGCCAAGACCAACGTGACGCTGAAGGCATCGGCGCCGACGTACACCGCCGTCGATGGGTCGACGAGTGATGACGACCCGTCGAACAACCAGAACCGCGCCCCGATGATCCGCGGCAACTGGACGGGTGCATGGGTTGTTGGGTCCCAGTACCCGAAGGCATACCCGGGTATCGGATGGTCTGACACGTCGCGTGCTCCCGTGGGCGCTACTGTGATGTCGGTGTCCGGAATCGCTCCTCCGCGCGTTGAGGGCTTCTCTGACAACTGGATTTGCAACACCCTAGATACTGAGCGCGTCGATTTCGTCGACGCCCGTGTGGTTGCTGACCCTTACGCGAAGCCGAACGTCTACTACGGCGAGAACGTGGAGGGCCTTGACATCCTCTATTACACGGGTGAGGTCAAGGACCCCAACCTCTTCGAATGCGGTACCACGGAAACCCCGTTTGATGAAGGGAAGGACGAAAAGGACGGCTGGAGCTACACCAAGCCTGCCGACCTCTCGACGGTGAAGGCTGTCAAGCTGCGTGTGCCTCGCGCTAAGGGCCACTTGTCGAAGCTCCCGCAGTCGTACTTCTACCTGGTGATCGAACAGAAGATTCACGATGACGTAGAGATCGGTGCGGACGTGTGGACGTGGACTTCCGTCCTTAACGAGACGCACACTGAGTGGAAGATGGATATCAACGCGAAGATTGCTTATGACCGCGTGACCAATGAACGTGAGATTACTCCTGGGTTCGCATCCCCTGGCGTGGTTACTGATGGAGTCCGCTACCCATACGCTGGCCCAGGACGTGACCTCTTGCGGGTGGTTCCCTCGCTACCTGTTGTAGCCAAGGACGTCGCCCAGCCAGAGTATGGTCCGGGTGCGGAAGCTGAATACACGATTCGTTATGGCCTCGAATCTGAGATCGCGAACATGCCTAACGACCAGGTGGTTATTGAAGACACCTTGCCGGCAGGTATGGAGTATGTTCCGGGTACCGCGGACGTTGAACCTGATGTGAAGACCAACTCTAATGGCCAGCAAGTCCTGACGTGGACGAAGGATGGCGTTGAACCTAATATCCGCGTCTTTGAGGACGGCAATGCTTATGTCATCAACTACAAGGCGACGCTCCCTAAGGATGCGAAGCCTGGCGCTGTATACATCAACGAGGTCGCGGCATCGAGCCAGGGCCACACCCGTAAGGCGAAAGCTAAGGTGACGGTTCCGCGCGCGGGCTACACGTCGTTGAAGAAGGATGTGAAAACATCTGTTGTTGAAACAACCCGAAACGGGGTTGCAGCAAACGAGTGGACGCTGAAGCTCACCTCGAATGACCCCACGCGTTCGAACCTCACTGATGTGATCGATGTGCTCCCATCGAACGGTGATTCGCAGGGTTCGAAGTTTGACGGCACGCTCAAAGTGACCGGAGTTAAAGGCGCCGAAGGCGCTAAGATCTACAGCACCACTGTGGATCCAGCTGAGATCGATGAAGACCCGAATGCCAAGGTTAACGGTGGCACAGGTACTCCGTCCGCTATCTGGGAAGAGGGCGTGAAGGAGGACGCGACAGCGCTCCGTGTTATCACCGAAGCTCCGCTGGCGTATGGGGATACGCAGACCATCACGGTGAAGACTGAGTTGCATCAAGCGCAGCTAGGCGATGTTGTTGTCAACAAGGCCGTGGGCCGAGCTGAGAACACCAAGCTGCGGATGCGTACTTCTGCACAGTTCACGGTGCGCACACCAGTCGAGGTTCGTGTTGAGAAGGTGTGGAAGGACGAGAACGGCGAAGCCCTTACGGAGACTCCGGAATCGGTGCAGGTGCAGCTAATGCGCCAGCAAGGTGACGAAATCACTCCGGTGGGCGAAAAGGTTGAGCTTTCTGGCGCCAACGACTGGAAGCACACGTTTGAATCGCTACCAGCCGTGATCGATGACGAGCCGGTCAGCTATACGGTGAAGGAAGACTCGGTCGAAGACTACACCTCGCAGGTCAAGGTGGTAGACGCCGGTAGCGTCTTCGAGGTGACGGTCACGAATACACGTGAACCTGAGCCGACACCGGAGCCGACACCGGAGCCGACACCGGATCCGACACCGGAGCCGACGCCGGATCCGACTCCTGAGCCGACGCCGGATCCGACTCCTGAGCCGACGCCGGAGCCGACGCCGGAGCCGACGCCGGAGCCGACACCGGAGCCGACGCCGGAGCCGACACCGGATCCGACACCTGAGCCGACACCGGATCCGACACCTGAGCCGACACCGGATCCGACACCGGATCCGACACCGGATCCGACTCCTGAGCCGACGCCAGGGCCGACGCCGGAGCCGACGCCAGGGCCGACGCCGGAGCCGACGCCAGGGCCGACGCCGGAGAAACCGAAGGCTCCTGAGGAGGGATTGGCCCGAACTGGTGTGGAGGTTGCAGGCTTCCTCGCGATTGCAGTCACGTTGCTTGGCGGTGGGTTGTTCTTGTTGAGGCGACCACGCAAGCAGTGAAGCCGCTGGGTGAGAACCCGCAGGGCTAAAATGAACTGCCGGCGTTAGCCTCCGCGACTAGGAATGGCTAAGGGCTGGGCATGGACTTTGAAGTCCATGCCCAGCCCTTGTCATTGTTAGCCGATTGGTTCTGGCCCTGGCTCGACGGTGTAGGCGAGCATGATGAGGGCTTCGCGGATAGGGGTTCGCGAGAAACTCCACACCTACACCATCGTCGGGGCCATCACCGACAAAAGCGAGTACGCGACCTCAACGCACTCTTCGCAACCGCATCAATCACCGTCGCACGCGAGTTCCTCGAAGGCGCAATCCGCGACGCCACCACCCTCAACACCCTTTCGGCGACGAAAACCTCCGCTCCCATGGGCTCATTCAGGCTACCGCAGCAGCTACCTCGACCTCTGCACCGACTACCGCAGTCAACACAGCGCCGAACGAACCCCCGTCAACGACGACGTCGTATTCAAAATCGAACTCACATCAATCAACGCTGACGAAAACCTGTGCAGCGAAGCCGCCCACACCTACGCCGAAACTGCCTTCCGAGACCGCAAGCTGCGCACAACCGGCACCGATATCACCAAAACCCTGCCACCAACGTCACGATTCGCCACCCGCGACAACCACGCCAAAAAGAAACACCAACAGCGCCAACGGCGGGCCACAGCTCGCTACTGTGCCGACGCCATTAACCCCACCAGCAGATCCGCAACATCCTGCGGTGAAATCGCATCAAAGTTTTCTTTGCTCAGCGAATTAATTTCAATCGTGAACAGCGCCTGCGCATCCTCATCGAAATACATCGCACTGTAATAGCCCTGCGGATTCGTCGGATACCAGCGCGTCAACACCAGCACCTCAAGATTTCCCGACGTCACCGTCTCAACAGTGTTGTCTTGCTCAGGGATGCTCGTCGTGTTTTTAAAATCGTCATACGCCGCCTGAGCATCAGCCGCACTCGACGCCTGGATCAGCTGCAGCTCACCGGCATACAAATCCCGGCGCCAAAAATCACAAATATAGCGATAGCCATCATCATCGCTCGCAAAACTACCCCAACCTACATCCGTGAACCGCGGTCGCTTATCAAGGATGCGCGGCATCTGATCGGCCAACAAGCAATCACCCTCGCTCAACACCGGATACTGCTGCCCATACCCATCCGACGACTCCCAGCCATCCGCAGTCTGCTGCAACCACGACTCGGGAATCTGCGACACACTGTTCAAATCAGGCGCCGGGTCACCACCCGACTCCTCCGACGCACAGGCCGCCAGCGGCAACGCCAGCAACAAAGACCCAACAAGAGCAGCACGTCGTTGAAATCGCATGCGCACATGCTAACGGGGGAGCGTAACCACCAACTCAGACCGCAGCCAGCGAGCCGTGACAAACTCGCAGCATGACCCAAACGCACACGCTCATCGGCACAGTTCGCCGAGTGCGCACCGGCAAAGTCACCACCCAGCAGTGGAGCGGCCGCACCATCAACACCGGCGCCGCTAAAACACCCCGCGACGGGCGCATCCCCGTCAGCGTCCAAGGGCTCGACGGCGACGAACAGGGCAACCTCAAAGTACACGGCGGCCCAAACAAAGCCATCTGCTGCTACCCCTACGAATTCCTCGACCAGTGGCGAGCCGACGGCATCGAACTACCCGAGGGCGCCCTCTTCGAAAACCTCACCCTCGAAGGGCTCACCGACAGGCACGTACACCTCGGCGACATCTACCAGCTCGACGATCTGCGCGTACAGGTCACGCAGCCACGCCGTCCCTGCGCCACCGTATCCGCGCGCTGGAGCATGAAAGAACTGCCGCGGCTCATGCAAACAACCAACCGCACCGGCTTTTACTTTCGCGTGCTCGAACCCGGCACCGTCGCCCAGGGAGACACCCTGCGGCTCATCCAACGGCTCGACAACTCGGTATCGGTGGCCGAAACCAACCGCATCATGAACGTCGACCGTGACGATATCGCCGGCATCCACCGGCTGCTCGCATCACCCGAACTCCCCGAACGCTGGCGGGGGATGCTCGAACGCCGACTCGAAGGCAAATACGAAGACGACTCGGCACGACTATTCGGCACCAGCTAACAAGAACCAGCTAACAGAACCAGGGGCTACAAACGCCAGCGGATGCACGCGCCAGCTGCACTTACAAACTCCGGCCGATCTCCCACAGCCGGTCGGGACGACCATCAATTGCCTCCGACAGCGCAAACGCCTGATCGTCCGAAAGCGACGACACATAGTCGAGCACCCCACGCCCCACACCAAGCCGGTGCGCCGTCGCCACCGAATCAGGCACCGGCACCCCCTCGGGGCAATCCTCCATCAACTCCAGCTGCTGTCGCGTCGCCAACGCCACCAGTTCACGCAGCCGCGGCGGCACCCGCTCACGGTCATGGCGGTCATCAAGCCACGAAGTTAACCCGTTCACAATCCGCAGCAACACCCGGCTCAGCCCACGCTGATACATCGCAATATCGGGGCGGTTCAAAATAAAGTGCCGGTGCACAAATTTGAGCACATTCACCGCATGCCAGCCCGACACATCCAGTGTCACAAGCCCCGTGCGCGGATTGTTCTCGGGAGCCAACACCACCGAATTTTGCAGCTGTCCAATCCAGCGGCTCGTGAACGACGACAGCGCCCGCTCGGTGGTGAGCGAACCATCAAAATCCTCCGCCAAAAGCCCATCCACCAGATCATCCGCAACCAGGCGCACCGCGTCGGTGAACGCACCATCATTAGCAATCCACGGATCATCGGCATGCAGCTTCCGGCGCAACAACTCCAGCGCCGCCCCCGGCCGCTGCCGCTGGCCGCCAAGCTGCTCGCCACTCAAATGCCGCAGCGTCCACGCATCCTCAAGCCAGGTGCCAAGTTCGCGCGCCACCGCACTCTGGCTCAATAGCCCGGCCCGATAGAAATCATCAACATCGTGCACCGAATACGCGATGTCATCAGCAATATCCATCACCGTCGCCTCGAGCGACTGCTGCAACGGCAACAGCCCCGCCGAACCGGCACGCGCATCCGTAAGATCGGCCGCATCCACAAAATAGGCCGAGTACTTTCGCACCACCAGCTCGCCATCAACACGGCGCAGCCCCGGCGGTAGCACCGCTTCGGGGTCGTCTACCGTGACCGCCGGGGTCCACGGATATTTTGCGGTTGCCGAGCGAGAAGCGGCCGTCAGATTCAGGCCGTGATCGGTGTCGTGCCACACATCCAGGGCAGTGATGATGCGATAGGTCTGAGCGTTGCCCTCAAACCCATCCGGCAGCCCGAGCGTCTCGCGAGCGACCCGGTCGAGCACCTGCTCACCCAAATGTCCAAACGGGGGATGGCCAAGATCGTGCGCGGCAGCCGCCGCCTGCGCCACCACAGGATCACAACAAAACTTGGGATTCGTCGAAGCCAGCGGCGCGAGATCGGCAACCAGCTGGGTTGCGATCGTGCGGGCCACCGCAGTGACCTTCAACGAATGCGTCAGGCGATTGTGCACTAGCGGGCCAGCGCCCGTCTGGCCAATCACCTGCGTCACCGCCGACAGTCGCGCGTAATACGGCGAAAACCGGATGCGCTCCAGATCGCGTCGAAACTCGGTGTCGCTATCAGCAATTTCGTGACCGCCAACAGCATCGGCGAAACGGCGAGAGGTGCGGGAATGCGGCTTCATGAACAACCTCGGCGATATCGGAAAGCGGCTGCTGCCACACTACCGCGCAACCGGCAACAATCCGCGGCACCAGCGAACCGTCACCCTCTACAGCCGCCGCAGCCGCGCGGCAGCCTCCCGCAGCACCTCGGGGCGTTTACAAAACGCGAACCGCACGAGCGACTCGGCACCCGACGCATCCCGATAAAACGCCGACAGTGGCACCGCCGCCACCCCAATACGTTCGGGTAGCTCGCGGCACAATTGCGCCGCATCGGTCACACCCAGCGGTGCCGCATCAGCCACCGCAAAATAGCCGCCGTTCACGGGTGCCACCGCAAAACCCGCATCCACAAGCGCCGGCACCAGCAGATCGCGGCCGGCACGCAGCTGCTCACGAATCGCCGCAAATTCGGCGTCCGGCAGCGCCAAGCCCGCCGCAATACCCTCCTGGAACGGCCCGGCATTCACATAGGTGAGCCACTGTTTCACCGCCATCACCGCCGACACCAGTTCGGCGACACCGGTCACCCAGCCAATCTTCCAGCCCGTGGTCGCAAACGTTTTACCACCCGACGAAATCGTGAGGGTGCGATCGCGCATCCCCGGTAGCGAAGCAATCGGAATATGCCGATGCTCATCAAACGCCAGATGTTCATACACCTCGTCGGTAATCACGATCAGGTCGTGTGCGACAGCCAATTCGGCAATCTGTTCGAGCTCGGCCCACGAAAACACATGGCCGGTGGGGTTATGCGGGGTATTCAACAAAATCGCACGCGTATTGGGCGTGATTGCCGCCGCCAACCGGTCAATATTGAGCGCAAACTCAGGCCAGTCGAGCCGCACCGGCACGAGCGTCGCCTGCGCCAGCACCGCATCCGCATCATAAGCGTCATAAAACGGCTCGAACGCAATCAGCTCATCACCCGGTTCACACAGCGCCAAAATCGCCGCCGCCAGCGCCTCGGTGGCACCCGCCGTGACCAGCACCTCCGAGTTGACATCCCAATCAAGGCCATACCAGTGGCGCTGATGCGCGGCGATGGCCTCACGCAGCTGCGGCACACCGGGGCCCGGCGGATACTGGTTGCGGCCCGCATCGATCGCCGCGATCGCCGCATCCAACACCGGCTGCGGGCCGGCAGTATCCGGGAACCCCTGACCCAGATTTACGGCATCGTGCTCGTCCGCCAACGCCGACATCTCGGCAAAAATCGTCGTACCAAACCGGCGCATCCGCGACACAAGCTCACTCATGCACCCATGCTACTGACACGACGAACGGCAACCGTGCTGAGCGAGTCACACGGCGTCACCCGCGCCGCAGGCCGTCACGCTGACAGCTCGCTACGCCGGCAACTCAAGAAACTCACGTATTGCCGGCAACTCGCGCTCGATCTGCGCGCCGCCGAGTTCATACATACGCTGCAGCTTGCGCACATCCGTTTCGGAATTCGACACGGTCAACCCCTCGGGGCAAAACAGGTAGGCGCGCCCGCTGCGCTCCAGATCAAACAGTTCGGCACGGGTGCGATTATAGCGCAGCGGACGCTTCACCACCGCATCCGCAATCGCCGGATAGCGGCGGAAAATCGCCCGTAACCCCGCCGACGTGACACTGCCGCCGAGCGGTTTTACATAGTTGCGAGGCCGTGTGAGCACCACCACAAAGCGTTCGAATCCCGCAGCCTTCGCCGCATCCAGCGCAAACCCGCCCGTGGGGCCGAGCGCGCCGTCAAAATACATGTGACCGTCAATCGTCGCCGGGGGCATCCACACCGGCAGCGTCGACGAGGCACGCACCCGCACCATCAGATCGTGCAAATCCTGCACATCATCGCGGCCCCAATACACCATCCGACCCGTGTCGGCCTGCACCGCACCGACCGCAAATTGCGCCGGATGCACGCGGTACGCCTCCCAGTCGTAGGGGAGCGCCTCACCGGGAAGCCCGGTTTGCTCATAAATATATTCGGCATGAAAACGACCCTTGCCCTGCATCCAGGTGTGCCAACTGCCAAAGTGGGGGTCGGCGGCCAAATCCACAAACGACTCGCGGGCACGGGCAACATCACGGCTCAAATAGTTCGCGGTGCAGCTCGCGCCGGCAGAAATGCCACCCACCCACGGGAAATCAATCCCCTCGGCAATCAGCCGCGCCACTACCGCCGAAGTGAAACTGGCGCGCATCCCGCCACCCTCAAAAATGAGAGCCGTTTTTGCCAGAGCGTCAGAATGCGTCATGTCGAACATTGTTACAAGACTCGGTTACGGCTGCCGGCGACCAACGGATGGGAACCGCGCCGGGATGTAATCCGCACCGGGACCCGACGGCCGTCAAAGTTTCCCAGCCGCTCGGCAAATCGTCCCGGCACCGCGCGACCGCAATCCGGGCAGCAGCCGTCGGCTGTCAATCGATATTCGCGCACCCGATGCCAATCGCGCACGATCAGCCCGACACCGCACCCCGGGCACCAGGTGGTCCCGCCGCGGGCATCACGCACATTGCCGGTGTACACAAAACGTTCACCGGCATCGATGGCGATCTGGCGAGCCCTCGAAAGCGTTGCCGGTGGTGTGCGCGGAACATCGCGCATCCGGTGATCGGGATGAAAGGCCGTGAAATGATGCGGCACATCCGGCCCCAGCTCGTTCACAATCCAATTCGCCATCCGCTCGATTTCGGCATCCGAATCGTTATGGCCGGGAATCAGCAGCGTGGTGATCTCTAACCAACAATCGGTTTCATGCCGAATAAAACTCAGCGTGTCGAGCACCGTCTGCAACCGGGCACCCGTAATTCGACGATAAAAGTCGTCGCTAAAGCCCTTGAGATCGATATTCGCGGCATCAACCGCGCCATACAGTTCGGCGCGCGGCTGCGGTGAAATATACCCCGCACTCACCGCAACCGACTTCACACCGCGCTCACGGCAGGCGGCAGCAATATCGATCGCATACTCGGCAAAAATGGTCGGATCGTTATAGGTGAACGCCACCGAATCACAGCCGGTGCGAAGCGCTGCCTGCGCGATCGCCTCGGGCGTGGCCTGATCGGCGAGGCTGTCGATCTCGCGCGAAGTCGAAATATCCCAGTTCTGGCAAAATTTGCAGCCGAGATTACAGCCGGCGGTGCCAAAACTCAGCACCGAGGTGCCCGGATAAAAATGATTCAGCGGCTTTTTTTCAACCGGATCGATACAAAACCCGCTTGAGCGGCCATAGGTGTCGAGCACGATCTGCTCGCCATCGCGCATCCGCACAAAACAAAAACCGCGCTGACCATCGCGCAATTTGCACTCGCGAGGGCACAGATCACACTGCAGGCGGCCATCGTCAACCGCATGCCACCAGCGGGCCGCTACTCGCTCCACTCTCGCACCTCATAGCGCTGCAACTCAATGTTCGGCGACCAAAAATGCTCGTCGAGCCGGGCTTTGCGTTTCAGACTGCGCAAAAACTGTGCCGGTTCGGGAAGCTGCTGCCACACCTGCGGAAGATAGGTGGCCCGGTGACGCCCCGACCGCAGAATCACCCCGTCGATACCGGGCCGCAGCGCCGCGATCGCCCCCGCCTCGGTGCCGCCGTACTCAATCGCAACCGGTGTCGTAAGCAGCGACACACTCACCGTCACCCGCTCGAGTTCAGCCGCGCGCAGTGGCGCAAACCGCGGGTCATTAAACGCTGCGGCCAGCGCATTTTCGATGACATCGTCACGGATGCTGCGATACGCCGAAAGCGTGCCAATACAACCGCGCAGCGCGCCATCAATTTCGAGGGTCACAAAAGTGGCACCCGGATGGTGCAGCGCATCATCACCACCGGGCCAATCGGTGTGCGCGCCGAGCTCGGACGCGATCGCGGCCCGCGCGAGCCGCACCAGTTCCTGTCCCTGTTCGTCAGTGAGTGCGTGCGTCATTCAGCATCCCCCTGCTGTGTCATTGAATCGGGTCGTGGTGCGGTAAAGGTCAGCGAGGCATATCCGACAACTCGGTCGTGATCACCATAGGACGTATCGCCTGAGTTCGCGGCCGCAACAAGCTCAGCCTGCCAGCCGGATGCGGCGGCGTGGTGCAGCAGGCCGTTCACTGGGCGCACCCCACACGCATCCCCGGGAAGCAGCTGCGCCTCACAGCGCAGCATCCGCTCGATAGTTTGCGCATCGCGCAGCCGGGCCTGTGCATAGTCGAGATAGTGCGATAGATCGCTCGATACGAGCACGAGCGCATCCGGCACCGCGGCAAGTGCCCGGCTGATCACCTGCGCGGCGAGCGCCGGCGTCACCTCGCTCACGGCAAGCGGCGCCACCGTGAGCGGCACCTCATCCTTCGCGGCCAGCCGCTGTAAAAACGGCAGGTGCACCTCGAGCGAATGCTCCTGCGCGTGCACCTGCGGCGCCGCCACCACAGCTGGCGACTTGCGCACCGCGGTCATCATCTCGGCATCGAGCGGCACCTCGCCCAGGGGAGTGGCGAACGCAGCCACCGCCGGGTCGGCAACACCCCGAATCGCCATCCGATGCGTGGGCCCGAGCAGCAGTACCCGAAGGGGCCCGGTAACCGGAATACAGTTATACCCGGATGCGGCAATCGCTCCCGAAAACCGGTAGCCAGCGTGCGGAGCGATCAGCGCCCGCAAATTTGGCACCGTGGCGTGCGGGTGCTGTGCCAGCAGCTGATCGACCTGCGCGCGCAGCTCGCCCGGTTCGGCGGGATAAAACATTCCGGCGACGGCCGGCTGGCGCACGCTGCTCATATGACCAGAATGGCACCCGTGGCTGAGTGGCCCCGCAACGCCCTCGCGCTGCGGCATAATGGGAGAGCTGAAAGGAGTCGAGATGGCCGATGCTGCCGAGAGGTCGGCTGAGTTCGACGCTGAAGTCGATCGACTCGCAACCGAGGGCCTGATGATTGCCCGTTCGGTGCTGCGGATGCGCGTAAAAAACCGAATCATCGTCGAAGTGATGGGCAAAGATCAGCGGCTGCCTCGAAGCCACTACGACCAACTCGTGCTCGCTGAAATCGACCGGCTGGCCGAAGAAAGCGATGCGGCCGCCGAGCGGCTCACCGCCACCCGAAATCTCGTTCGCACCAAGGGCAGCCAGGCTTACCGCGGGAACCCCGCCGAAAACCTCGACCCCGCTTCGCTGCAACTACGTAGCGAAGCCGAAACCGCGCTTGCGAAGCTGCTGCGCGGCCAGCGCGACGACGAACAATTCCGATCTGAAGTCGCCACCCAGGCACGGCAAGACGCGATGGACGAAATGTTCCGGGCGCGGATGCTGCAAGACACGGCAATTCCGCCGGAACAAGACGACCCGGTTGAACGCAAAAACCGGCTCATGGGGCTTGTGGATGACCTGCGTCGTGACGCCCACAAACACGAGCTGCGGCAGCGCCGTCGCGAACGCTGGGCTCGCGTCACCTCGCCGTTCCGATCGCTATTCGGCCGTGGCTAACGCGCAGTGCTATTTAGCCGGTGCTTAACGGGCCGGTACTTATTGGGACCGGGGCTTATTGGGCCCGCTGCCTATTGGGCCGGTGCGGGCAAAGTAATCACGCGGCGAAATGAATGCGGTTTGTAAATTCGTCGTCAGCGCGAAATTCGCGCGTTGATTTCGAAATATTGGCCAAATCAACGTATCGTGCTGTCCGATTAACTATTGGCACCGATCGCATCGGCGCGATCGGTCGTAGTCGGGAGAACCTCTATGTCTACTGCACCAGCATCCACCGCGCGTCGCGGCGGGCTCGCCGGATACCTTGACCGGCGCAACATCATCGCACCTATGGGATATAACCGGTGGCTCATCCCACCCGCAGCTCTCGCCGTACACCTGAGCATCGGTCAGGTGTACGCAACCAGCGTGTACAAAACCTCGCTCGCCGCGCACTTCGGCGTGGGGCCACCGAAATCGGTGTGATCTTCTCGATCGCCATCGTCATGCTCGGCGTCTCGGCCGCAGTGCTCGGCACCTGGGTTGACCGCAACGGTCCCCGCAGAGCCATGTTCTTCTCGATGTGCTTCTGGGTGACGGGCTTCCTCATCGGCGCACTCGGCATCGCCACGCAACAGCTGTGGCTGCTGTACCTCGGATACGGGTTCATCGGCGGCATCGGTCTCGGGATCGGTTACATCTCACCGGTCTCAACCCTTATCAAGTGGTTCCCCGACCGGCCGGGCCTGGCAACCGGCCTCGCCATCATGGGATTCGGTGGCGGTGCGATGGTGGCAAGCCCCATCTCGCGCCAGCTCATGAGCCTCTACGACCCCGCCTTCGACCCCAGCGATAAAGCCGCGGTGGTCAGCGGCTCGGCGGTGGCGCTGCTATTTGTCACCCTCGCTGCCATCTACCTGGTGCTCATGCTCATCGGTGTCGCCAACATCCGCCTGCCGCATCCCGACTGGAAACCCGAAGGTTGGACGCCCGCCCCCGCCAAGAGCAACTCGATGATCACCGACAAGTCGGTGTCGGCAAAGAATGCCATCCGCACCCCGCAGTTCTGGCTGCTGTGGATCGTGCTGTTCACCAACATCACCGCCGGTATCGGCATCCTCGAGCAGGCCAGCCCCATGATCCAAGACTTCTTCCGCCAGCCCGATGGCACCTCGACTGTGACCGCGGCAGCCGCCGCCGGTTTTGTTGGCCTGCTATCGCTGTTCAACATGGCGGGCCGATTCGTGTGGTCGTCAACCTCAGACAAGATCGGCCGCAAACCGATCTACATGATTTATTTGGGCGTCGGGATGCTGATGTTCGCCGGCCTGGCGCTACTCGGCCACACCTCGGTGGCCCTGTTCGTGCTGTTCGCCGTGATTGCGCTGTCGTTCTACGGCGGTGGCTTCGCCACTATCCCCGCCTATTTGCGTGACATGTTCGGCACCTACCAGGTGGGCGCCATCCACGGCCGCCTGCTCACCGCCTGGTCGGCCGCGGGTGTCGCCGGGCCGTTGATCGTCAACGCGGTGCTCGATGCGCAGGGCAAGCCCGGCGAACTCGATGCCGGTGCCTATCGGGTTGCGCTGTTCATCATGATCGGTGTGCTCGCGGTCGGTTTCATCGCCAACCTGCTGGTGCGCGCGGTCGACTCGCGCTTCCACGAACCCGAAGATGTTGTCAAAGCACACCTCGACGAACTCAACGGACGCAGCGAAATCGAGCAGGTGGGTGACAAATCACTACCGGGCGCCGGTCGCCTCGTATTCTCGTGGCTGATCGTCAGCGGCATCCTCGCCTACGGTGTGATCCTCACCGCCATCACCGCGGCGCGGCTGTTCATCCACTAACGGCTAGCCAGTCGGTAGCAAAAACCGTTCGGTTCCCGGTGCGGGCCGAACGGTTTTTTGCTGCCGAATTCGGTGCACGGGCGTGGGTCGGTACCGGCCTACGCCGCTACCGGCCCGACTTTTTCGTGCCCCGCTGCGGCGGTGCAGTCAACGGATCTTCCGGCCAGGGATGCTTGCTATAGCGGCCGCGCAGCTCGGCCCGCACCTGCGGATACCCCTGCTGCCAAAACGAGGCGAGATCCTCGGTGATCGCCACCGGCCGCTGTGCCGGTGACAACAACTGCATCACTAGCGGCGCACGGCCACCAACCAGCCGAGGTGTGTCGAGCATCCCGAAACACTCCTGGAGCTTCACCGAACAGCGCGCCGGCGCATCCGCATCGCCCGCCTCGGGATATTCGATGCGGATTTTTGAGCCGGTGGGCACCTGCAAATATTCCGGCACCAAATCGGCGAGCCCGGCGGCCTCGGGCCGGGGCAGCAGCCGCTGCAGTGCCGGCAGCAGATCGAGCGAGCGCAGCGAGGCACCGTCCGCGACCCGTGCAAACTCGGGGCCGAGCCAATCGGCACCCAGCTCGCGAAGTGCCGCATCCGAAACATCCGGCCACGGCGCACCCAAATAGCGATGCACAAACGCCAACCGGTTGCGCAATTGCTGGGCCGCTGCCGACCAGTGCAGCAGCTGCGGTCCCTGCCGGGCGAACTCATCACGCACACACGCCAGCACCTGATCGGGTGCGGGCGACACCGCCGTTTCGGCAAGCGTGATCGCTCCGAGCCGCTCATATTGGCGGGCGCTGACCCGACCGTCAACCAGCGCAGTTTCGGTAGCGGTCGTGTGCATCGAAGGGGCCACCTCAAGCGCGAGCTGCCTGGTGATAGGCACCGCGGCGCGAATCTGCGCCCCCGAACCATCCGCGGCGTGACCGCGAGTCACATCGGTGGCAACCAGCCACTGCTGACCCATCAGCGCCGCGTCACGGTGCAGCTGCGCGCCGGTGCCGCCGGCGAAAAGATACGACCCATCGCCGCCGCGGGCGCAGGCGATGCGTTCGGGATGCGCGGCGGCCGCCACGAACGCCAGTGCCTGTTCTGCCGAGAGATCAGTCGACTCCGCGGCATTCGTGACGCTACCGAGCAGCCGCTGCAGCCGGTCGCGTTCGCGGCGCCACTGGCGGGCGGCCAGACCATCACCGTTTCGTAGTTGCCGATCGAGTGCCGCGAGATCACCGCGTGGTGCGCGCTGGGTCGATTGCAGGGTGGCAACACATTCGGCGGCCGCAGCCGGCCCGATGCGCGGCGCGGCGTCGATGAGCGCGCGGGCGAGGCGAGGATGCATCGGAAACCGAGCCAGGTGTTCGCCGCGGTCGGTAATCGTGACCGTTTCGTTGGCGGCAATCGTGACCGCATCCAGCAGTTGCAGCGTCCGCTGTGCTCGGCGCAGGGCATCGGGTGCGGGAGGGTCGGGGAACGTGAGATCTCGAGCAAACGGATCACCCCACAGCGCCAGTAGCAGCGCCGTTTCGGTGAGATCGACGGTGTCGATTTCGGGTTTGCGTACGGCAGCAAAACTCGCCCACTGCGCCTCACTCACGCAGCGATACACGACTCCCGGGCCAACGCGCGCGGCACGGCCGGCACGCTGCCGACCCGAATCCTGCGACACCGATACGGTCACCAGCCCCGAGATGCCGCGGGCAAGATCAAGCCGCGGCTCACGCGTAAGACACGAGTCAACCACGATGCGAATATCGGGAACCGTGAGCGATGATTCGGCAACCGCGGTGGCGACAACCGCGCGCGGCGCACCGTTCGGCGCCGGCCGCAGTGCGGCATCCTGTTCGGCGGGCGAGAGCGAACCGGTCAGCGAAACCGCCTCGACTCCGTCGGCACGCAAACTTGTCACCACCCGCTCGACCTCGCGATGGCCGGGCAAGAACACCAGCGCCGAATGTTCGGGATGCGTGGCCATCGCTTCGCGCGTGGTGGCGGCGACATGGTCAAGAAACTCGCGGCGCACACCGCGTTCATCCAGCCGGTGGCCGGCGAACGGCACCCAGTGTTCGGTGAGCGGATGCAATTCCATCGGCACCGAGAGCACGGGCGCATCGCCGAGCAGTGTCGCCCACTGTGCAGCGTCGAGGGTTGCCGACATCGCCACCACGGAGAGATCGTCACGCAGCTGTGCAATCTGCTGGCTGAACGCAAACGCGAGATCGGCATCGATACTGCGCTCATGCACTTCGTCGAGCACCACGGCCGACACACCCGGAAGGTCGGGGCTGTGCAACAGCCGGCGCACGAGCACACCCGCGGTAACGAACTCGACGCGCGTGTGCCGCGACACTTTGCTGTCGTCCCGCACCGTGTAGCCCACAAGGTCGCCCAGGGCGGTGCCGGTGAGGGATGCGAGGCGCCTCGCCGCGGCCCGCGCCGCCACCCGACGGGGCTGAGCGACAAGCACGCGACCGGTGCTGAGGTTGGCGAGCACCGGCGGCACCACCGTGGTTTTACCAGAACCCGGGGGAGAGGTGATCACGGCTGCGCGATGTTCGGTGATCGCCGAACGCAGCGGTGCCGCTAGCGCGAGCGCCGGTAGGTCGCGGCCGATGGCATCGACATCAAAACTGGTCAAGTGAGCACAATCCTCAGGCGGGAGATCGGATGCTCCCAACCATATCGGGCCGCCGGCAGTGGCGATTGGCGCGTGGCCGACAGTGCCCGCCGGGTAGCTGCTGTGTGAGGCGGCGGGGCTATTCGTTGCGATTGCCGACAACTGCGCGATGCACCAGCTTGCGCAGCTCATCGGCCCACAGCACCGTCGAGGCAAGCCCGATCGCCATCACCCACTGCTCTGTGTTGAGGGGAACGGTGCCAAACGCTTGATTGAGCAGCGGCACGTAGACCACCGCCACCTGGAGTAACACCGAAAGGCTGATGGCACACCACAGCCAGCGATTCCGGAACATTCCGTTGAAGCCGCTGCGCGCATCCGAACGACAGTTGAACACGTTAAACAGCTGGGCGACTACGAGCACCGTGAACGCAACCGTGCGTGCGTGGGCTTCGTCAGTGGTGTGCGGGCCGTCAATGAGGCCGCCGGGTAGGAAAAAATCGAAGGCAAAGAGGGTGGCTGCGGCCATGACCAGCCCCACAAACACAATCGTGAACCACATTTGGCCGTCGATTACGCGATCGGTGAGCCGACGCGGCGGATGCTGCATCACATCGGTTTCGGTGGGGTCGACTCCCAGAGCCAGCGCGGGCAGTGAATCGGTGAGCAGGTTGATCCACAGAATCTGTGTGGCGAGTAGCGGCAGGATCACGGTGCCGTCATCGAGCCGCAGTCCGAGCATCGCGCCAAACAGTACCCCCAACAGCATGGTGAGCACCTCGCCCATATTTGACGACAGCAGATAGCGTAAAAATTTGCGGATATTCGAAAAAATGCCGCGGCCCTCGCGTACAGCCGCCACGATCGTTGCAAAGTTGTCGTCGGCGAGGATCATATCGGCCGATTCGCGGGTGACCTGGGTTCCGGTGATCCCCATGGCGACCCCAATATCCGCCGATTTGAGTGCGGGCGCGTCGTTTACGCCGTCGCCGGTCATCGAAACCACTTCTCCATCAGCGCGTAGCGCGTTGATAATCCGCAGCTTGTGCGCGGGTGCCACGCGCGCAAATACCGAGGTTTCACGCACGGCCGCCGCAAACTCCTCGTCGCTGAGGCGGTCAAGTTGCGGGCCGGTGAATGGCACTGCAGCGTTTGCGGTATCGACAATGCCCAGATCGGCGGCGATTCTGTTGGCGGTGCGGGGATGGTCGCCGGTGATCATGACGATACGAATGCCGGCGCCCTTCGCCTCGGTAATAGCGGCGGCAACCTCGGTGCGCGGTGGGTCAACAATGCCGAGCACGCCGTGCCAGATGAGCCGCGACTCAAGCTCATCATCTTCGGCGTGCTCGTCTGCTGCCGCCGCCGGGCGGGCAGCAACTGCGAGGGTGCGATAGGCCCGCTCGGATAGCCCGGTCACCTGTTTCAGGATGGTGCTGCGCATTTGCGGGGTGAGTGGCACCACCTCACCGTCGACCAGTGCCCGGTCACAGCGTTCGATGAGCACATCCGGTGCGCCCTTGGCGACAACGCTGCGATCGCCCGCATCGGTTGCGACCAGGATCGACATGCGCTTACGGGCCGAAGTGAATGGCACCTCGCGCAGCCGGTTCACCTGCGGCGAGGGGATGCCGTGCCGATGGAGTGCGAGCTGAAAGGCGGCCTCAGTGGGATCGCCGAAGATTTCGGGGGCGGCATCACCGCTAAACCGCACCTCTGCATTGTTGACGATGGTGCCAAGCTGCAGCACCCGTGCGGCCTCGGATGCATCAGCGTCACCAAACGAACGTCCGTCGCGCGAAACCTCCGAGAGGTCTACCGTTTGCCCCACGGTAACGACACGCTCAATGGTCATCTCGTTTTGGGTGAGGGTGCCAGTTTTATCCGAGCAGATGACGGTGGCTGAGCCGAGTGTTTCGACTGAGCTGAGCCGTTTTACGATGGCTCGACGGGCCGCCATCCGCTGCACGCCGAGCGCCAGCACGAGTGACAAAATCGCTGGCAACCCCTCGGGTACGGCAGCCACCGCCAATGAGACACCGAGCAGCAAAATAGTGATGAGGCTCGCAGCGGAATGGTCGGGCGTAACCGCATAAACAGTGACCATTACCACCACAGCGATCAGCAGCACCAGCACGGTGAGTGCCCTGCCCACCGCGGCGATTTCGCGCTCAAGCGGCGTTGCTTCGACCTCGGTGGCATCGAGCAGTTCGGCAATTTTGCCCACTTCGGTGCGCATCCCGGTGGTGCACACCACCGCGCGGGCAACTCCCTGGGAGACCGCGGTGCTCGAAAAGACCATGGTGTGTCGATCGCCCAGCGCCGCATCCTCGGCGACTGTCGCGGTCGCATCCTTTTCTACCGGCACCGATTCACCGGTCAGTGACGCTTCCTCCACCAGCAGCTGGGCCGCCTCTAAAACGCGCGCATCGGCCGGCACTGTATTTCCCTCTTCGAGGAGGATGATGTCTCCCGGCACGAGCTCGATGCTCGGTACCTGTTGGCGCGCCCCGCCACGGATGACCGTGGCCTGCGGCGAACTCATTTTTGCCAGCGCGGCAACGGCGGTGGAAGCGCGCTCTTCCTGCACAAAACCGATGACCGCATTGAGCAGAATGATCACTAGAATGACGAGCGCATCGACCGGAACCGAGGTTGATCCCTCCACTAGCCAAGCGGAAAACGAAATGACGACCGCCGCAAAAAGCAGATACACGAGTGGATCGCGGAACTGCGTGAGGAACCGTCGCCAGCCGGGCACTGGAGGCGCGCTACGCAATTCGTTATCGCCATATTCCTGACGACGTCGATGAGCCTCGTCAGCGGTGAGCCCGCTGTCAAAATCGGTCTGTAGCTGTGCCGCCACTTCGGTGAGCTCCCGGGCGTGCCAGGGGAATGTGGATGGTGTGGTGACGGAAGTGTTCACGGTGGCAGGCTAGCCGACTCATTCAACCAGGAGGCGACTGGAACCATCCGGATTACGTTCGACCACGAGCTTCGCCGGGATGCGTTGGTGCATTGCCTCGACATGGCTGATCACACCGATAGTGCGCCCGCTTTGCCGCAGCTGGTCGAGGCTGCGCATCGCCACCTCGAGCGTTTCGCTATCGAGCGAGCCGAAACCCTCGTCGATGAACAGCGTGTCGAGTGAGATACCGCCAGCCTGCGCCGAAACCACCTCGGCGAGACCGAGCGCGAGCGCCAGTGACACGAGAAACGTTTCGCCACCCGAAAGCGATTGCGGTTTTCGCAGCTCGCCGTTGTAGCTGTCGAATACGGCGATACCGAGCCCCGACTGGCGTCCATGCGCCTCGATCGACTCATCCACCTCGAGCTGGTAGCGGCCGGACGAAAGCTGGGTGAGATGTGCGTTGGCTGCCCGAATGATTTCTTCGAGCCAGCTTGCGAGCACAAACACCTCAATATTTTGTTTGCGGGCGTTGGCGCCCCGCAGCGTGTCGGCAAAACGCGACATGGCTTCGGCTCGCGCGCCCTCTTCGCCGAGGCTTGCCATAAGCCCGCGCGACTGCTTGGCCTGTTCGGCGGCTCGGCGCTGCTCAGAGCCAACCGATCCGGCGAGCTGGTTGAGTTCGGTGAGTCGGTCGGCACTTGCTCGGGCCACAGCTGCGGGGGCGTCGCTGTCAACGGGAATGTCGGGGAGCGTGGCAAAACGCTCATCGGCGAGTTTGGCACGCACCTCGGCGACAGCCTCGCGATGCTGGTGGACCTGCTCACGCAACTCGGCCACTTTGGATGCCGGCAGCGCGGCTGCCACGAGCCGATCACGATCGGCAAACGGTGAGCTGGCGAGCCGCTCATCGAGTTGGCGGCTGGCCGCCTTAAGCTGCTGCTTGGTGTTGCGCACGGCGCTATTTGATTGCAACAGCGAGTCGGTGGCCGTCACGAGTGCTGAAATGAGCTCGATGCGCTCGGCGATGGTCGGCTGACCGGCTCGTAAACGGGTGACCTCGGTGCGCTTTAATTGGTTCGCCGTGGCCGCGGTGTCGAACGAACTGCGTGCCTGAACGAGCGCGGTTTCAGCTTCGCGAAGTCGCTGCGCATCGGTGTCGATTTCGTGTTTGAGGGCCTCTATCCGCTCATTGCACGCTTCGAGCGCCGCATCTGCCTCGCGGGCCGCCGTGAGTTCGGCGCGGGCGGTGGTGAGCGTGGCGGTGGCCGCATCGAGGGAGGTGCCGCCCGACCTCTCACGCAGGGCATCACGTTCCCGCTCGTGCGTCTGTAATTCATCGTGTGCGGCACTGACGCGGTCATGCGCCAGCTGTGAGCGCTCGCGTGCCGCGGCCAGTTCGGCATCGCTTACCGGCTGCTGCTGTACATCGCCGGCGTGCGCCGGGTTCGGGTGGTCGGTGGCACCGCAAACGGCGCAGGCATCGCCTGGGGTGAGCTGCGAGGCTAGTTCGATCGCGGCGTTGCGATAGCGGCGCTCGGCGAGCTCACGTTCCTGCTGATTGGCGTGCTCGCGTTCGGAAAGCGCGCTGCGATAGGCGGCCGCTGCCTGTTCACACCGCGTTTCGGCGGCTGGCAGTTCGCGTGCCGCGGCACAGACCCGCTCTGCCTGCTCCACCGCTTCGGTGCGAGCCGCAACAAGCGCGGCGAGCCTGGTGAACTCAGTGTGCTTGGCCTGTTGTTCGGCGAGTTTTGCCGGGCGTTCGGTTGCTTCACGCTGCAGTCGGTCAAGCTGCTCTGCGAGCGAGTCGACAAGTTCGTTGGTCTCTCGTTGGCGCTGCTCGAGTTGCTCGAGTTCTGTCTCAGCGTCGGCGCGCTCGCGCAGCACTCCCAAAAATTCGCGCGCGTGCTCAAGCTCCCCGGTGTGCTTGGCCACGAGCTCGTCCGATAGCACGCCAGACTCTTCGGTGTCGGCTGTCTGCCGACCGATAGCAAGCTCGGTGTCGGTGTCAACATCTGCCAGGCGGATGCGAGCGGCCCTGAGCTCGTCCGCAGCTTCGGCAACTGCCGTGCCGGCTCGTTCTTCGCTGTCAAGATAGGGCAGTAGCGGTGCCGCCGCCTCAGCCGCGGCGATTTTGGGGACGACCTGATCTTCGATGTGCTGTGACTGCTGCTGCAGCGCATCGCGCTCTTGTTGCAGCTGGTCGCGCAGCTGCTGCAGCTGACGCTGCTCTTTTGCTTTCGCGGCACGCTGTGCATCCGCATTGGCGACCAACTCTGCATGATCGCGGGCATCTCGCACCCACGCCTGCGCCGCCGCAATTTCGGCCAGGGCAGCCGCAACCAGCTGTTCCGGTGAGGGTGCCGCGGCGCTGTCGTCAGCGGTCGGGGCGTCGTCGCTCGCAGCCGCATCAGCAGAGCCCGAATCAGCAGCGACCTCAGCGGCATCGGCAGCAGCATCGGCGGCAATCCCTTCAGCCGCAGCGCAAACACTGCCGCGCAGCCGCTCAATTTCAGCCACAGCCACATCAAGGGCGCCGCGGGTTTCGTCGACGCTAACGCGAGCCGCATCGGCGCGAGATTTCGCCGCATCCATCAGATCGCGGTAGAGATAAGTGCGGAAGAGCTTTCGCAACACCTCCTGGCGCTCGCCAGTTTTGGCATCGAGGAATTTCATGAAGGCGTTTTGTGCCAGCAGTACCACCTGCAAGAACTCTTCGGCGCGTAGCGGAAACACCGCCGCGAACTCCTGCGCCACCTGCTTGGCCTTGGTGGCGATCGTGTGCCACTGATCGCTTTCGCGGCGTTCAAACGCGAGTTTGCCGGCAACCGTGCGCATACCGTCGCCCGTTTTTTTCGGCACCTGATAGGCGAGTGACCGGCTCATCCGGTAGTACACACCGCCGTGTTCAAATTCGACCGTCACCTGCGTGGGGTCGGTCGGGCCGCAAAAATTACTGCGGATCTGTTCACCGGTGCCGGTGTCGTCATAGCGCGGAGTGCTGCCATACAGGGCGTACATGATGGCATCGAGCACACTCGATTTGCCCGCGCCCGTGGGCCCCGCGATGAGGAAGAGCCCGTCACCGTCAAAGCGTGTGAAGTCGACGAATTGTTCGCTGCGGTAGGGGCCGAAACCCGCGACCTTCAGGTTCAGCACCTTCATCGCTCGGCCTCCTGTTTGCGGATTTCGCTCAGTAAATCGGTCAGCACTTCATTTTCAAACTGAGTCAGGCCCTGCGCCTCGCGAACGTGTTTGAGAAACGCATCCGTGTGTTCCTCAGGAGAGGTAGCGCGGGGCAGCGTTCGGCGAGCCTGCTGGGTGGTGCTTCGCTGCACATACTCAAGATGCACGGCGTGCGGGAACCGCTGCCGCAGGCGGCGCATCGCATCAACCGGCCGATCGCCATCGGTGAGCCGCGCACTCACCCAGCTCTCGGTGTGAGCGGCAAACTCTGCGCTGGTTTCGAGCTCTTGTAGCGTGCCAGTGAGCTCAACCAGCAGCCTCGGCACCGGCAACTCGAGCCACTGGCAGGCAAAATCATCGGCGGTATCGCTGCCTGCACCACCGAGATCGATGAGCCACGAACCGCGGGGCTGATTCGCCTCCCCAAACGAATAGTGCAGCGGCGCCCCCGAATATCGCACCCGCTCACTGAGCCTCGACCGGCTGTGAATATGACCGAGCGCCACATAACTGACACCCTCAAACAGCTCCAGCGGCACCACATCGATACCGCCCGCGCTCAGATCGCGTTCAATATCGTCAGCCACCCCGGTATCGGGCACCCCGGCCGCAAAACAGTGGGCGAGCACCACGACGCGACCGTCGAACCCGGCAAGCGACTCACGCACCAGTCCCATCGCCCACGCGATCGCATCGCGCTGAGAACCGACCTGGTCACCTTCGGCATGGGAACGCACAATCGCCGGTTCAAGATAGGGGATGCCATAAAAACGAACCGGGCCGGATGCATCCTGTAGCTCAATAAACTCGGCCGGTCGAGACGGATCGGCAAGAATATGGATGCCCGACTCGCCCAGCCAGCGCGCCAGATAACCGAGCCGGGCAGCCGAATCATGGTTACCGGAAGTGACCAGCACCCGCGCACCATCATCAACAAATTCGGCGAGTCGCGCATCAAAAAATTGCAGCGCCTTAGCCGAGGGGACGGCCGAATCAAAAATATCGCCCGAGATGCACACCACCTCGACGCCGTGCTCGCGCACCTGTTCGTGGAGACGGTCGAGCGCAAGTGCGAGGTTGTCGAGCACTGATTCGCCGTGAAAGGTGCGTCCGATATGCCAGTCGGAAGTGTGGAGAATGCGCATATCGCAACCGTAGCGCGAGCCTCCGACTATTCTTCGGTCACAAAATCAATCAGCTCTTCAACGCGGCCAATTACCGCCGGCTCAAGATCGTGCCAATTGCGCACCTGGCCAAGGATGTGCTGCCACGCGCGAGCAATATCGGCCTGATCTTCGTGCGGCCAGCCAAGCGCCGCACAAATACCGTGTTTCCAAGACTGCCCGCGCGGGATGACCGGCCACTCGTTCAAACCGAGACGTTCGGGGCGAAGTGCCTGCCACACGTCCACATAGGGATGACCGACAACTCGCACCGCATCGGTGCCGAACCGCTGCATGATGTGCGCCGCGATCCGCGACTCTTTTGAACCGTGTACCAGGTGATCAAGCAGCACCCCGGCCCGGCGATGCCGCGACGGCTGGAATTCGAGCAGCACCTCATCGAGATGGTCGGCACCCTCGAGATAGATCACCGCCACACCCTCGACGCGCAGATCGTGACCCCACACCTTTTCGACGAGTTCGGCATCGTGGCGACCCTCAACGAAGATGCGCCCGGCCCGCGCGACCCGCGCCGGTGCATCCTTGACATACACCGAACCAGAAGCGCTACGGGCGGGAGCGGTTGGTTGCGGACGGGTGAAATCGAGCTGTACGGCGTTGCCGTCGTCGTCCAAAAAGATCGTGTCGCGCGGAAAGCGGCGGGTAGCGCCGTCGGCATCACGCAGCTCTACCTGGTTGCGGTCGGCGCGCACGAGCTCGCCATAGAACTCGGTGACGGTGTCTTCGACCCAAAGCCCACGTTGTGCCGGCAACTTTTGTGGCTCGCGTGGCACCCGTGCCGCGCGCATGCGGGCGACCGGGTCGTCGTCGTACCGATCATCGAACATAGGCGTCAGCGTAGGGTGGGCAAGCAGGTTTGTCGCAGCGCAGCGCCGAGAAGAGCCTGAAAAACTCCCCGGTACCGGGCAGATCATCAGTTTTTGGATGCGCCGCTTGCGATAAACTGGATGCTCACATTTAGCAGGAGGAACGAATGGCAACCATGGATGGTCGCGGCGAGGGGCTGCTCCCAGACGGCCCGGACAACGCGCAGGCGTCTGCAGCGGCGGATCATTCGTCAACCATGTCATTTACTGGCGATTTCAGCGCCCAGCTCGCGGCGCTCATCGCCGGCGGCGTTTCAAAAGAAGAGATGGACTCGATCAGCGCTCTGCCCTCGGGGTCGGCGCTGCTCATTGTTCGGCGCGGGAACAACATCGGCGCTCGCTACCTGCTTGACACCGACCTGCAAATTGCCGGCCGTCACCCCAATGCTGAAATTTTTCTCGACGATGTAACCGTGTCGCGTCGTCACGCCGAATTCACCCGGCAGGGAACAACGTTCCAGCTGCGCGATCTCGGCTCGCTGAACGGCACCTACTACAACGGTGAGCGCATCAACCAGGTTGAACTCTCGAACGGTAGCGAGGTGCAGATCGGCAAGTACCGGCTGACCTTCTACGCCTCGCCGATCGACGTCAACACCCCGGCCGCCCCCGAGCTATGAGTGGCAGCAGCGCCGCCCGCCGGACGCGTCCGGCAGCTTCGCTTTCGATCGGGCAAGTACAGCTCAGATTGGGAGCGGAATTCCCCGACCTTACGCCCTCAAAGCTGCGGTTTCTTGAAGAGCAGGGGCTGCTGAATCCCGACCGCACGCCGGCTGGCTATCGCAAGTTCACCGAGCGCGATGTCGAACGGGTGCGCACAATCCTGCAGCTGCAGCGCCACCACTATTTGCCGCTGCGCGTTATCGGGGAGTATCTCGAGGCTCTCGACCGCGGCGAACAGCCGAAGCTCCCCGGAGCGGAATCTGCCGCGCCCTCCCGAAGCATCCTGCTCGGAGACGAACTGGTGTCGCGCCACCAACTGTTGACCCAGTCGGGAGCCAGCCGCGAGCTGCTCGATCAGGCGCTGCAGGCGCAGCTGCTGCCGCGGCAACAGCACTACACGCAGGCCCACGTGCAGCTTTTGGCGACGCTGGTGCTGCTTGAACGGCGGGGGATTG
Source organism: Gulosibacter sp. GYB002 (assembly GCF_036577665.1). Taxonomy (NCBI): domain Bacteria; kingdom Bacillati; phylum Actinomycetota; class Actinomycetes; order Micrococcales; family Microbacteriaceae; genus Gulosibacter; species Gulosibacter sp. GYB002. Next base: position 292,200 of record NZ_JARBDD010000014.1, on the reverse strand, counting down.
AACCGCGTCACCTGCGGGCTTTTCGTAACTCGGTACAGCACGAGCTCGGGCTGATCGAGCAGGTGGTCTCATCGCTGGGACGTCGTAATGACGCTGCCTCACGAAAGCGCGCTGAGACGGTGGCAACCGAGGTTGCCGAACAGCTGGCGTGCGTGCGTCGTGGACTCATCCAGCAGGGAGTTGCCGACTCTGGCCTCTAGCGTGCTAGCTCTCTAGTGAGTTGGCCCCTATTTGATTGGCGCCGCGGCGTTGCAACAGCGGCCTCGGTAACAATCGGATTACGGTCTCAAGTATTGCTTGAAGCTTGCGGCGCGTCGCCGCTGAAGTGAACAGAATGCTGAAACCATCACACCGATGTGATTTTGCTCCTCGAAGTTGGCGGTGGCGTCACCTACACTGAGAATCGGGCGAGTCGCACTCGAGTGTGCCGAATCGGCGCATCCACAACTCACCCACACCACACATCGCGTAGAAAGGTGGCAACATGAGCGCACGTGAGCACGCTCCCAACACGGAGTCGCGCGCCGAACTGCTGTTCACCGATGGCCTTCCCGATCTCGACCCCAATATCGGCTACCGCGGCGCTGTGGCCGCGCGAGTGGCCGGCATCACCTACCGTCAGCTCGACTACTGGGCTCGCACCGAACTGGTCGAACCCTCGATCCAAACCGCCGCGGGCTCGGGCTCGCAGCGCCTGTACTCATTCCGCGACATCCTGGTGCTGCGCCTGGTGAAGCGCCTGCTCGAAACCGGTATTTCACTGCAGCAGATCCGGGTCGCGGTCGAGCAGCTGCACGAAGCTGGCATTAACGACCTCGCCCAGATCACGCTGCTTTCAGACGGCGCGAGCGTCTACCTGTGCACCAAAGAAGACGAAATCATCGACCTCGTGCGTCGCGGGCAGGGCGTATTCGGCATCTTCCTCGGCCAGGTTGTGCGTGAGGTTGAAGACAACCTCGTCGATGTCGACAGCGACGAGCTGCACCCGCACGATGAACTTGCCGCGCGCCGCCGCAAGCACCGCGCCAGCTAGTCGCATTGGAAGCATCCTCGACAGCCAGCGAAACCGCCGGCGAAAACGAATTTGACCTCATCATCATCGGTGCGGGGTCGGGAAACACCATTCCCGATGAACGTTTTGCCGATCTAAAAATCGCCATCATCGACGATGGCGAACACTTTGGTGGCACCTGCCTCAACGTCGGCTGCATCCCCACCAAGATGTTCGTGCGCCCCGCAGAAATTGTTCACGGAGCACGCAGCGCGCGACATCTCGGCGTCACCGCGCCCGATGTGCGCGCCAACTGGGCGGCAGTGCGCGACCGCATCTTCACGCGCATCGACGCAATATCCAACTCGGGTGAGGAATATCGGCGCAGCGGCGAACCAAACATTCAGCTCGTCCGAGAACGCGTGCGGTTTATTTCCGACCACGAACTCGAAACCGACTCGGGGCGCCGGCTGCGAGCCGAACGCATCATCATCGCGGCCGGGTCGCGCAGCGTCAAACTCGACCCGCTCCCGTGGTCGCAGCGGGTGATTACCAACGCCGAGGCACTGCGCCTCGAACAGCTGCCGCAGCACATCACGGTGATCGGCGGCGGCGCAATCGGCTGTGAATTTGCGAATATTTTCCACGGCTTCGGAGCCAAAACAGTGCAGTTGGTGCGCTCGATGCCGCTGAAATCGGTCGACAGCGAAGTGGCGGCCACGTTCGCGCAGGTGGCCGATTGGGACCTGCGCACCGGCACCGAAGTGACCGCCGCGCACGAAACCGAAGCCGGCGTCGAATTGACGCTGAGCGACGGCTCGCAAATGATTACCGACCTCGTTCTGGTGGCAGCCGGCCGCATCCCCAATAGCGACCGCCTCGAAGTGGCCGCCGTCGAATTTGACCTGCACGAGGACGGCCGCATCGTCGTGGATGACTACCAGCGGGTGCTTCGCAATGGCGAACCGGTGCCCGGAGTGTGGGCGCTCGGCGATATCAGCTCGCCGCACCAGCTCAAACACGTCGCCAACGAAGAGGCACGAGTGGTTGCGCACAATGTTGCCGCCGAGCTCAGCGGTGAGCAGCTGCGCCGCAATACGCTCGGGCCGGTGCCGACAGCGGTGTTTTCGAACCCCGAAGTCGCCTCATTTGGCGAATCAATCTCGCAGGCGCTGGCGCGCGGCGCGGATGCATTCGCGGTGCGGCACGACTACGGCGCCACCGCCTGGGGCTGGGCACTCGAAGACGAAACGAGTTTTTGTAAGCTCGTCGTCGACCGCGAAAGCGGCAGGCTGCTCGGCGCACAGATCATTGGTCCTGATGCGGCGATTTTGCTGCAGCCGCTCATCCAAGCCGCAAGTCAGGGGCGGAGCGTGCGTGGGCTGGCGCGGCAACAGTATTGGCCGCATCCGGCAGCCACCGAAATTATCGAAAACGCCCTGCTGCGCGCCGAAGCACAACTGGCCGCTCACTGAGCCGCGCGCCGCACAACCCCAGCGAAAGGAAGACGTGACCGTTCGGCAAATTCGCCACTACGGCGATCCGGTACTGCGCACCCCCGCCGACCCGATTGGCGAAATCACCGATCAGGTGCGGGCACTCATCCAAGACCTACTCGACACCACCGATATGGACGGCCGGGCGGGAGTCGCCGCACCTCAGATCGGTGTTGGACTGCGCGCATTCAGCTGGCATATCGACGGCAAACTCGGTTACATCATCAACCCCGAAATCGTCGAACTCGGGGGAGAACCCAGCGAAATTGACGAGGGCTGTCTGTCGGTTCCGGGACTGTGGTTTCCCACCCGGCGCTACCCGTACGCCAAAGTGCGCGGTATTGACCTCGACGGTAACGAGGTGGTGCTCGAGGGTGAAGGGCTGATGGCGCAGATGCTGCAACACGAGTGCGACCACCTCGACGGCACCGTGTACGTTGACACGCTGGCAAAAGAGCACCGCCGCGAAGCGCTGCGGCAGATCCGCGCCGCCGACTGGTTCTAGCAGCGAAGCGCCGGGCACGGCGCTTCGCTCACCAGCAATCCCAGCCCACTAACAAGGTTGGCGGCGCAGTTCCCTCGAGACCGGGCAGAGCCTAGCGCGAGCTCGAACTTTCGGGATCGTACGCGCGCTCAACACCCTCGTAGATGCGGTCAATCACATCTGCGTACTGCTTCAGCACCACGTGCCGACGAATCGAAAGTTTCGCCGTCATCGTGCCCTCGTCAATTGAAAACACATGATCGAGAATTTCGAATTTGCGGATCGACTCGGCGCGCGACACCTGCCGGTTTGCGCGGTCAATAACTTCCTGCACGTGCTCACGCACGCGCGGGTGACGGGATGCATCCGCGAGCGACATTTTTGGGTCGAGTCCGTTGACCTCGAGCCATGACGCGAGCATTTCGTGATCGAGGGTGATGATTGCCGAAACAAACGGCTGCGCATCGCCCACCACCACACATTCGCCCACGAGCACATCGGCGCGAATCGGGTCTTCGAGCACTGCCGGCGCCACGTTTTTACCACCGGCCGTGATGATGAGGTCTTTTTTGCGGCCGGTGACAGTCAGGTAGCCATCGGCATCAAGCTGGCCGATATCGCCGGTGCGGAACCAGCCGTCTTCGGTGAACGCACCCGCATTTGCCTCGGGGTTGCGCCAGTATTCGCGAAAAACATTGATGCCGCGGGCGAGAATTTCACCATCATCGTCGATGCGTACCGAACAACCCGGCAGGGGCGGGCCCACCGTGCCGATTTTGAAACTATCGGCCAGGTTGACCGACACCGGCGCCGTGGTTTCGGTGAGGCCATAACCTTCAAGCACCTGCACCCCGAGCGCACGATAAAAGTGCCCGAGAAAAAGCCCCAGCGGAGCCGACCCCGACACCGCGTGCTCTACCTTGCCGCCGAGCGTTTTGCGCAGCTTCGCAAACACGAGCTTGTCAAAAATTCGATATTGCAGCCGCAGCCCGAGCGGTACCCGGCCGGCATCGAGGGCCCTCGAATAGGCGACTCCGACACGCACAGCGCGGTTAAAAATGCCTCGCTTACCACCGGCCGCCGCGGTCTGTGCCGCTGAGTTATAAACCTTTTCAAAAACCCGCGGCACCGCCAATAGGAAGGTGGGCTGGAACGAACCGAGCGCGGGAACGAGCCGCTTGGTATCAGACTGGTGCCCAACCCGGATGCCCTCACTCACACACATCACCGAAATAAACCGGGCAAACACGTGGGCGAGCGTAATAAACAGCAGCGTCGACGCACCGGGCTTGTTGACCATCACCGACAGCGCCCGGGCGGCGTTATTGCTGAGATCCACGAAATTGCTGTGCGTCAGGATGACAGCCTTGGGTTTGCCGGTTGAACCTGAGGTGTAGATGAGCGTGGCTTCGTCGTCGGCCACCCGGCTCAGACCGGTCGAGCGCACCTGCTCGTCAGTGATACCGTCGCCCGCCTGCCGCAGCTCGTCCATCCCGCCATCATGCAGCTGCCAGAGTTTCCGGACGCGGTCGGGGAGCGGCGCATCGTGCTCGGTAATTTTTTCGGCATGCTCGGGAAGCTGCGTGATTACCGCGATCGCCTCGGAGTGATCGATGATCCAATTAATTCGCTCCGGCGAGTCGGTCTCATACACCGGCACCATCACCGCACCAGCCGCCCACAGCGCATAGTCAATAAGTGACCACTGATAGCTCGTGGAGCCGATAAACGCCACCCGCTCACCGGGGCGAATGCCCGCGCCAATCAGCCCTCGGGCAACCTCGTGCACCTCATCAAGAAATTGCCGGGCCGAAACATCCTGCCAACCATCGCCTTCGGGCACCGAAAAAAGCGGCGCATCAGGCGTGAGATTGACTCGATTGAGCAGCAGCGAATACGTGGAGCTGGCGGGATCGTGCGCGGCAACAGCCGGGGTGTGAAATTCGCGCTCATACTGAACGACGGCGTTGTCGGTCATCCGTGGCGGCCTTTCTCGTGTGAGGGATGCGCGGCGAGGCACATCTCACGCGGGTTGCGCGCAGGTCGCGGCCTCGTCGCCGGGATAAATCAAACAATACCGGGTTCGTTGCGGATGCTCGTGATCGGCACCCGGAGACGGCGCCCCACCTTGTTGCGCAGCCGACGCGGTGAATGAACGGCCTGGATGCGTGTGGGTTCGGGCGCTACGGATGTGCGGCCAGGTATGATGACTCACGCCCGCAAGACCATATGGAGTGTTCGCCAATGCCAATGATGTATTCGCTGCTCAAGCACGTCTTCGTCGGCCCAACCGTGAAACGACTGTTTCCGCAGGACATCGTTGGTCTCGAGAACATTCCGAAAAAGGGCCCGGTGGTTTTTGCCTCGAATCACCTCTCGGTGATCGACTCGATTCTGATGCCGCTCGTGGTGAAACGCCAGGTGTACTTTCTCGCTAAAGCCGAATATTTTCGCGGCAAGGGCGTAAAGGGTCGCATGACGAAGTGGTTTATGACGTCGGTTGGGCAGCTGCCGATCGACCGCTCGGGAGGACAAGCCTCGCAGAGCTCACTCGACACCGGGGTCGATGTGCTGAACTCGGGACGCTGGCTCGGTATCTATCCCGAGGGCACCCGCAGTCCCGACGGCCGGCTTTACCGTGGCCGTACGGGAATTGCGCGGATGCTGCTCGCGGCAGATGAATCGGTACCGGTGATCCCGGTAGTGATGGTGGGCACCGACAAAATCATGCCCATCGGCGCCAAGCGCCCCGTCCGGGGCCGCACCGGCATTATTTTCGGAGAACCGCTCGATTTCAGTCGATATCGCACTATGCCAGCCGACCGTTTCGTGCTTCGCGCTATCACCGACGAAATCATGAGCGAAATTGCCCAGCTGAGCGACCAAGAGTATGCCGATGTGTACGCATCCACGCTGCGCAAAAAGCTTGATGCACAGCGCGCGACGGCCGCCGAATCGTAACCGGCCGCATCCGCACGCAATCAAATCCCGATAGGCTGCAAGATCCCAGGCCGGATTTTTTGGCAGCACCACCTCGACTCCAATATGAATGCAAACAGGATGATGAACGACACTCAATTGACGCAGCCGCAGCTTGGCGACCACGGCCTCGACAACTGGCGCGAGCTTCCGATTCGGCAGCAGCCCAGCTGGCCCGACCGCGCCCAGGCCGATAAGGTGCTGGCTGATATCGCCACCCGGCCGCCGCTGGTATTCGCCGGCGAGGTCGACCGGTTGCGCACCCGGCTGGCCGCCGCAGCGCGCGGTGATGCCTTCGTGCTGCAGGGCGGCGACTGCGCCGAAACATTCGCCGCGGCAACCGCCGACAAAATTCGGGCGCGAGTGTCGACGGTGTTGCAGATGGCACTCGTGCTCACCTACGGCGCCTCGATGCCGGTGGTAAAACTCGGTCGGATGGCCGGTCAGTTCGCGAAGCCCCGCTCGAAAGATGTCGAAAGCCGCGAGGGCGTTACGCTGCCCGCCTACCGCGGCGATATCGTCAACGACTTTGCCTTCACCGAGCAGGCCCGCACCCCCAACCCGCAGCGGATGCTCGAGGGCTACCACATCTCGGCCTCGACGCTGAACCTGGTGCGCGCCTTCACCACCGGCGGCTACGCCGATCTTCGTGCCGTGCACTCGTGGAACCATGATTTCCGCTCAAACCCAAAAAACTCGCGCTACGAGGTCATGGCCCGCGAAATCGACCGGGCTCTGCAATTCATGGCCGCCACCGGCGCCGACTTCGACGCTCTGCGCGAGGTGGAGTTTTACATCGGCCACGAGGGGCTGCTACTCGAATACGAGCGCGCGCTCACCCGGGTCGACTCGCGCACCGGCACGCCGTACGACACCTCGGCCCACTTCATCTGGATCGGCGAACGCACGCGCGGCCTTGACGAAGCGCATGTCGACTTCTTCTCGCGAGTGCGCAACCCGATCGGCGTGAAGCTTGGCCCCACCACCGATCCCGACACCGTGTTGCGCCTGCTCGATAAGCTCGACCCCGAGCGCGAACCCGGTCGACTCACCTTTATCACCCGCATGGGCGCGACAAAAATTCGCGAAGCACTGCCGGGGCTGCTCAGTGCGATTAAGGCAGAGGGCTCGACGCCGCTGTGGATCACCGACCCCATGCACGGCAACGGTTTCACCACCGAGCGCGGTTTTAAAACCCGTCGCTTCGACGATGTCATGGAAGAGGTGCGTGGCTTTTTCGACGCCCACGCCGAAGCCGGCACGCATCCGGGTGGTATTCACATCGAGCTCACCGGCGACGATGTCACCGAATGCCTCGGCGGCACTGACCAGATCGACGAGGCCACGCTCGAAACGCACTACGAGAGCCTGTGCGACCCGCGCCTCAACCACCGCCAATCGCTCGAACTGGCCTTCCTGGTCGCTGAGCTGCTGCAAAACCGCGGCGCAGCAAACTAGCGGGTCGACGCAAACGCCTGATGTGGCCGGGTGCCTGGAACCGAGTTCGACGCACCCGGCCACTTATTTGCGCCGCCGCATGACGATATCGGGGATGCGCTAGAGCTTAACCTCGGTGGTCAACTCAACCGTGCTACCGCGCTCGATCTTTTCGCCGGCCGGTGGATTGGATGAGACAACCCTGGCGCTATCGATAAATAGCTCGGGCACGCGATGCGACACCTTAAATCCGGCATCCTCGAGCTTCTTAATCGCGTTTTTTAGCTTTTCGCCCTCAACCTTGGGCACCTCGACGAGATCTGGACCCTTGGAAACCACCAGATTGATCGTGTCGCCGGCAACGATCGGGTCAGTGGTGGACGACTGCGAGATCACCACACCCTCGGGCACATCCGACGAAAACGGTCGATCAACAACATTGCCCTTGAGCCCAACGGCATCGAGTGTGGCCATCGCATCAGCCTCGCTCTGACCGGCAACTTCGGGTACCTTGCCCTCTGAAACCACCAGTCGAATAGTCGACTGCTCGGCCATTTCTTGGGGGAGTGGGGCACCGTCTTCGGTGGTTCCGGAGATCACATGGTCGTCCGGCACGCTGGCCGAGAACTCACGCCGCTCATTCGCATCCAGATAGACAAACCCGGCATTTTCGATGGCGGCAATAGCCTCATCACGGCTGAGCCCGGCGAGCGCCGGCACGGTCAGGATGCTCGGCCCATCAGAAATCACAATCGAAATTGACGACTTCGGTGCCAAACTCAAGCCGCTTTCGGGATCGGAGCGCAGTACCTGACCCGCCGGTGTATCGAGCGAGTTTTCGTGTTGCACCTCACCGAGCACAAAACCCGAGCTGCTGATCTGCTGCCGTGCATCCGCCTCAGACATGCCGGCCAGGTCGGGAGTGACCAGATACGAACCGGGCCCGTACCCCTGCCACCAGCCGATGACACCGGCGAACGCCATCAAAAGCACGACAACCGCGGCGGTTACCTGCCCCGAACGACGTTTTTGGCGATTGATCCGTTCGAGTCGTGCCGCCGTGGCCGGGAGCCCCGCCGAGGGACGCAGCAACGGTTCGGCCACCGCAGCCATCGGGTCAGCGTTGATCGCCCCGGTGGGTTGGTTCACGCTGTGCCACGGCTGGTCATGATCATCCGCGGTGGCAAGCAACCGAGTTGCTTCGCCCGAGTCGGCAGGCAGCGTGGGCGAGTCTGGCGGCACCGGCGCGCCACCGCCGGCCGCAATATCGCGCTCGGCCTGACGCAGCGCCGCTAGCATTGCCCCGGCATCTGTCGGCCGATCATCGGGATTGCGTTCAGTGGCCCACAGCACCAGATCGTCGAGCACCCGGGGGATGCCGGGCTGTTTTTCGCTGGGTGGTGGCACATCGTCATTGGCGTGCCGAAACGCAATATTGACCGGTTCATCGCCGCGGTAGGGCTGCTCGCCCACCAGCAGCTCATACATCATGATCCCCGCCGAATAGACATCACTGCGCACATCGGCCGAACCCTTGGTGACCAGCTCGGGCGCCAGATAGGCGATCGTGCCGAGCAACACTGAGCCCGTGGCCGTATTCGAGGTGGCCGCGCGCGCGAGTCCAAAGTCGGAGAGCTTAATGCGGCCATCATCAGCCAGCAGCACGTTCTCGGGCTTGATATCGCGATGCACGATGCCCTGTCGGTGCGCCACCTGCAGCCCCGCCAGGAGCGCATCCATAATGTCGATGGTCTGCTCGACAGTCAGCCGGTGGTGGTCGTGCAGCAGGTCACGCAGCGTGATACCGGGCACGTATTCCATCACCATATAGGCGAGGTCACCATCCTCACCCTGGTCGTACACATTGACCAGATTGGGATGCGCTAGGCGGGCCGCCGCTCGTGCCTCGCGAATGAAGCGGTCACGGAAAGCTTCATCCGCGGCCAGATGGTCGTGCATGATTTTGATTGCCACGCGCCGATCGAGGCGAAGATCGGTGGCAACATACACCGTGGCCATACCGCCGCGGGCGATAAGCGAACGCACGCGATAGCGGTCGTCGATGAGACGACCAATGACCGTATCGGGGTTCGCTGCGTTCACGTTGGGCAGAGTATCGGGATCACGCAACGAACACCGGGTGAAACTCCGTAGATACCCCGCGCGGCTCGATAATCTGCAACCATAGAAGGGTGTCAGAACACTTTTCGTCACGCGAGTGGCTCACGTTTACACAGGTGTGCGAGCTACTTGGCGTTTCAAAGAACAAGCTCCGTCGATTGCTCGAAGACCGGTACCTGCTCGCGGCACAGGTTGATGGTGAGCCCCGCATCCCGGCAGATTTTTTTAAGAACGGTGAACCGCTCCCGGGGCTTCGCGGCACACTCACCCTGCTGTCTGATATGGGACTCGAGGGTGAAGAAGCCATGAACTGGATGCTGAGTGAAGATAGTGCGCTCGGCGAGGCGCCGGTTGCGGCGTTGCAGCGCGGGCACAAAACCAGCGTGCGTAAATCGGCGCAGCTGCTGGCGTTTTAGCCAGCTGATGTCAAACGGTTCATGAGCGCGAGCCGCGCTGAGCGGGGCCGCGTCGCATGAACCGTGCTGAGTGAGGCCCGTTCCTAGGCGTTCCGCACTGCGGCTCGTTCGGCGAGCTCGCCAAGGAGGGCGCGCACCTGCTCATTCGGGGCAGCCTTGTCGATGGCGCTGAGCGCCTCGTCGAGCCACCCTTGGATACGCGCTTCAACCGCCGCCAGCGCGCCACTATCGAGCAGCAGCTGCTGCATCTTTTCGACATCGGCTTCGGTCAGCTCGGAATTGCCGAGGTGGCGCACAAAGTATTCACGATCTTCACCATCAGCGCGGCGTTCAAACTCTGCCACTAGCAGGGTGCGCTTGCCCTCGCGCAGATCGTCGCCGGCGGGCTTCCCGGTGACCTGGCTATCGCCGAACACTCCCAGCACATCGTCGCGCAGCTGAAATGCGAGCCCGAGGGGGAGGCCGTAGGCGCGAATGGCTGCGACCGTGTCGTCATCGCCACCGGCCAGCAGGGCGCCGAGCACGAGCGGCGACTCAACCGAGTAGCGTGCCGATTTAGAAGTGGCGATGGCAATTGCCCGTTCAGCGTGCTCGGCCACCGGAACGGTGTGCCAGTTCAGCTCGGCAAGCACATCGAGATACTGGCCGGCGGTCACCTCTGTGCGCATCCGCGCATATTCGTGGCGCACTCGGCGTGCCGAGCGCTCATCAATGTGGGCACAGGCGCTCAGCAGCAGATCATCACTCCACATCAGCAGCAGATCGCCAATCAAAATTGCTGCCGAGGTGCCGAAGTGTTCGGCTTCGCCAGCAAACGAGCTCTCGCGGTGCAGCTGCTCGAACACCCGGTGCGTTGCGGGTTTGCCGCGGCGGGTGTCAGAGCGGTCGAGCACATCATCGTGCACGAGCGCGGCGGCGTGAAACAGTTCGAGGCCGGCTGCGGCATCGACGATAGCCGTATAGAGATCGGCGGGTACCGTTTGTCCCACGGCCTGAGCGGCACCGGCGGCAACGAATCGGGCTCGGGCACGCTTACCGCCCTCGGTGAACGAGCTGATCTGGTTAAACACCGGAACGAGGTCGTCGCCAAGGGGGAGGAACTCGTCGCGCTTGGCAGAGACGACCGCCGCGATACGATCGTTAACGGCATTTACAAGGGCATCAGCAGACAACGGCATACTTTCAGGCACATACCTACTTTACAAAGTCATCTCGGCCTACAATGAGCAGTTAGACAGCGGTGAATCCGCAAGCTGCAAACGCGAGGTAATGATGGCACTTTCTGAACAGGAACAGCGGCTGCTCGATGAGATGGAGCGCAGTCTCTACCAGGGAGACGCCGACTTCATGTCAACCGCGCCTTCGGGGCAGGGCGGAATTTCAGCTCGGTCTATCAGTATCGCAGTGCTTGCAGTGGCCGTTGGCCTGGGCATTGTGGTCACCGGCCTGGCCATTAACCAGCCGCTCATTGGTCTGCTCGGATTCATCGTCACCGTCGCAGGTATTGCCTGGGCGCTGCGCGGTAACGGTTCGGCCAGCGGTGCGGCCGCCGACTCAGCCCCGCGCAAGCAGGCCACGAGTGCACAGCGGTCAAAACAGTCTGACTATATGTCTCGTCTTGAAGAGCGCTGGGATGAGCGCCGCCGCGGCGACCTCTAGCCGGTAGTCGCCGGTCGTTTCGGCCGACTCTCCACTTTCCTCCCGCCCCAACCAAGCCGGTTGGGGCGGGATTGTTTTCCCACGGCGTCGATGCCTGTGTGGTCTTCTTTCTACGCGATGCCTTCAGTGCACCGCGCCACCACCGGCAGCCACTCGATTGCGGCAAATTTTGTGCCGCTGCTCCCTGCGGCGGGGGTTTACGGTTCCGAAAGCCCCAAAATGTGGTTTTTTCCTCCACTTCACACCACCCGCATAATTCAGCGGTAGAACCTGAAAATTTCCGCAGTTTTATGCCTAGAAATCTGCCTTTGTGGTGTGAAGTGGAGTAAAGTGGTGGGTGTTGGTGGAGATGAGTCGCGTCGAGAGGAGGGGCGATCGTGTTTCTTGGCACCTTCTCGCCCAAGCTCGACGAAAAAGGGCGGCTCATCCTGCCGGCAAAATTTCGTGACGAACTGGCTGACGGTGTGGTGATGACCCGCGGTCAAGACCGCTGCATCTACGTCTTCTCGAACGACGAATTTGCTGGGTTTCACGACCGCATCCGTCAAGCCCCCGTCACCAGCAAGCAGGCGCGCGACTACCTGCGACTGCTGCTATCGGGCGCCCACAGTGAAACCCCCGACCGTCAACACCGCGTCACCATTCCCGCGCAGCTGCGTCAATACGCCGGGCTCGACCGCGAACTGGCCGTTATCGGTGCCGGTAATCGCGCCGAAATCTGGGACGCACAGGCCTGGCAGACCTACCTCGATGCCAACGAAGCCAGCTTCTCGGAGACCGCGGAGGAGGTGATCCCAGGACTGTTCTAGCTCTGAGCTTCGATCTCGTGCTGTTCGGCGATCTGAGGCACCTTCCCCGGCAGCAGATCACGTCCCGAAGCACCTTCCCCGGCGGCGGGTCGGGAATAGCGCGGGTTCGAGGTTCAGAACAAAGCAGACAGGGGCAGATATGGAAAACACCGCAGACAGCCGCTACGGTGACCCCGCAGTCATCCACACCCCGGTGATGGTCGAGCGAGTGGTCGAGCTGGTATCACCAGCGCTCGAAATCTCGGATGCGATCTACGTCGACTGCACCCTCGGAATGGGTGGCCACGCGGCCGCCATTTTGCGAGCTAATCCGCGGGCGCGGCTTATCGGCTTCGACCGCGACAGCGACGCCATTGCGCTCGCGCAGCAGCGGCTAAGCGAGTTTGGTGACCGGGTCACCACCGTGCACGCCGTCTATGACCAGTTCAACGAAAAGCTTGATGAGCTCGACGTGGCTGAGGTTGATGCGGTGTTTTTTGACCTCGGTGTTTCGTCGCTGCAGCTTGATGAAGCCGAGCGCGGTTTTTCTTATATGCGGGATGCACCCCTCGATATGCGAATGGATCAGTCGGTCGGCATCACCGCCGCTGAACTGCTCACACAGTCGAGCGAGGCCGAGCTACGCGACCTGTTTCGCCGTTACGGCGACGAACCGCTGGCCGGGCGCTATGCGCGTGCGATTGTCACCGCACCCAACCCACCGGCAACCACGCTCGAACTTGTCGAAATTTTGCAGCAGGCCACCCCGGCGGCCAAGCGCAACGCCGGCCACCCGGCTAAGCGCGTATTTCAGGCGCTGCGCATCGCGGTGAACCGCGAGCTCGAGGCGCTCGAGTCGGCAATACCGCAGGCGTTGGGGCGGGTGCGTGTGGGTGGTCGCGTCGTAGTCGAGGCCTATCAATCACTTGAAGACCGTTTTGTGAAGCACATCTTTCACGAGGCCACCACGGCAAATGTGCCAGCCGGCCTGCCATTCATTCCGCCAGAGCTCGAACCCGAATTTGTCTCACTCACTCGCGGGGCCGAGCAAGCCGACCACAACGAAGTTGACGACAACCCCCGCGCCAAGCCAGTTCGCTTGCGCGCAGTTGAACGGATCAGGAGTAATTGATGAGCGTGATCGAAGCCAGCCGGGTCGTCCGACCGGTCGCGCCCTCCGGGCCCGAAGTACCCGAGCGAGGAGCTGAACGCCGTCCCGACCTGCGCGTCATTGAAGGTAAGCGGGCTCGGGGACGGGGCACGCGTCGTGCCGTGGTCTTCGCGCTGGCGCTGATCGCCGGGATGCTCGGTGTGCGGCTTGCCCTCAGCTTGCTGCTGATTAGCGGTGCCTACACCGAGGATGAACTCGCCAGCCAGCGCGTGCAGGCACAGCGTGAGCGCACCTCGGCGCAGGAGCAGATTGACGCCATGGCGTCACCGCAGCACCTGTCAAAAATGGCCACCGATCTGGGGATGGTTCCGGCAGCGGGCGTGCCTTCGCTCGACATCGAGCAGCGCCGCATCATCGGTGGTTCGGACGCGCCTGCCAACCTGCCCGCGATCAACCCCGACCTCGTGCCGAATGCAATCACGAGCGGTGACCGTGACCGTGCCGAGCAAGAGACCCAACAAAAACCTCAGAAGGCTAAGAACCCCGGAGCGTCAACACCGCGGCCGGAGCCCGCTGGCGTACCGTCAGAGTTCGAGCTGAGTTCACCCGACACGCACTAGGTTTCGAACACACCGCACGGTGTGCGAAAGGCCGGGCTGCGCAGCGAGTGGGGATGCAAAAAGCTACGGCAGTGCGCTGCCGCGGCACCGAAATGAACTGTGACCATGGGCGGAGAGCGTGAAGAGTAAGCGTCACCGGCGAGGGCATCAATGGCGGCTTATCGTGCCGCTTGGCCTCATCATTACGATGCTGGTCATCTTCTGTGGGCGACTATTCGACCTGCAGGTGCTCAGCGCCGCCGCCATTAACGAAGAAGCTGATGGCCGGCGCGGTGTTGTCAATTCACTGTGGACCACGCGCGGTTCAATTGTCGACGCCGAAGGCAGGCCACTGGCCACCTCGGTCGATCGCTTCGATATCACCATCGCGCCCGTGAACATGGTCGACTTCAACCGCTCGAACCCCAAAACCGGCGAGACCGAAGTCGTGACGGTCGATGATTCGCTTCAACGGATCGCCAAAATCACCGGTCAGGATGCTAAGACCCTGCGTGCCGAAATCGACGCAATCTTGGCCGAAGATCCCGATGCAAACTTCGCATATCTGGCGCGGATGGTGCCGCTTGAGCAATATCAAGAAATCCGTAAGCTCCGCATCCCCTGGGTATACCCGCAGCCGCACCCCAAGCGCAGCTATCCAGCGGGTGCGGTCGCGGGCAATATCGTTGGGTTCAGTGACGCTGCCGGAGAGCCCCTGGCCGGGCTTGAACTGCAGTACGACAAGTGCCTTGCCGGTGCGAACGGAAAAGAGATGTACGAGCGGTCGGCCGACGGCGTCGCAATTCCCGGCACCGTGGTCACGGTCGAAAAACCGCGTCCGGGCGGCACGCTCGAGCTCACCATCGACAGCGATGTGCAATATCGCGTGCAGCAGATTCTCGCCGAGCAGGTGACTTATCAGCAGGCTGAGTACGGCACGATCACCGTGGTGAATGTAAAAACCGGTGAAATCGTTGCTGCCGCCGAGTATCCAACCGTCGACCCAAACGTGCCCACCGACGCCAATCCCGATGATCGCGGTAACCGCACATTCGGTGCCTCGTTCGAACCGGGCTCGATCATGAAACCACTCACTGCGGCCATGCTTTACGACCAGGGCAAGGTAGATCCGCACGAGACCATCACCGTGCCCGACCAATGGCCACATGACGACGCAAGCTTCGGTGATGACGACGCGCACGCGCCGATTGAGATGAACCTCAATGGCGTGATCGCGGTATCCTCCAACGTCGGTACGGCCGAATTTGGGTCGCGACTGTCGCGAGAAGTGCGCTACGACTACATGCGCAAATTCGGGCTCGCCGAGCCGACCGCCGTCGGGTTTAGCGGTGAGGCCGCCGGAACCGTGCACGCTCCGGAAGACTGGGACAGTCAAACCAACTACACCGTAATGTTCGGGCAGGGTCTCACCGCCACCGCCGCCCAGATGGCCAGCGCCTATCAGGCCATCGGCAACGGCGGCAAACGGCTACCACTCAAACTCGTGCGCGGCTGCCGCCAAGAAGACGGAACGCTCACGGAAATCCCCGGCGGTGAGTCGGTGCAGGTTGTGTCGCCCGAAGCCGCACGGCTGGCGATTGACGGGATGGAATCGATGGCGCGGGCCCCCGGCCATGAAGACCTGGCCGTTCCCGGATACCGGGTGGCAACTAAATCGGGTACCGGGCAGACCGTGAACCCCGAAACCGGCACCTACTACCAGGGCACCTACTACACCACGATGGCTGGACTCGCCCCGGCAGACGATCCGCAGTTCGCCGTCCTCGTGGGCATGTACCGGCCGACTAGGATGGTCACCGGTTCCGGGTCAACTCCGGTTGCCTGGCAACAGACCATGTCATATGTGCTCGCAAAATATCAGGTTCCGCCGTCACCTGAGCCCTATCCCGAAATTGACGCGCGTTATTGAGCACGAACCCACCGAAAGCTATGTCCGAATCTTCTTTACGTCCCCACCACCAGGCCGCTCGTGAGCTCTCAGAGCTGTGCGCACACTTCGGGTTGGAAAGTGACGCCGACCTCGACCAGATCGAGGTAACCGGTGTGACCAGCCGCGTCGAAACGACCCGTGCCGGCGACCTCTACATCGCCATCGACCCAGCCGGCAGCGAGGCAAACGCAATTGCCGCAGCGGTCGAGCGGGGCGCCGTTGCGGTAATCGCCGCACCGCACTGCATCCCCGAACCGAATGTGGATGTACCGGTGCTGGTGGTGAGCGACCCCGCGCTTGCGCTTGGCCCAATCGCATCCTGGGTGTATCGCACCGCTGAGCACGACTTCCGGATGCTCGTGACCCTCGGCGGTCCACAGCGCGGGGCCGTCGCGCGGTGCGTCGACGCGGTGCTGGCACTGCTCGGGCAGTACCGGGCACTCATGGAGTCGTCAGTCGCGCGCATCAACGATGAGGACGCCGCGAGCATCTCCTCACCCGCACGAGCCGACGATTTGCACGCTCTGCTGGCGAGACTGCGCGAAATGCGCGTCGATACCGCCGTATTTGAGTTTTCCAGCGACGAGATGGCCGGCCATCACCTTGATGAGGTCGACATCGATGTGGTGACCTACTGTGGCGGACTCGCAGACGAACCGCGCACAAAAGCAATGCTCGCTGACGCGATGAGCCCCGACCACTCGCGGCGCGCAGTGGTACTGGTCAATGACGCGCTTGCCACCCACGCGGTCGAAGAATCGCGGGTTCCGGTAACCACCGTCGGGCTCGGTGTCACTCCCGCCGACTGGCAAGCACGTATTGATGATGCCGGTCGATTCACGCTTCGCGGCCGCGACGACCGGATCGTGTCAACGGTGGTGCGCACCGAAAACGCCGAGGATGCGCGCACCGTGCTGGCACTCGCGCTCGTTGCCCTGGATGAGGCGGGCTGGGCGCTTGAACAGCTCCAGGATGCATTCGAACGCAACGATGGTCTCGACCTGAGGGGCATTATTACCCGGCCGGCATCCGCGGGCGATATCCCCGCATCCCAGAACCCTTCCGAACCGGAACCGAAAGGCACACTGGCATGATCGAAATGCGACTTGGCGACATGGCCGCAGCCATGACCGGCCGGCTGGTCGGGGCCGACCCGGAACAGACCGTGTGCGGTGTGTGTGATACCGATTCGCGCAATATCGGCAGCGGTGACATCTTTTTTGCAAAACCGGGTGAACACACCGACGGCCACAACTTCGTGCCGCAGGCAGCCGCTGCCGGCGCTGCCGTGTGCGTCGTCGAACGTGAACTCGACGTGGATGTGCCGCAGATTGTGGTGACCGACACGGTCGTCGCGCTGGGAGAGTTGGCCCGCGTCGTGGTAGAACACGTGCGGTCACTGGGCCGGATGCGGGTGGTTGCGGTCACCGGCTCAAACGGCAAAACCACAACCAAAAACCTGCTGGCGGCAATTTTTGGTGAGCACGGCAATGTTGTTGCCCCGATCAAATCGTTCAATAACGAGGTGGGTGCGCCGGTGACCTTCTTGAAGGTGGATGCATCCACCGACACGCTCGTAGCCGAAATGGGAGCGAGCGCCGAGGGCGAAATTGCCCGGCTCACCAGGATGGCGCGACCGGATGTGGGCATTGTGCTCGTGGTCGGGCTGGCCCACGCAGGCGAGTTCGGCGGCATTGAAACAACTGCCCGCACCAAATCAGAGATGGTGCGGGCACTGCAGGAAGACGGCATCGCCGTGTTGAATGCCGACGACCCGCGCGTCATGGCAATGGCCGAATTGACAGCGGCCCGCGTGATCACCTTTGGTCGCTCGGAGGCGGCCCAGGTGCGTGCCACAGAGGTCACGGTGGGGCAGCAGGGCACCGAGTTCACGCTGCACGTTCCCGGCCATGAACCGGTGCGGGTGCACTTTGCCGTGATCGGTGAGCACCACGTGATGAACGCGCTTGCCGCGACCGCCGCGGCATGGGCGGAAGGAATCGCGGTGCCGGATATCGTGGCCACGCTTGAACAGGTCACGCGCGCTGAGCGTGGCCGCATGGAGCTGTTGGTTCGCGAACCGATCACAGTGATCAACGACGCCTATAACGCCAATCCCGATTCGATGCGAGCTGCGCTTCGCACACTCGCACAGATCGCCAAGCCCGGCCAGCGCACCGTCGCGGTGCTGGGCGAAATGAGTGAACTCGGTGATCTGCACGTACAAGAACACGACCGGCTTGGTGAGCTTGCGGTACGGTTGGGGATCACTCAGACCGTGGTTGTGGGGCAGTCGGCTCGGCCGCTCTACCTCGCCGCGGTGGCGCAGGGCAGCTGGGATAATGAAGCAACTTTTGCTGCCGATGCCGATGCCGCACTTGAGTTTCTCGAAAGCTACCTGCAACCGGGGGATCTTGTGCTTGTGAAATCATCGAATTCTGCCGGGCTGCTCGCGCTCGGTGACCGAATTGCCGAGTTTGTGAAAGGAACTACTGCGTGATCGCCATTCTGCTGGCCGGCGCGATCGGTTTGCTGTTCACCCTCTTCCTCACGCCGGTGTTCATTAAGGGCTTCAACCGGCTGCGCTGGGGACAGTACATCCGTGAAGACGGCCCCAAGGAGCACTACGCGAAACGAGGCACCCCCACTATGGGCGGTGTGATCTTCGTGCTTGGTTCGGTGATCGCCTATTTCATTGCCGTGTACACCGCCGGAGAGGGCCCCACTGCAACCGGCCTTTTGGCGATGTTCATGATGGTGGGCCACGCCGTGATCGGGTTCGTAGATGATTTTCTCAAGGTGCGCAAACACCAGTCACTCGGTCTGGGCGGCTGGCAAAAGATTTTTGGTCAGGTGATTGTGGCCGCAGTTTTTGCGCTGATTGGGCTGCAATTCGTCAACGCCAATGATGTGCCGGTGATCTCGAGCGCTATCTCGGTGATTCGTGACACCCCCATCGACCTGTTCATGCTGGGTGCTGTGGCGGGCACAGTGCTGGTGGTGCTCTGGATTGTGTTCATCACCACCGCAACCTCGAACGCAGTGAACGTCACCGATGGTCTCGACGGGCTGGCAACCGGTGCATCCATTTTTGCGATCGGTACCTATGGTGTTGTCGGCTACTGGCAGTTCAACCAGCAGTGCGATACGCCCCGGCTGTCACCCGATGTGGCACAGGCCTGCTACCAGGCGCACGCGCCGCTCGATATGACGATTTTGGCGGCAGCTATCGTGGGGTCGCTCGTCGGCTTCCTGTGGTGGAACACCT
This sequence comes from Gulosibacter sp. GYB002, assembly GCF_036577665.1. Classification (NCBI taxonomy): domain Bacteria; kingdom Bacillati; phylum Actinomycetota; class Actinomycetes; order Micrococcales; family Microbacteriaceae; genus Gulosibacter; species Gulosibacter sp. GYB002. The sequence continues at coordinate 272,900 of NZ_JARBDD010000014.1, read as the reverse complement.
CACCGGCAAAAATTTTTATGGGTGACACCGGTTCGCTCGCGCTCGGTGGCGCACTGGCCGCCTTCGCGATCATGACTCGCACCGAGCTCCTGCTCGTGGTGATTGCCGGGCTGTTCGTGATTGAGACCGGTTCGGTCATCGTGCAGCGTGCCTACTTCAAGGTGACCAAGGGCAAGCGCATCTTCCTCATGTCACCCATTCACCACCACTTCGAACTCAAAGGCTGGGCCGAGCAAAACGTGGTGGTGCGGTTCTGGATTATCGGAGGCCTGCTCGCGGTGCTCGGGCTGGCAATTTTTTACGCTGAGTGGGCAATTGCTGCGGGGCTGACACTATGACCAAAAAACTCGATTCGCTTACCAGCTGGCATGCAGAATGGCGTGGCCTGCGCGTTGCGGTGTTTGGCCTCGGGATGACCGGCTTTTCGGTTGCCGACACGCTCGCCGAGCTCGGCTGCGAGGTGCTCGTCATCGCTGGCAAACCCGATGAAGATCGCCAGCGCATCCTGCAGGTGCTGCAGGTGCCGTGCGTCGTCACCGAAACACAGGATGAGGTGCCGCAGCAGCTGCGCGACTTTAACGCCGATCTGGTGGTCACCTCACCCGGCTACCCACCGCATCACGCGCTGCTGCGCTGGGCTCAAACCGAGTCAATTCCGGTATGGGGAGATATCGAACTCGCCTGGCGACTGCGCGACAAAACCGGTACGCCCTCACGGTGGCTGCTCGTGACCGGCACCAATGGCAAAACCACCACCACACAGCTGGCGGCGCACATGGTGGCCGAGTCGGGGATGCGCGTTGCTCCCGCCGGCAATATTGGAATTCCGGTGCTGGATGCGGTGCGCGACCCGCAGGGGTACGACGTGCTCGTGGTCGAAATTTCGAGCTACCAGCTGTACCACACCCACACAGTGTCGCCAGAGGCCGCGGTGGTGCTGAACGTTGCGCCCGACCACCTCGACTGGCACGGCTCGTTTGCAGCCTACCGAGAGGCGAAGGGCCGCGCCTACCACCTGGCCCGTATTGCGTGCGTGTACAACCTTGCCGACGAAACAACCCGCGAACTGGTTGAAGCTGCCGACGTGGTGGAAGGCTGCCGGGCCATCGGTTTTGGCACCGACGTGCCGCCGGTGAGTGCGCTCGGAGTGGTCAACGGGGTGCTTGTCGACCGCGCATTTCTCGATGATCGGCGCACCAGGGCACTCGAACTCACGACCCTCGACGAGCTGCGCGAGCGCGCTATGAGCGCGAAACACCTCGTTGAAGATGTGCTTGCGGCCGCGGCGCTGGCACGAGCGATCGACGTGAGTCCGGAACAGATTTCGGCCGCGATTGCCGGGTTCACTCCCGACCAGCATCGAAACCAGCAGGTGCTCACCCACAACGGCATTCGCTGGGTTGATGATTCGAAGGCCACCAACGCCCACGCGGCCGAAGCCTCATTGCAGGCCTATCGCAGCGTCGTGTGGATCGTGGGAGGCCTGCTCAAAGGCGTCGATATCGCGCCGCTTGTGGCCAGCCACGCCAAGCGGCTGCGCGCAGCAATCGTGATTGGCGCCGATCGTGAACCGGTGCAGACCGCATTCGCCCAACACGCGCCCGAGGTGCCGCTGGTTGCGATCGATTGCGACGACACTGATCGAGTGATGCCACAGGCAGTTGCGGCGGCACTCGAGCTCGCCCAAGACGGCGACACGGTGCTGCTCGCCCCGGCCGCGGCGTCGATGGACCAGTTTGACAGCTACTCCGACCGCGGCGAGAAATTCCAGCAGGCAGTCCGAGCAGCGGTGGCCGACACGACCCAATAACCCAATCAGTCCAGTACCGAACCAGCCCACTAGCCCAATCAGCCCGAGGGGAGCCGCGATGAGCCAGCACAACCCGGCCGGTGACGCGCCCCGCGGCTGGGCGTACCGCATCCGCCTTGGCAAGCCCGGCACGCCCGCTGATTTTGATCGCACGATGCTGTGGGCAATTGTGGCGCTGCTCACCGGCTTCGGTCTCGTGATGGTGCTGTCGAGCTCGGCCGTTGAATCATTCGCGGCCGGCAGCGGGATCTCGTCGAAGTTTTTGCGGCAGGCTGTGTTCGCGGTGCTCGGGTTCGGTGCCATGTATGTGGCGTCTCGACTGCCCGGACACCTGTGGACCGGCAAAATTGCGGGCCTGCTGCTGGCGGTCACCCTGGTGCTGCAGGCACTGGTGTTCACTCCGCTGGGCATCACCGAGGGCGGTAACCGTGCCTGGCTCGACCTGGGTGTCACCTCGCTGCAGCCAGCCGAGATCGGCAAAATTGCGATGTGCGTCTGGTTTGGTGCGGTGCTGCGGATGAAGGGTAAACCCATCGAGCGCTGGCAGCACCTAATTGTGCCCATCCTGCTGCCGGCACTGCTCATCATCGGCTTGGCGATGGCCGGTAAAGACCTCGGCACCGTGATGGTGATGGCTGTCGTACTGCTCGGCACGATGTGGTTTTCGGGTATGCCGCTGCGCTGGACAGTGTGGGGTGTTGTGCTCGCTGCTGCCGGTGCCATTACGGCCGCCGCAATCTCGCCGAACCGCGTGGCCCGCATCACCGCATTTTTTTCGGGCGATTGCGACTACGAATATCTGTGCTGGCAAACAACACACGGTTTTTACGCGCTCGCCCACGGAGGGCTGCTCGGGGTGGGACTCGGCAACTCAACTGCGAAATGGTCGTGGCTACCCGAAGCCGATAATGACTACATCTTCGCCATCATCGGTGAAGAATTTGGGCTGCTCGGTGCGATGCTGGTGATCGGCATGTTCACCGCGTTGGCGATTGTGCTGCTGCGGATGTGGCGCAGCGCAGCCGATGCACCCGCCCGAGCCATTATCGGTGGGGTGTTCAGCTGGATCATCTTCCAGGCGTTCGTGAATATTTCGGTGGTGATCGGGCTGCTGCCGGTGCTCGGCGTGCCGCTGCCGTTTGTGTCATCCGGTGGTTCGGCCCTCGTGACCACGATGCTGGCCATGGGAATTGTGCTGTCGGTGAGTCGTGGCACCGATCCGTCCGCTGCCAGCTCGGCTCGCACCAAGCCCACCGGTGCAAACCAACCGCGAAAGGAGCCCGTCTCGCGATGACGACCTATTTGCTCGCAGGGGGCGGCACCGCCGGCCACGTTAACCCGCTACTGGCCACCGCCGATGCGCTGCGCGAACGTGAGCCCGACGCCGAGATCATCGTGCTCGGCACCCGGGGCGGCCTTGAAGAACGGCTCGTTCCCGCCCACGGCTACGAACTCAAGCTCATCGAAAAAGTGCCGTTTCCACGCCGGATTAATGGCGCCGCGCTGCGTTTTCCCGGCCGCTTTTTTGGCGCGGTGCGCTCTGTGCGCCGGCTGATTGCTGACCGTGGTGTCGACGCGGTGGTGGGATTTGGTGGCTATGCGGCAACACCAGCCTATGTGGCTGCCCGCCGCAAAGTTCCGGTGGTGGTGCACGAAGCCAATGCCATGCCCGGACTCGCCAACCGGCTCGGTGCCCGCTGGGCAGCACGGGTGGCGGTGGCGTTTTCAAACACGCCGCTGCCGAATGCGGTGACGGTGGGAATGCCACTGCGCAAACAAATCGCGCGGCTTGATCGCGAGGCATTGCGCCCCGAAGCCATCGCCTATTTTGGACTCGACCCGCAGCGACGCACCCTCGTGGTGACCGGCGGATCGCTCGGAGCCAAACGCATCAACGACGCGATTCGCGAGGCCGGAGCCGATCTCACCCGCACCCCGCAGCCCGAAGGTGAAACCGAACCGGGGCAAGCCTGGCAGGTGGTGCACATTGTTGGGCAGCTCTCACCGTTTGATGACCCGCAGCTACCGAACTACCACGTGGTTGAATACTGCGATCGCATGGACCTCGCGTTTGCCGCGGCCGACCTGCTGCTTTCGCGAGCCGGTGCATCCACGGTGTCAGAAATTCTTGCCGTGGGGCTACCGGCGGTGTATGTGCCCTATGCGGTCGGCAACGGCGAGCAGGCAAAAAACATCGCTTCGGTGATTGATGCCGGTGCGGCTCGCACTGTGGCGGATGCCGAGCTTGACGCCGATTGGATTCGCGCCGAACTGCTGCCGCTCATGCACGACGAGGAGGCAATGGCGCAGCTGGCCACCAACGCCGCCGCGATCGGGATCAATGACGCTGCCGAACGGCTCGCCGAGCTGATCTCGGATGCGATCGGCGAAAGCGCCTAGGCTGAAAAACCGATCGGGCCGGTTGCCAGCTCAGCAGCGAATTCACTGACGCAGCAGGCACCTGTTCAACTGGCCCGTTAACGCCTCCGGCGCACCGAGATTGCCGGCGGTAAACGTTCAGGAGAGGAATCACCGTGGTAATCAAACCGGATCCGGATGCGCAGATTCCCGCAAAAATCGGGCGCGCGCACTTTATCGGAATTGGTGGTTCGGGGATGAGCGGCATCGCCCGAATGTTTCTTGATGCGGGTGTCGAGGTATCGGGGTCTGACCGTAGCGAATCCGACTACACCCGCAATTTGCGTGCGGCCGGCGCTCAGGTGGCGATCGGGCACGCATCCGAAAACCTTCCTGAAAATGTGGATGCGGTGGTGGTCACCTCGGCACTGTGGCCGGACAACCCCGAACTATTGGCAGCCCGCGATCGTGGCATCACGGTGCTGCACCGCTCGCAGGCGCTGGTGTGGCTGACCCAAAACTCGCGGCTGATCGCGGTGGCCGGCGCCCACGGCAAAACCACCTCCACGGGGATGATCGCCACGGCGCTCGTCGAGCTCGGTCACGATCCGAGCTTTGTCAACGGCGGGGTAGTGGCGCCGCTCGGCACCAATGAGCGTCGCGGTTCAGGTAGTGAATTCGTCGTTGAAGCCGATGAATCAGATGGTTCATTTTTGTTTTATGACGTGGCGATCGCGCTGATTACCAACATCGACAACGATCACCTCGACCACTATGGCAGCGTGGATGCATTCCAGCAGGCGTTCGTCGACTTCGCCAGCGGCGCCAGCGAGGCAGTGGTGCTCAGCGCCGATGACGAACTGACAGTGGCGCTTCATGAACGACTTGGCCACCCGCGCACGGTCACGTTTGGAGCATCCGAGAACGCCGATGTGCGACTGCTTGAAACCACCCCGATGCAGGGCCGCACCCGACTACGGATCGCCGTTGACGGCATCGAATACGAGGGCGAATTGGCGGTGCCAGGCTTCCATAACGCGCTCAATGCCACCGGCGCAGTGGCCGTGCTGCGTGAACTCGGTATTGACCCGGCCGATGCACTGCGGGGGCTTGCGGCCTTCAGCGGTACGAAGCGGCGCTTTGAATTGCACGACACGATTGACGGCGTTTCGGTATATGACGATTACGCTCACCACCCGCGCGAGGTCGTGGCCGCACTCACCGCAGCACGCGAAGTGGTTGGTGAGGGCCGCATCCTCGCCGTGCACCAACCGCACCTGTATTCGCGAACCCAGGCGATGAGCGACGAGTTTGCCGCGGCATACGAGACGTTCGCCGACCACACGGTGGTGCTCGATGTTGACGGCGCCCGCGAAGACCCGGTGCCCGGCGTCACCGGCGAGCTGGTGGTGCGTGAATTCAAAGATCCGAGCCGGGTTGATTACCGCCCCGACTGGGCTGCCGCCGCCACCCGCGTTGCCGAATGGACCGAGCCGGGCGATTTTGTGATCACGTTCGGCTGCGGCAATGTGAACCTCATCATTCCCCAGTTGCTCGAAGCGCTACACGCACGCGCACCTCGCGCATCCGATTCGGAAGCCGCCGGGGTGGCTTCGGGACAGGCCGAATAGCAGTGGGAATATTCGATCGTTTTCGTAGCGGTTCGGGGGAAGACTGGCCCCCGCGCCGCGACGATGACGATTATGGCTACGGCACCGACGAACGCGAAGCGCCGACCGCAGCCAGTGCCGAACGCGACCGCATCGAGTTCGATAGCAACAAACGCACCACCGACTCGCCACTGCCATCGCTGCGGCAGGCGCGCCGCGCTCGCAAACAACTCGAGCATGACGAGGTGCGCCGCTTCACCCGCCGTGCCCGCACCCGTCGTAATGTGCTGTGGGGCATTGCGGGGCTGACCGCCTTTGTCATCGCTTTTGTGGCGATCGGCGTATTCACGCCGCTGTTCAGTGTGCGCGAGGTGGCCGTTACCGGGGTGGAGCGCGCCGATCGGGATGCAATCGAAGCGTCACTCAAACAGCTCGAGGGCCAGCCGCTGGCACAGGTGACCGATGCGGATGTGGGTGCGCTGCTCGATCAATTTGTGCTGGTGCAGAGCTACTCGGTGCGCACCGAGCCACCCTCGACACTCGTAGTTGATGTGGTAGAGCGCGTACCGGTGGGAGCGATCGCCGGTGACGACGGTGCCGTCATGGTGGATGCGGTTGGTACTGAGCTCTGGCGGGCAGATCAGCTGCCCGAAGACATCCCGGTGCTTCGCGTGAGTAGCGTCGACGCACCCGGATTCCAGGCGGCTGCCAAGGCATCGATCGCGCTCGATCATGAGTTCCGAAAAAAGGTTGCCGAAATATCGGCAAACACGCTCGACAGTGTCACCCTGACGCTGCGGGACGGCACACTCGTGGTGTGGGGGAGCGCCGAGGAATCCGATCGCAAAGCACAGGTGCTTGAAGCGCTCGTAACCGCATCCGGCGGACAGCCCGCATATTTTGATGTGTCGAGCCCCGATAACCCGGTGTCACGCGATACCCAACCGTAGTGGGTGCAGCCGTAGCGAGCGCATCCGGTAAAAGTTTCAACCCCTGGTTGAGGCAAGTTGCACGCTTCGGGCAACACGCGCGAGGTCTCGCTGAGCTCAGCGACCAAACGGCCATAACGTTACAACCAACAATCGTCCGCGACCGGGTTTGTGCCCGCTACGGGGCTCAACCACCCAACGACAAGGGGTCACGCAGTGTCGAACACCACTTCTGCCAACACGAACAACTACCTCGCCGTCATCAAGGTCGTCGGCGTTGGTGGCGGCGGCGTGAACGCCGTCAACCGCATGATCGAGATCGGCCTGCGTGGCGTCGAATTCATTGCGGTAAACACCGACGCGCAGGCCCTCATGCTTTCGGATGCGGACGTCAAGATCGACATTGGTCGTGAACTGACCCGCGGCCTCGGTGCCGGTGCCGATCCAGAAATTGGTCGCCGCGCCGCCGAAGAGCACGTCGAAGAAATTGAGCAGGCGCTCGCCGGTGCTGACATGGTGTTCGTTACCGCCGGTGAGGGCGGTGGCACCGGCACCGGTGGTGCGCCGGTGGTGGCACGCATTGCCAAGTCAATAGGAGCGCTGACGATCGGTGTCGTGACCAAGCCCTTCAGCTTCGAGGGCCGTCGCCGTATGGATCAGGCCGAAACCGGTGTCACCGCGCTGAAAGACGAGGTCGACGCGCTGATTGTGGTGCCCAACGACCGACTCCTGGAGATCAGCGACCGTGGCATCTCAATGCTCGAAGCATTTTCGACAGCAGACCAGGTGCTGCTGGCCGGTGTGCAGGGCATCACCGACCTGATCACCAACCCGGGTGTCATCAACGTCGACTTCAACGACGTCAAGTCGGTGCTGCAGGGGGCCGGTTCGGCGCTCATGGGTATCGGTACCGCGCGTGGCGCCGACCGGTCGGTCAAAGCCGCCGAGCTGGCGGTGGCATCACCGCTGCTGGAAACCTCGATTGAGGGCGCACACGGCGTGCTGCTGTCGGTGCAGGGTGGTTCAAACCTCGGAATGTTCGAAGTGGCCGAGGCCGCTCAGCTGGTGCGCGACGCGGTGTTCGACGGCGCCAACATCATTCTCGGTACCGCCGTTGATGACACGCTCGGTGATGAGGTGCGCGTCACCGTTATCGCGGCCGGCTTCATTGGTGGCGACCCGAAGGCTGCCGCTCGCGGCGAAGAGCTGGTGAAGCCAGAATCGAAGGCCGAAGGTGCCCCCCTGTCGCTGCCCACAGTGGCCGAAGCCACCGCTCGTAACATCGATCCCGTTGATGAGTCGGCAGAACCGGCAGCTAAGCCCGCTTCGACCGCCGAGGAGGCCGCTCCGAGTCTGGAGCAGACTCCGGCTTGGAGCACCGCCGAGCAGCCCACGGTTGCGCCGCGCCAGAACGACAACCCGTTCGATGATGATGACAGCAGCGGTCTCGACATCCCCTCGTTTTTGCGATGAGCACGGTGATTGATGCCGCGGCCGTTGCCGAACGGCTCGAACGGGTGCGGGGTGAAATTGCCGAAGCTGCGCGTGAGGCGGGCAGGTCAAGCGATGAGCTGACGCTCATCGTAGTCACCAAATATCAGCCGCTCGAACTCATCGATGTGCTGGCCGAGCTGGGTGTGCGTGATTTTGGCGAAAACCGACACCCCGAATCGCGCAACAAGGCCCAGCGCATTCACGAGCTGGGAGCCGGACGCCTGCACTTCATTGGCCAGCTGCAGCGCAACAAGGCTCGCCAGGTGGGACGCTACGCCGATGCCGTGCACTCAATCGACCGTGAAGAGCTTGTCACCGCGCTGTCGACGCTCGACCGTGGCGAATCCGGTGCGCTCGACGTGCTGATGCAGCTCTCGCTCGACGGCGACCCCGATCGCGGGGGAGTGCCGCTTGCCGAAGCTGAGGCGCTTGCCGAAAAGATCGCCGCAACCCCCACCATCCGCCTGCGCGGTGTAATGGCGGTGGCACCGTTGGGCGCCGACCCGCTACCGGCATTTGAGCAGGTGCGGCTCACTTCTGAGCGGATTCGGGCGATTGTGCCGGATGCGGAATGGATTTCGGCGGGCATGTCGCATGACTTCCACTCAGCGATTTCACAGGGTGCGACACACCTGCGAATCGGCACGGCAATCACCGGAAATCGGCCCACCGCCCCGTAACGTATTTGCAGAAACGTCAGGAGGCACACATGGGAAACCCGCTTCGTAACGCAATGGTTTACCTCGGACTGGCCGAGGAAGCCGACAACCAGAACGATCTCCAGGGGCAGGTCGCTCAGTCGACGGCGAATGCTGAAACCGACCGCGTAGAACCGGTTACCGAGCGCGCCACCCCGGCCCCTGTAACCCCCATTAACCGGGCGTCCGCGCCGCACGCGACCCCCGTGGTGAAGCCGACCCCCGCGGCACCGAAGATGAACGAGATTCTCACCGTCCACCCGAAGGCTTTCGACAACGATGCCAAAGTGATTGCCGAGCACTTCCGTGACGGTGTGCCGGTCATCATGAACCTGTCGCAGATGAGTGACGGGGATGCACGCCGAATCATCGACTTTGCTTCGGGTCTCGCGCAGGGGCTCCTCGGCAAAATCGAGCGCGTCACCAACCGTGTCTTCCTGCTGACACCCGAGCACGTGAACGTTCACGATGACGAATCGGGTCAGGCTGACGACAACACCTTCTTCAGCTAATTTAGTTAACGTGCCTCATTGACGGTGTGCCCACGGGCACACCGTCAATCTCATATTTGACAGGTTGGAACTCACTTGCATCTCTTGTGGATCACACTGTTCTACGTCATCGGTATCTACACGGCGGTGATGTGGGCGCGCCTGATTATTGATTGGGCCATGGTGCTCGCACCGCGGTGGCGACCAAGGGGCCTGCTGCTGGTGCTGGTCGACCTCGTTTTCCGGCTGACCGATCCGCCGCTGAAGCTACTGCGCAAATGGATTCGGCCGCTGCGGGTGGGAAATATTGCACTTGATCTTTCATGGCTTGTGGTGCTCATCGCGCTGAATCTGCTGAGCTATTTTGCGAGCTATATGGCCGTGGTGAGTTCACGGTAGCGGCGAAAATTGAGCGGACAATGTGACGAATGTTGTGGTTGTGACGTAAGGTTGTCGATGTAGATCGAGATCTGTCTCGGTACCGAGCTGTTTTCTAATCAACCAAGAGAGAGGCCCGACTCATGGCGCTTACGCCGGAAGATGTCGTTAACAAGCGGTTTCAGCAGACGAAGTTCCGCGAAGGATACGACCAGGACGAGGTTGACGACTTTCTTGACGAGGTGGTCGCCGAATTCCGTCGACTGATCACCGAAAACGAGCAGCTCAAGGCTGAAAACGAGCAGCTCAAGGCTGGCGGTGCTGGCGAAGCCGCACCCGTTGCAGACTTTGCTCCGGGGGCTCGGGAAGAAGCTCCGGCTCCGGCACCCGTTGCTGAGCCCGTGCCGGCTGTCGCTCCTGAAGCCAGCGGTGACGAAGCTGGCGAATCGCAGTCGCTGCTCGTGCTGGCTCGTCGCCTGCACGACGAGCACGTCGCCGAGGGTACTCGACGCCGCGACCAGATGATCGCCGAGGCCGAGGCCAATGCCAAGCGCATTGTTGATGACGCCAACTCGCAGGCCCAGGCCGTAACCGAAGAGGCTGAGACCAAGGCAACCCGCCTCGTGGCTGACGCCGAAAACCGCGCACACACGCTGGTCAGCGACGCCGAGACCCGCGAACGTGATATCACCACCCGCCTCGAAGCATCGCAGCAGAAGCTCGAGGAGCGTATTGAAGAGCTCCGCGTGTTCGAACGCGACTACCGCACCAACCTGCGCAGCTTCATCGAGGGCCAGCTTAACGACCTCAACGCCTCGGGCGGCGGCGAGGCTGACGCCTAATAGCAAAATCCGGAGTGACTGAATTTAACACCGCGCCGCGACCCGCGGCCAGCGCAAGGCATATCGCATTGCTGGTCGGGGTCGCGGCCGTGTTGTTAGCGGCCGATCAGCTGATCAAACAGCTCGTTGTCGACCATATGGCCGAGGGGCAGCGCATCGAAGTGCTCGGCGAAATACTGCAAATTCATTTTGTGCGAAACCCCGGCGCCGCCTTTTCCATCGCCTCAGGGATGACCTGGATTTTCACCATCATTGCCGCCGTGGTGGTCGCGGTTATCGTGGTAAACGCGCGTCGTATCCGCTCGGTGTGGTGGGCCATCGTGCTCGGCCTCGTGCTCGGCGGCACTCTGGGCAACCTCGGTGATCGGCTCTTCCGGGCACCGGGTACCTTTGAAGGGCACGTGGTTGACTACATTTCGACCCCGTGGATTGTTCCAGCCATCTACAATCTCGCCGATATCGCGATCGTCGGCGGCATGATCATGGTCGCGCTGCTGACCATCCTCGACATTGGTTTTGACGGAGAACGCGGCACGGCCAAAGCGAAGGCTGCTGCGACCCGCGCCAACTCTGCCGAGGAAAGCCATGAAACAGACACGAATTCTGCCGCTGCCTGACGGTCTCGTGGGAGAGCGCGTCGACGCCGGTGTCGCCAAACTCCTGGGTATGAGCCGCAGTCGGGTTGCCGAGATAGCCGCAGCCGGCGACATTCTCGTCGACGGTGTGGCAGCCGCGAAATCCGACCGCCTGCCAGCCGGTGCAATGCTGCACGTCGAGTGGGAACCTGAACAGCCCCTGCGGGTCGAGCCCATCCCGGTTCCCGAACTCGAAATCGTTCACGATGAACCATCATTCGTGGTCGTGATGAAACCAGTTGGCGTGGCAGCGCATCCCTCGGTTGGATGGAGCGGGCCGACCGTTCTCGGCGCACTAGCAGCCGCGGGCTTTCGGATCACCACTTCAGGGCAGCCTGAGCGCCAGGGCATCGTGCACCGGCTGGATGTTGGCACCTCGGGATTGATGGTGGTGGCGAAATCAGAAACCGCCTATTCGGTGTTGAAACAGGCGTTTCGTGATCGCGCGGTCGACAAGACCTATCACGCTGTTGTGCAGGGGCTCATGGACCCGCTGTCAGGCACTATTGATGCGCCAATTGGCCGCCACCCCGGTTCGAGCTGGAAGTTTGCGGTGGTGGCCGGTGGTAAACCCTCGATCACGCACTACGACACGATTGAAGCGTTTCGTCGCGCATCGCTACTCGAAGTGAAACTCGAAACCGGACGCACCCACCAAATTCGCGTGCACACCTCGGCTCAAGGGCACCCCTGCGTGGGCGATCCGCTCTATGGCTGCGACCCCAAGCTCGCCGCCGCGGTCGGTCTCGACCGGCAGTGGCTGCACGCGGTGGGGCTGAGGTTTGTGCATCCGACCACGGGGGAGTACGTGTCGTTCACCTCGAACTATCCCCGTGATCTCCAGCATGCGCTCGAAGTGCTTCGCCACGGCGTCGAATACTAACAGCGGCGAGTCGGCGCCGCCGGCGAGTCACTACCCCTGCCCGGCGACAGCATCAGCGGGTGGCCGCGCCAACTAGACTGGAGCAATCCCTAACCAGCTACCGGAGGCGCCGTGTCCACGTCCGACTCGTTCGTACACCTGCACAATCACACCGAGTATTCGATGCTCGACGGCGCAGCAAAAATCAACGAGGTGTGCGAGCTGGCCGCTGAAATGGGGATGCCGGCGCTAGCGACCACCGACCACGGCAATATGTTTTCGGCCTACGAGTTTTATAAGGCTGCCAAACAGGCCGGGATCAAACCAATCATTGGCACCGAGGCCTACCTGACTCCGGGCACGCACCGCAGTAACCGCGAACGTGTGCGCTGGGGCAACGGCGGCGGTGACGATGTGTCGGGTGGTGGTGCCTACACGCATATGACCATGCTGGCCGAAACCACGCAGGGGATGCACAACCTCTTTCGGCTCTCGAGCTGGGCGTCGATTGAAGGGCAGTATTTCAAGCCCCGCATGGACCGCGAGCTGCTGAACCGCTTCGGTAAGGGAATTATCGCCACCACCGGCTGCCCATCGGGAGAGGTGCAAACACGGCTGCGTTTGGGGCAGTACGAGCTTGCCAAGCAGGCGGCGGGCGAGTTCCAAGACATCTTCGGGAAAGAAAACTTCTTCCTCGAACTCATGGACCACGGCGTCGAGGTCGAACGACGTGTGCGGGATGACCTGCTGCGGCTCGGCAAAGAAATGAACCTGCCGCGAGTGGTCACCAACGACCTGCACTACACGCGCAAAGAAGATGCCGTGCATCACGCGGCGCTGCTGTGTGTGCAATCGGGTTCGACACTGGATGATCCAAACCGGTTTAAATTTGATGGTGAGGGCTACTATCTGAAGTCACCCGCCGAGATGCGGCATCTTTTCCGCGATTTTCAGGACGCCTGTGACAACACGCTGCTGATTGCCGAGCGCTGCAATGCCGAATTTGATGAGTCGGCAAACTTTATGCCGGCATTCCCGGTGCCCGAGGGTGAAACCGAGGCCAGCTGGTTTGAAAAAGAGGTCGACCGTGGCCTGCACTATCGTTACGGCGAGCACATTCCCGCCGAGGTGCGCGAACGAGCCGACTACGAGACCGGAATCATCAAACAAATGGGGTTCCCCGGCTACTTCCTGGTGGTGGCCGACTACATCCAGTGGGCAAAAGAAAATGGTGTGCGCGTGGGCCCCGGACGTGGTTCGGGCGCCGGCTCAATGTGCGCCTACGCCATGCGTATCACCGACCTTGATCCGATCGAGCACGGGCTGATCTTCGAGCGCTTCCTCAACCCCGATCGAGTGTCGATGCCCGACTTTGATATCGACTTCGACGACCGCCGGCGCGGCGAAGTGATCCAGTACGTCACCGAAAAATATGGCGACGACCATGTGGCACAGATTGTCACCTACGGGACGATCAAATCGAAACAGGCCCTCAAAGATGCATCACGGGTGCTTGGCTTCCCCTTCTCGGTGGGCGAAACCCTCACCAAGGCAATGCCCACAGCGGTGATGGGCAAGGACATTCCGCTCGGCGATGTCTTCAACCCCGATGCGCCCCGATATAAAGAGGCGGGCGAGCTTCGCTCGGTTATTGAATCCAGCACCGAGTTTCAAAAAGTATTCGACACCGCGAAGGGGATCGAGGGACTTAAACGACAGTGGGGTGTGCACGCTGCCGGCGTGATCATGTCGTCGGCCCCGATCATCGACGTGATTCCGCTGATGCGTCGCGAACAGGACGGCCAGATCGTCACCCAGTTCGACTATCCGAGCTGCGAGTCGCTGGGCCTGATCAAAATGGACTTTTTGGGCCTGCGCAACCTGACTATCCTTTCGGATGCGATCGACAATATTGCCGAAAACCGGGGCGAAGAAATCGACCTCGAGCGGATGCCGCTTGACGATGCCGGTACCTATCGGCTGCTATCACGCGGCGACACCTTGGGCGTTTTTCAGCTGGATGGTGACGGGCTGCGGGCGCTGCTGCGGCTCATGAAGCCTGACAACTTCAACGACGTTTCGGCAACGATCGCGCTGTATCGCCCCGGCCCGATGGGCGCGAACTCGCACGTCAACTACGCGCATCGCAAAAACGGTCTACAGCCGGTAACTCCCATCCATCCCGAGCTTGAAGAGCCGCTGCGTGACATCCTGGCTGAGTCGTACGGCCTCATCATCTATCAGGAACAGGTGATGGCCATTGCCCAGAAGGTTGCCGGCTACTCGCTCGGACAGGCTGACCTGCTGCGGCGCGCAATGGGTAAAAAGAAAAAGGCCGAGCTCGAAAAACAATTTGAAAAATTTTCAGCCGGGATGCACGCCAACGGCTTCTCAAAGGCGGCAGTGCAGGCGCTGTGGGACATCCTGCTGCCGTTCTCTGACTACGCGTTCAACAAGGCACACTCGGCGGCATACGGTGTGGTGTCGTATTGGACGGCCTACCTCAAGTGCCACTACGCGCCCGAATACATGTCGGGGCTGCTCACCTCGGTGGGTGACTCGCGCGACAAGCTCGCCGAGTATCTCAACGAATGCCGTCACATGGGCATCCGGGTGCTGCAGCCGGATGTGAACGAATCGACACTGCGCTTCCGCGCGGTCGGTGAGGATATTCGTTTCGGTTTGGGCGCGGTGCGTAACGTCGGCGATCAGGTGGTTGCCGACATCGTTGCCGCTCGTGAACGCGAGGGGAAGTTCACCTCTTTCCACGATTTTCTCAACAAAGTACCGACCTCGGTTACCAATAAACGCACTATCGAGTCGCTCATCAAAGCCGGCGCTTTCGATTCACTGGGCTACACCCGACGCGCGCTTGTCGAAATTCACGAGGATGCCGTCGACGCGGCAGTGGCGAAAAAACGTAATGAGGCGCACGGTCAGGTCGATCTGTTTGCCGGCCTCGAAGAGTTTGCCGAAGAAGAGTCGGTGGTTCCCGAACGCCCCGAATTTTCGCGCCGTGACAAGCTCGCTTTTGAGCGTGACATGCTTGGGCTATATGTCTCCGATCACCCGCTGCGTGGACTCGAGGCCGATCTGGCGAAGCTCGCATCCCATCAGATTCTGCATTTGACGGCCGAGGATGCGCAGGTCGCGGACGGCTCACAGGTGCAGATCGCCGGCTTGATGACCGTGGTGCAGCACCGCATTGCCCGGCAATCGGGTAACCCCTACGCCATGGTGACCGTCGAAGACTTCGGCGGTGAAATCACGGTGATGTTCCTCGGCAAGACCTATCAGGAGTATGCTGCGCAGCTGAAATCTGACACGATCGCGGTGATCCGAGGCCGGGCACAGCAGCGTGATGACGGGGTTACGATCACCGCACAGGGGGTGACCGTGCCGCAGCTGTCGGTGGGAGACAACCACGCACTCACGATCACCCTGAACGATCGCCAAGCTACTGTGCCACTGGTCACCGAGCTCGACGCCCTATTGCGGCGCAATGCCGGCGAGAGCGAGGTGCGGATCAGGCTGCGCACGCCCTATGCGATCCGCCGGTTTGAGCTTCCACACCGGGTGGAAAACTCGGGAGCACTGTACTCAGAACTTGTGGCGCTACTCGGGCCGGAATGCCTGGGGGAGCGTCCGTCATAATTCGCAGTCGCGCTCGCGGATGAGCCTCTGCGGGCACACAACTAGAATGGGACCATCATGATGAACACCATTGATTTGCGCGGTCGACAGTTTTCGACCGGGCAGCTGCGTACCGTCCTTCCTCGCCCACAACTCGACGTCACCGCGGCGGTGCCCGGAGCCACCGAGCTCATCAATGAGGTTCGTGAACACGGCGAGGCAGCGCTCAAGGCGCAGGCCGAGCGTTTCGACCGCACCACGGTGTCGGCAATTCGAGTGCCCGTCGCAGAAATTGAGGCGGCAACCGCACAGCTGCAACCCGAAGTGCGTGCCGCGCTTGAAGAGATGATCGCCCGCGTGCGCAAGGCCTCGCAAGCCCAGGTGCCGCCGCCGGCACTCACCGAGGTTGCACCCGGCGCTGCTATCGAGCAGCGCTGGCAGCCGGTCGACCGCGTGGGCCTGTATGTTCCCGGAGGCAAAGCGGTTTATCCCTCGAGCGTCGTGATGAATGTCGTGCCCGCGCAGGTGGCCGGTGTTGCATCCATCGCCATCGCCTCACCCGCGCAGGCCGATCACAACGGACACGTTCACCCCACCATCCTTGCTGCGGCGGGGCTGCTCGGAGTCACCGAGGTCTACGCGATGGGCGGTGCCGGTGCCATCGGTGCGTTCGCCTACGGTGTGGCAGATATTGATCTCGAACCGGTTGATGTGATTACCGGTCCCGGCAATGTTTGGGTGGCCGCGGCCAAGCGGGCCGTGCAATCGGTGGTCGGTATTGATGCCGAAGCCGGCCCCACCGAGATTTTGATCATTGCCGATAACTCGGCCGACCCCGATTTGGTGGCCGCCGACCTGCTGGGTCAGGCTGAACACGACGAGCTCGCTTCGAGCGTGCTCGTCACCGATGATGAGGCGTTCGCCGACCGCGTGCTGGCCGCGCTCGAACCGCGGGTGGTAGCCACCAAACAAAGCGAGCGTGCCGGTATCGCTCTTCGCGGCGAACAATCGGCCATCGTGCTGGTTGACGATATCGCGGCCGCCTGTCGGGTGTCGAATGTCTACGGCCCCGAACACCTCGAAATTCATACCGCCGATGATGCAGCCACGGTTGCCATGATCACCAATGCCGGTGCAATTTTTATCGGCCCCTACGCGCCGGTGCCGCTGGGTGACTATGTGGCCGGATCGAATCACGTGCTGCCCACCGGAGGCTCATCGGCGCACGCATCCGGACTGGGCGCGCACACGTTCCTGCGTTCCCAGCAGCTCATCCGTTATGACCGCGAAGCATTGGCTGCGGTGCGTGATCACATCCGCGCCATTTCACACGACGAAGACCTGCCCGCCCACGGCGAGTCGGTCGACGCACGATTCGAGTCGGAGCGCTGATGTATTGCCCGTTTTGTCGGAATGATGATTCGCGGGTGGTCGATTCTCGAACGATCGATGACGGCACCGCGATTCGTCGTCGACGGCAGTGCCCCGAATGCGGTAACCGGTTTTCGACAATTGAAACCGCCAGCCTCAGCGTAAAAAAACGTTCCGGAGTTGAGGAACCGTTTTCACGCGAAAAGGTAAAAAACGGGGTGCGAAAGGCTTGCCAGGGGCGGCCGGTCACCGAGGGCGACCTGGGGCTGCTCGCACAGCGTGTTGAAGAAACTATCCGCGCGACTGGCGTGTCGCAGGTGGGCGCACGAGATGTGGGGCTCGCGGTGCTGCCATTCCTTCGCGAAATTGACGATGTCGCGTATTTGCGTTTTGCCAGCGTCTACCTCGACTTCGATTCGATGCACGATTTTGAGCGTGCGATCGAACAGCTCAAACATGACGGCGTCACCGCGAAATACGCCAGCGAAACAGACAGCGCCGACTAAGGCCCAAGCGGAAAGGACCACAGTGTTCACTCGGCTCGTACGCTCCGGATATCAGGTCGTGTTCGACACGGTATTTCGCCGGATGGACGCCGAACGGGCGCACCACATTGCCGCTGGTGTGCTGCGGGGCATCGGACGCTGTGAGCCGGTTCGGCGTGTGCTGGGCCGCTGCACACGCCCGGCGAACTCATTGCGCGTAGAAGCGCTCGGGATGGAATTCCCATCGCCCTTCGGGCTGGCCGCGGGGTTTGACAAAAATGCTGACCTGGTTGATGGGTTGACCGCGCTCGGTTTCGGTCACGTCGAGGTCGGCACCATCACACCAAAGGCGCAGCCCGGTAACCCAAAGCCGAGGCTTTTCCGGCTGGTTAACGATCGCGCTCTCATCAATCGCATGGGATTCAACAATGACGGTGCCGAAACCGCGCTTGAGAATCTGCGAGCGCGTCGCAACCGCCAGGCGATTGTGGGCATCAATATTGGCAAAAACAAGGTGACTGCGGCCGAGGATGCGGTTGACGACTATGTTTCGGCGGCTAAAACCCTGCGCGGGCAGGCCGACTATCTGGTCATCAATGTTTCGTCGCCGAACACCCCGGGGCTGCGCGGTCTGCAGGAACTTGACGCATTGGAGCCGATTTTGCGGGCAACCCTGGAAGCTGCCGACGGGGTACCGCTGCTGGTAAAAATCGCGCCCGACCTGGCCGATGATCAGGTGCAACGCATCGCCGAGCTGGTGCGGCGCATCGGCCTCGCCGGCATCGTGGCAACGAACACGACCATCCAGCGCGAACCGCTGGCAACCAGTTCACGAGTGGTGGAAGCATTCGGTGCCGGTGGCCTATCGGGTGCGCCGGTGCGGGAACGCTCGCTCGAGGTGCTGAAGCTGTTGCGTGCCGAGCTTGGTGATGCACCCTGCATCATTTCGGTGGGCGGCGTGACCGACGCGTATGACGTGCACGAACGACTCGCAGCCGGTGCCACCCTGGTGCAGGGATACACGGCGTTCCTTTACGAGGGACCACAATGGGCGGCCGCTATCAACCGCGGACTCGAACGCCTGCGTCGACGCGGGCGATAGTTACTGGCGTAAAACACTGGTGCCGGGCACGCAACGATTGCGAGTGCCCGGCGCCGGTGTTTTACCGCGCTATTTGTAGTTGGCGGTGAACTCGATTGAGCTGAAGCGCTTGACACGGGCCTTCGGCAGACGCATGAACCGCATCTGCATACTGCGCGAAATTGCCTGCCACACGAAACCGTTTTCGGTTCGGCTCTCGCCGATAACGCTCGCGACCCGCTTGCGGGCAATGAGGCCGAGCGCGACGCCCTCGACGATGCAGACGATGAGATAGGTCCAGATCGCCAGCAGCGCGAAGGTGCTGTAGTACTGCAGGCCGGGGATCATGGTGGCAAAAATCACCAGGAACATGAACGGCACCAGCAGCTCACCGAGTGTGAAACGAATGTCGACAAAGTCACGCAGGAAGCGTTTTTGCGGGCCGCGCTCTTTCGGGCGCAGATACTGGTCTTCGCCGCGGGCCATACCCTCGCGTGCCTTCGCCTGTTCACGGCGAATCTGCTCGCGCGCCTGCTTTGAGGCAGCCTTGCGGTCTTCCGGAACCAGCGGGTGGAAGTTTTGTGCCTCACGCTCTCGACGACGAGGTGTGGGGCCCTTCTTTCCCTGGGTCGGGGCAGCGGCTTCGTTGTCGCTGTTTTCGGCCGGCTGGGTCTGGTGTTTTGCCATGGTCCTTGTTCTACCTCCGGGTGGCTAGGTCCTGTCTATCCTAGTTGACTCAGCAGCTGCCAGTACGCTGTCGCTATGTCGCAATCTCAACAGGCGGACAACTCCGCATCACTCGACCAATTCCGTAGCGAACTCGTCGACCGGATCGATCTCGGGATGCCTCACACCATTGATCGGCTCGCCAATTTGGTTCGCATCCCATCAGTTTCTTGGGACGCTTTTGATCGCGAGCAGGTGCAGCGCAGCGCCGAATTTGTGCGCGAGCAGCTCGTGCAGACCGGACTTTTTGATGAGGTCGAAATTCACCAGTATGAGGATGCTGCCGGCCGGCCGGGACAACCGGGCGTGATTGCGCACCGCGCCCCCGCACCCGGTGCGCCCACCGTGCTGCTGTACGCGCATCATGACGTGCAGCCGCCCGGGGATGAGCGTAAGTGGGATTCGCCGGTGTATGAGCCGACGATCCGCGGTGAGCGGCTTTACGGTCGCGGTGCGAGTGACGACAAGGCCGGGGTGATGCTGCACATTGCCGCGCTTGAAGCCCTGCGTGATATTTGTGAGGCACATCAGCAGCAGCTGCCGATCGGGATCTCGGTGTTTATCGAGGGCGAAGAAGAAAACGGTTCGCGCAGCTTCGGTCGTTTTCTCGACGAGCATCGGGATGCGCTTGGCTCCGACTACATCATCGTGGCCGACAGCGATAACCCGAGCACCGAGACGCCCGGACTGACGGTTGCGCTGCGCGGCAATGTGACCTTTGCACTCACCGTGCGTTCGCTTACCGGTGCCTGGCATTCGGGCATGTTCGGGGGAGTGGCTCCCGACGCCATGCTGGTAGTGACGCGCCTGCTGAACAGCCTGTGGGATGAAAACGGCTCGGTCGCGGTTCCCGGTCTGCGCTCGCATTCCGCACCGGTGCCGGAATATGACGAGCAGCAATTGGCGAACGAAATTGGCGCGATCGGTGGTCAGCTGATCGGCGTGGGCCCGGTGCGCGAACGTACCTGGTACCAGCCGGCGATCACCATCACCGGTATTGACGCACCATCGGTGGCAGAGTCATCCAATACGCTGCTGCCCGAGGTGCGGGTGCGGGTTTCGGCTCGTATTGCTCCCGGCCAGCCTGCCGGTGAAGCGGCAGATGCACTGATGGACTATTTGCGGGCGCAGGTGCCCTGGGGTGCCGAGCTTGAGTTTGATGATCTGGATGTGGGGGAGCCCTTCCTGGTCGACACCGAAGCTGCCGGCGTTGCGCAGATGTGCTCCGCAATGCGGGATGCGTGGGGCGTCGAACCCGAGCTCACCGCCATCGGTGGCTCGATTCCATTCGTTGCCGAACTCGTCGAGCGCTTCCCCGACGCCCAGATTTTGGTGACCGGCGTGGAAGACCCCGAAACCCGGGCGCACTCACCGAATGAATCGCAGCACCTGGGCGTGTTGCGCAAGGCCATCAAGGCCGAGGCACTGTTTTTGGCGGGACTTGTGCTGGGAAGCGACACAGCCCAGCAAGCGGAATAACCGGCGGGTCGCCGGCGTTACATAGCGAAACGATTGGGAGGAATCATGACCACCGAAACCCAGACCGAAGTGGCGAGCGGCCTCGACGGAATCACCATGACCGAGCACACGCACGGCGTGAAACTCACGCAGGCTGCTGTCGACAAAGTGAAGGCACTGCTCAACCAGGAGGGACGCACCGACCTGCGACTGCGTGTAGCGGTGCAGCCGGGCGGCTGCTCGGGGCTGATCTACCAGCTCTATTTCGATGAGCGTGAGCTTGAGAATGACGCAGTGGTCGACTTCGATGGCGTTGAACTGATCGTGGATGAAATGAGCGTTCCATATCTCGAGGGCGCCACCGTTGACTTCAGCGACACCATTGAAAAGCAGGGCTTCACGATCGACAACCCCAACGCCGCTGGATCGTGTGCCTGCGGTGACTCGTTCCACTAAAAACGGGCAAAAATCGCAACTGGCAGGCATTTTTTCGGGGCGAGCGGCGCGCACGCGGGGTGGCGTGGGCGCCGCTCGCCCGAAAATGTGACTACACTGTGAGTCGTCTGTATGCGTCTTCTCGAAAGGTCCATCGTGCGGAAGAACCACATTAAGAAGTGGCTAGCCGGAGGTACGGCCGCGCTAGCGGCGCTCGTGCTCACCGGCTGCACTGAAGCGGAGCTTGCGGCCTATATGCCAGGCCACAAGGGCATCAGTGACGTGGGTGATGCCATCGGTAACTTCTGGGCCAACTCGTGGGTGGCGCTCATGGGTGTGGGTTTGCTCACCTGGGGCCTGGTTATCTGGGCTTCGGTTGCCTACCGTCGCCGGAAGAACGAAACCGGTATGCCGCAGCAGATGCGCTACCACATGCCGATTGAGATCATGTTTACGGTGATCCCCGTCGTGCTGGTCGCCGGGTTCTTTGCTTTCACCGCACGTGAGCAGGCCAAGATCGAAGAGAACTGGGCTGACGATGAGCGCGAGGTGCACATCGAGGTCTACGGCAAGCAGTGGGCATGGGACTTCAACTACCTCGAGGTCGAGGGCTCGCCCCACGACCACGCTGCCGTGTACTACCAGGGTGTGCAGGCTGAAGAAGTGCGTGACGCCGACGGCAAAACCACCGGTGAAATCAACATGGACAAGCTGCCCACGCTCTACCTGCCGGTTGACGCCAAGGTCACCATCGACCTCAAGTCGCGTGACGTCGCCCACTCGTTCTGGGTGCCGCAGTTCCACTACAAGGAAGACACCATTCCCGGTAAGACCAACCAGATGTCGTTCACTCCCACCGAGGAAGGCACCTACATCGGTAAGTGCGCCGAGCTGTGTGGTGAGTACCACTCGATGATGCTGTTCCAGGTCAAGGTGGTTTCGGCAGGCGAATACAAGGAGTACCTCGACAGCCTCGCCGCCCAGGGCAACACTGGCGCCGTCGGCGACGAGTTCAACCGCAACTTGCACAACCCGGGTACCAAGGTCCCCGAAATCCAACACGAAGAGCACTAAGGCAGGGTAAAGATGAGTTCAACGCTTAACCGGCCGACAGGCATCGAAGGTAACGAAGGACCGCTCACGGTTTCCGACCTCGACCGCAACACGATCGGCAAAAAGGGCAACGCAATCGTTGACCTAATCACCACCACCGACCACAAGAAGCTCGGGTACATGTACCTGGTTTCGTCGGTTGTATGGTTCTGCATCGGTGGTGTGCTTGCGCTGCTGATCCGTGGTCAGCTGTTTGCACCCGGCATGGAAATGATTGCCACCAAGGAGCAGTTCAACCAGCTGTTCACCATGCACGGCACGATCATGCTCCTCATGTTTGCAACCCCGCTGTTCGCTGGCTTTGCCAACGTGCTGGTGCCGCTACAGATCGGTACCGCTGACGTTGCCTTCCCGCGACTCAACAACTTCGCCTACTGGCTGTACAGCTTCGGTGCGATCATCGCGGTGCTCGGCTTCCTCACCCCGCAGGGTGCCGCATCCTTCGGCTGGACTGCCTACACCCCGCTGTCGCTTTCGACCTTCAGCCCCGGTGCCGGTGGTCACCTCTGGGTTGCCGGTCTGGCACTCACCGGATACGCCACCATTTTCGGTGCGGTGAACTTCATCACCACGATCCTCACCATGCGTGCACCCGGTATGACCATGTGGCGAATGCCAGTGTTCACCTGGAACACGCTCATCACCTCAATCCTGGTGCTGTTCGCCTTCCCCGTGCTCACCGCTGCCTGGTTCGGCCTGCTCATGGACCGTGTTTTCGGCACACATATTTATGACGTCGACGCGGGCGGCACGATCCTCTACCAGCACCTGTTCTGGTTCTTCGGACACCCAGAGGTGTACGTCATCGCGCTGCCGTTCTTCGGCATCGTCTCGGAGATCTTCCCGGTGTTCAGCCGCAAGCCGATCTTCGGTTACAAGACCCTGGTGCTCGCGACCATCGCGATTGCCGCGCTCTCGGCTTCAGTGTGGGCACACCACATGTACGTCACCGGCTCGGTGCTGCTGCCGTTCTTCGCCCTGATGACCATGCTCATCGCGGTGCCAACCGGTGTGAAGATCTTCAACTGGATCGGTACCATGTGGCGCGGTTCGATCACCTTCGAAACCCCGATGCTGTTCTCGCTCGGCTTCCTGGTGTCGTTCGTTTTCGGTGGTCTCACCGGTGTCATCCTGGCCTCGTCGATGCTCGACTTCCACGTCTCCGACACCTACTTCGTCGTGGCTCACTTCCACTACGTGATTTTCGGTACCGTGGTGTTCGCAATGTTCGCTGGCTTCTACTTCTGGTGGCCCAAGTTCACCGGCAAGATGCTCAACGAGCGTCTGGGCAAGATCCACTTCTGGATTTTGTTCGTCGGCTTCCACACCACCTTCCTGATCCAGCACTGGCTCGGTGTGATGGGTATGCCCCGTCGTTACTTCACCTACCAGGCAGAGGCGCACTACACCTGGATGAACCAGGTTTCGTCGATCGGTGCCATCATCCTGGCAGTTTCGATGATTCCGTTCTTCATCAACGTGTTCCTCACCCACCGCAACGGCAAGAAGGTAACCGTGAACGACCCGTGGGGCTACGGTGGCTCGCTCGAGTGGGCAACCAGCTGCCCGCCGCCGCGTCACAACTTCACTTCGATCCCGCGCATCCGCTCGGAGCGTCCGGCGTTCGACCTCAACCACCCTGAGCTCGCTGCACCCGGTGCACACGACGAGCCTGTCACCGTCGGCGGAAAGGCGTAAGACACATGCGGACAAATGCAAAGCTCCTTTGGGCGCTGTCGGTTTTTTACGCGGTGATGGCTGCCGCCTACATCGCGTGGACCTGGATTGACGCCGGCCAGCCCGAGCCCGTCGGCTCGGTGGCCTTCGTGCTGATGATCGCCTTCTCGATGTTCATCGCCTTCTACCTGGACATTGAAGACAAGCCGTTTCGCAAGAAGCGGCTGCCCGAAGACCGGGAAGAAGCCGAGATTCACGAGGCTGACTCCGAACTCGGTTTTTTCGCGCCGCACTCGATGTGGCCGTTCGTTACCGCCGCTGGCATCGGGTTCGTTTTCGCGAGCATCGCCTTCGGCTGGTGGCCCGCCTTCTTCCTCGCGCCGATCGCGCTTGTCGGTGTGATCGGGTGGTCGTACGAGTTCTACCGCGGCCACTACGGTCACTAGCAACTCAAACAACAGCGCCGGTGCGGGTTTTGCCTGCACCGGCGCTTTTTGTTTCCCGGTGACTGAGGGATTGAGACGAACTCGCTGGGTGTCGTCGCGGTCTGCGACCAGAGGTGATAAACCCGAGAACGCCTAGTAGCTGAACACGCGGTGTAGCGGTGCACCACCGGAGCGGCGGAGTAACTCGGCACCGCCAAGGTTTTCGAGCTCGACCAGAACACTGGTTCCGACAAGCTCGCAGCCAATTTCGCCGATCAGCTGCTGCGCGGCCAGCAGTGTGCCGCCGGTTGCAAGCACATCATCGAGCAGTAGCACCCGGGTGCCGCGCGGCAGGTCGTCGTGCATCTCGATGGCGGCGGTGCCGTACTCGAGCGTGTACTCCACCGATGCGGCCGGACGCGGAAGCTTACCGGCCTTGCGAATCGGCGCGAGTCCGGCACCCGAGAAGGCAGCGGCCGCACCGGCAAATAAGAAACCGCGTGCTTCAACACCGGCAACCACATCAAACTGGCCGGCAAAGGGGCGCAGCATCTCGGCCGTGATCGCTCGAAACGCGTCCGCATCCGCCAAGAGCGGCATTATGTCGCGAAAAATGATGCCCGGCTGGGGGTAGTCGGGGATAGAGACGATCAGAGATTGTGCGCGTTCGAGTTCGGGGCTGAGCATATATTCAGCCTAGTTCGCTCGGCGCGCGCTAGTGATCCTGTGCCAATCGTTCTTCGCGGTCGAGACGGAAAAGCAGTTCGGTGATGCGCACGTGCACTTTTTCAACCTGCGGAATATCGTCGAGCAGCAGTGGATTATCGGCTGAGGTTTCAAGAATCAGCGTGCCGCAGCGGAAGATCCGGTCGATGAATGAACGGTCATACGACACATTCGAAATGCGACCAAGCGGGATATCGTGCCCGGTCTTGTTCAGAATTCCGGCTCGCGTAATGATGCGGCGGTTGGTGATCGTGTAGGTGGTGGTAGCCCACTTCAATAGCGGCACAATCGTGAGCGGAACCAGCAGGATTAC
Source organism: Gulosibacter sp. GYB002 (assembly GCF_036577665.1). NCBI lineage: Bacteria > Bacillati > Actinomycetota > Actinomycetes > Micrococcales > Microbacteriaceae > Gulosibacter > Gulosibacter sp. GYB002. The sequence continues at coordinate 247,350 of NZ_JARBDD010000014.1, read as the reverse complement.
CGCCAGACCGAAGATGACCCACGAGCCGATCGGCTGCCAGTTGGAAGGTAGCAGCAGGGCGCCAACAACAGCGGCAATAACGATCAACAGGCCGAGCAGCAGCCAGCCCAGGATGCGCTTAATGTGCGTGCGAAGGTGGTAGATGATCTGCTCATCGCTGCCGAGCAGGCGCTTCGGAATTCCCATACCCAAGAGCCTATTGCGCATCCGTAAACAGCGTGTAGCTCGGGTTCAGATTTGGAGTTCGGTACGCTGACGGTATGACCACTCTGCGTGAATTGCGAGCCACTATTGATGCGCTGTATCCCGCAGCCGACGCTCAGTCGTGGGATGCGGTGGGACTTGCAAGCGGCGACCCGGATGCTGTGATCGAGCGGATGCTTTTTGCCGTCGATCCGGTAGCTGCCACGGTGACCGAGGCTCTCGAGTGGCGAGCGCAGCTGCTGTTCACGCACCATCCGCTGCTACTGCGCGGCGTCACCTCAATCGCCGAAGACCAATATAAGGGCGCGCTTTTGGCGCGGCTCATTCGCGGGGGATGCGCGCTCGAGTCGGCCCACACAAATGCCGATGTGGTTGAGTCAGGCCCCACCGGAACCATTTTTGATCGTCTCGGTATTCCAGCGGGTGCCGAGGAACGCATCCCGATTGAGCCGTTGGCGAATAATCCCGCACGCGGAATCGGCCTGGTGGGTGAACTCCCCGAACCGATCACCCTACGGGAATTCGCCGAGCGAGTGGCCGCGATTTTCCCGGCCACCGCGGGCGGGGTTCGGGTGGCCGGAGAACCCGAGCAGCCGGTGCGCCGAGTGGCCTGTTGCTCTGGCGCTGGCGACTCGCTACTCTCGCACCCGCTGGTGCGCGGCGCCGATGTGTATTTGACGAGTGACCTGCGTCATCACCCGGCATCCGAGGCCCGCGAGCAGGCGATTTTGACCGGCGGGCCGGCGCTCGTTGATACCGCGCATTTTGCTAGCGAGTGGTTGTGGCTCGATGGCGCCGCCGCGCGCATCCGCGAGGCACATCCCGATATTGAGGTGCGGGTGTCAACGCACAATACCGACCCGTGGACATTCACGGTGGCACAGCAGGCGTGAGCGCCACAAGACGAGAGGAGCACCGGCACGATGAGAGCCAGCACCGAACACCAGCTGCAATTGCTGAAACTCGCTGAAGTGGATAGCGCCACCGATCGACTACAGCACCTTGCCAAAAACATGCCCGAGCATGAGCATCTGCTTTCGATCGAAAACGATCGCCGTAGCCGGCGGCAAGCAGCGGCACAGGCACACGGGGCGCTGGATGCGGCACAGGCAGAGCTCGCCCGCACTCGCGACGATTCGCGCGTGGTGGCAGAGCGCCGGGCGCGCGACGAGCAGTTGCTTGCCGAATCTACCTCCACGAAAGAAATTGCCGGGCTGCAGGCAGAGCTCGCCACCCTGACCAGGCGCGGCGATGCTCTCGCCGCCAGTGAGCTGGAGCAGGAAGAAACTGTGGCTGAGCTCCAGCAACAGCTCGACACCGCGCGCACCTCGCTCAATGAAATTGAAGAACTCGCGGCAGATTTGCTGCAGCGGCGCGAACAGGCTCGCGACCACATTCGCGAGCAGGCGCGTGATCTGCAGCTGCGGCGTAAAGCCATTATTGACAGCGTCCCCGCCGAACTGTTGCAGGCATATGAGCGGGCACGGAAAAACTCCGGAATCGGCGCGGCCGAACTGGTTGGCACTGTTTCCACGGCTTCAAACCTTGAGCTTGGTCAAAGCGAGCTGGCACAAATACGCAGCCTCGCCGCCGATGAGCTCGCCTACTGCCCGGTCACCGGGGCAGTGCTGGTGCGCACGGCACGATCAGACCTGCAATAGTCTCAGTCATGCTGTCGGCACGGCGGCGGGTGGGCCGTGCTGTCGGCACCGATGCGGGTGGGGCTACAATTGGTCGGTACGAACAGGGCCGGCCAGGCGACCGCGACTCACTCTGGTGAATCGAGGAACGTCCGGGCTCCGCAGAGCAGGACGGTGGGTAACACCCACCCGGGGTAACCCGCGAGACAGTGCCACAGAAAACAAACCGCCCGCAGCGCGGGTAAGGGTGAAAAGGTGCGGTAAGAGCGCACCGGATGCGCGGTGACGCGCATCGCACGGTAAACCTCGTCCGGAGCAAGGCCAATAGGGAACGTTGACGCGGCTCGCCGAGTTCCCGGGTGAGCTGCTAGAGCGACACGGTAACGTGCCGCCGAGATAGATGGTCGCCACGGGGTAACCCGTACAGAACCCGGCGTATCGGCCGGCCCGTTCGTGCTCTACGAGCCGATTCCTAGCAGGCGAGCCCGTCGTGCGCTGCGATCCGGTTCGTATTTTGCTGTGCCGACCGGTGCTACTCCCAGCCCGAAGCCCCCAGCAGCGCGGCGCCAATAATGCCGGCATTATTTTTTAATTTTGCTGGCACGATCGGCGTATTGACATCGATGAGCGGGATGAATTCGGTCGCGCGCTTCGAGATTCCGCCCGAGATTACGAACACATCCGGCGAGAAGAGCTCCTCAAGCTTGCGAAAATAGGGGGAGAGCCGGGCACACCAGGTGGCATCGTCGATTCCCTCACGCTCTCGAACCTTTGCCGAGGCGTACCGCTCATAGTCGGCGTGACCGTCGAGCTCCATATGGCCGAGCTCGGTGTTTGGGAAGAGATCGCCACGATAGACCAGCGCCGAACCGATCCCGGTGCCGAGTGTCAGCACGAGCACCGAACCCTTTGCCGCATCCGCATTACCAAACTTAACCTCGGCAACACCGGCCGCATCCGCATCATTCACGAGCGAAACCGGTGCGCTCAACGCCTGGGCAAACATGCTGCGGGCATCGAAACCCACCCATTCCGGCGCGATATTCGCGGCGGTCATCGACCGGCCGTGGCGAATCACCGCGGGCATACAGATACCAATCGGGAGGGTATCGAGCGCGGAAACTTTGGTATCAAGTTCCTGCGCACGGATACGCTCCAACAGCGTGAGCACCGCGGCACGCACATCCGCGATGGCAGCACCCTGAGGGGTGGCCTCTTTGCACCGCTTACCGAGCAGCTTGCCCTTCTTGCAGTCGACAACACCGCCCTTGATGCCGGTGCCGCCAATATCGATGCCGATTGCGTAGCGTGCCGATTTCGCCATGCTGCTGCCTCTATCCGTTTCGTTGTGAGGCGGGAAGCGTGAGAATTTCGGGCCCGTCCTCGCCAATGTAAATCGTGTGTTCGAATTGCGCGCAGCGCGAACCGTCTTTGGTGACAATGGTCCAGCCGTCATCCCACGAGGTCCAGTCTTGCGAGCCGGTGACGAGCATCGGCTCAACCGTGAACACCATGCCCGGCTCAATCACATCGGTGAAGCGGTCGGTGTCGTAGTGGGGGATGATCAGGCCGCTGTGGAAGGCGCGGCCGACACCGTGCCCGGTGTAGTCGCGCACCGACTCATAGCCAAAACGGCCCGCGTATTTTTCGATCACGCGGCCAATGACATTCACTTCGCGGCCCGGCTTGGCCGCCCGAATACCGCGCATCATTGCCTCGTGGGCGACATTGATGAGCTGTTGTGACCCGTCGTCGATCGTGCCGACGGCATACATGCGGTTCGTGTCACCGTGCATCCCGTTGAAATAGGCCGTGACATCAATATTGAGAATATCGCCAGACTCGAGCACGGTGCTGTCGGGGATGCCGTGACAGATGCACTCATTGAGCGAGGTGCAGCACGACTTCATAAATCCTCGGTAGCCGAGCGTCGAGGGGTATGCATCGCGCTCGATCAAAAAATTGTGGGCGAGTTCATCCAGCCGGTCGGTGGTGGCCCCCGGCACTACAAACTGTTCGAGATATTCGAGACAGTCGGCGGCGATTTGCGAGGCCGCGCGCACCCGTTCGAGCTCTTCGGGACTGTAAAAATCGCCGGTGCCATCGGGTTCGTTTGGCTCCGCACGGTCCACATATTCGGGGCGGGGTATGTGGTGGGGGACGGTGCGGCGGGGCGAGACGACGCCCGGGACGAGCAGACCCTGTGAATCTTTCGGCATGGTTTGATCCTAGTGCGCCCGGCTGCGTGACTGCGGAGCGGTGGTGCTGTCGAGTCTGGGCCGCAAATGCGAGCAGTGTCGCGTATGCGGCGGCTTCTCGGTTCACCATGCCAGCATGGGATACATGTTTGGAAACAAAAAGACTCAGTACTGGTACAACACCCGCACCGGCGAGGTTGAGCAGGGTAAACAATCGCCGGCGCATGAGCTGCTCGGTCCCTTCGATACGGCCGACCAGGCACTTCATGCCGATGAGCGGCTGCGCGCAAATGCGCAGGAGTGGGCAGAAGACGACGCCCGCGAAGAGGCCGAACGAAACGGCGAACAATACGAATAGCTCGCCGCGGCGCTACTGCTGCGTGTTTTCGTAAATCTCTGCCTCGGATGGGTAGGCACCCGAGCGCACATCATCCACGTAGTGGCGCGCTGCCTCACCGAGCACACCTGCAAGGTCTGCGTAGCGGCGCACGAATCGGGGCGTGCGGCCGGTGGTCAGTCCGAACGCATCCTGCCAAACGAGAATCTGGCCGTCGCAGCCGGCCCCGGCACCAATCCCGATCGTCGGGATTTGCAACTGTTCGGTAACCCGCTGGGCAACATCCGCCGGCACCATCTCAAGCACCACGGCAAACGCGCCGGCGCGCTCAACAGCGAGCGCATCGGCAAGCAGCTGAGCCTCGGCAGCGCCGCGGCCCTGCACCACATGCCCGCCGAGGCCGTGCTCCGATTGCGGCGTGAAGCCGACGTGCCCGCACACGGGGATACCCGACTCGGTGAGCCGCCGGATCTGCGCCGCCATCCGTTCGCCGCCCTCGAGCTTCACCGCCGCAACATTGGTTTCTTTCATGAACCGGGATGCGGTTTGCCAGGCTTGGTCGGGCGAATTTTCGTACGAACCGAAGGGGAGGTCAGCGACCACCAGGGCGCGCTGTGCCGCACTGGCCACCGCGCGTGCCATGGGGATGAGCTCATCCGTGGTGATCGGCAGCGTTGTTTGGTAGCCGAGCACGACGTTCGCGGCCGAATCACCCACCAGCAGCAGATCAACATCCGCGGCATCGAAGATTGCGGCGGTGAGCGCGTCGTAGCTGGTGAGTGCGGTGATTTTGTGGCCGGCAGCTTTCGCCTGGGCGAAGTGCCGGGTGCGAATACGCTTGCGAGGTTCTGGCTGGCTCATGCCGACAGTCTAAGCGCTGACACCGAGCATCAGCCCGGATCGCAGCCGCTGCAGGCGGTGTGACGGTAGCCTGGAATATATCCGCAGCAGCCGGATCGCGACGATATTTTCGGAAGGTGTGCGCTCATGAGCCGACAGCAAGACTATGTGCTTCAAGCCATTGAAGAACGCGACATACGCTTCGTGCGGCTGTGGTTTACCGATGTGAACGGTTCGCTCAAATCGGCCGCTCTGGCACCCGCCGAAGTGGAGGGAGCATTTTCTGAGGGCGTGGGGTTCGACGGCTCGTCAATTGAGGGGCTTACCCGGCGCACCGAATCCGACATGTTGCTGCGACCCGACCCGTCAACCTTCCAAGTGCTGCCATGGCGCCATGTTGACCCCACCGCGCGCATGTTCTGTGACCTCACGACCCCCGACGGCCAGCCCGCGGCGGCCGACCCGCGCGGGGTGCTGCGCCGAGCCCTCGACCACGCCGCCGAAATGGGATTTGGGTTTTTTGTGCATCCCGAGATCGAGTTCTATCTGTTCGAATCGGGTAAGCCCGGTCCCGAAGGGCTCATCCCGGTGGATGAAGCGGGCTATTTTGACAACGTTGCCGGCGGCGTCACCCACGAGTTTCGTCGCCGCGCCGTGCGCCTGCTCGAAGATCTCGGCATCCCGGTTGAATACAGCCACCACGAGGGTGGCCCCGGACAAAACGAAATTGACCTGCGCTATGCCGACGCGCTCACGATGGCCGACAACATCATGACCTTCCGCACCGTGGTCAAAGAGGTTGCGGTTGAACAGGGCGTGTTTGCATCGTTCATGCCGAAGCCACTCAGCGGCTGGCCCGGATCGGGTATGCACTGCCACCTGTCACTCTTTGAGGGCGATACGAACGTGTTCTACGAACCGGGTGCGCGCCACCAGCTCTCGCAAACGGGGCGCCGATTCATCGCCGGGCTGCTGCGCCACGCGCCCGAAATCACCGCCCTCACCTGCCAAACGGTGAACTCTTACAAACGCATCTGGGGTGGTGATGAGGCACCGAGCCACGTGTGCTGGGGCCACAACAACTCTTCGGCGTTGGTACGAGTGCCCACCTACAAACCCAATAAGGGCAACTCGGCGCGAGTGGAATATCGCGCGCTCGACTCGGCAGCCAACCCCTACCTGGCATTCGCGGTGCTGCTCGAAGCCGGCCTCAAGGGCATCGCCGAAGAATACGAGCTGCCCGAAGAAATCGACGGCGACCTGCGAGACCTCAGCGAACGAGAACGGCGCGTGCTGGGATTTAAAACCCTGCCATCGAACCTCGACACGGCCCTCGAACTCACGCAGGAGTCGGAACTGGTCGCCCAAACCCTCGGTGAACAGCTGTTCAGCTACTTCCTCGACAACAAACATGATGAGTGGCGCCAATACCGCGCCCAGATCACCGATTATGAGCTGCGCACCGGGCTCGCGAAGTACTAGTCACTGAGATAACCGTGCGCACCGCATCCCGAACTGAACTCATCCGTCTCGGTTATTCCAACCCAACCGCGGCACTCGAAGATATTGCGGTAATTGCTGAACTGTTGAGCATAGACACAGATGCGGTACTGGCAGTTATCGGCAACGCCACCGCCGACCCGGATGGCGCCGCCGCCGCGCTGCGGTTGATAATCGAACGAAACCCGCAGCTAGGGGAGACCTGGCACTCAGAATTGCGGATGCTGCGCAGCGGGGCGACGCTCACGGGTGTGTCTGCGGCATTTGGTGAATTTTTGCGCCGCCACCCCGACCGGCTCGAGTGGATTCACGAGCGGCGACACGAATTGCCCAGCCGGGCCCAGGTGTTTGCCGCCATTCAGGATGCGGTGGCCGGCACGACCGGGGATGACGCGGTTACTGCACTGCGTGTCGGCTACCGCTCGGTGCTGGCCTGGATCGCGCTCTACGACTTGCGGCTCGACGACCCGGCGGTGTCACTGCACCGCATCGCCGGGGTGCTCACCGACCTGGCCGATGCCACCGTCGAAACCGCGCTGCAGCTTGCGCGCAACGAGGTAGCCTCCGAAAGCCCAGGATTTGGTAAATTCCCCGCCGCGCAGATAGAACAGGTGCGACTCGCGGTGATCGCGATGGGTAAATGTGGGGCGCAAGAACTCAACTATGTGTCGGACGTTGACGTCATGTTCGTTGCTGAGCCACAGCACGGTAGCGACCTCAGCGGTAACCAGGTTGCAAATATTGCGACAGCAATTGCGCGGCAGATGATGCGCATCATCGAAGAACCGGCTGTCGAACCGGGCCTGTGGGAAGTCGACCCGAATCTGCGCCCCGAAGGCCGCCAGGGCGCCCTCGTGCGCACGATTGACGCCTACCGTCGCTATTACGAGCGCTGGGCCGAAAACTGGGAGTTTCAAGCCCTGCTCAAAGCGCGCCCGATGGCTGGCGACGCCGAACTCGGAGCCGAGTTCATCGAGGTCATCGAACCGCTCGTGTGGCAGGCCAGCGAGCGAGACGACTTCGTGTTGCAGGTGCAGGCGATGCGCGAACGAGTCATCGCAAACATCCCCGCCGACGAAGTGCAGCGTGAGCTAAAACTTGGGCCCGGCGGGCTGCGCGATATCGAATTCACGGTGCAGCTGCTGCAGCTCGTGCACGGCCAAAACGACCCCTCATTGCGGGTGCGCTCCACTCTCGACGCCCTCAGCGGCCTGGTCGCGCAGGGATTCATCGGACGCGATGACGGCGCCAATTTCATCAACGACTACCGGTTCCTCCGCCTGCTCGAGCACCGCATCCAAATGCGCCAGCTGCGCCGCACCCACCTGCTACCGGTTTCGGAAGCTGAGCTGCGCATCATCGCCCGCGGCGCCCGGCTCGGCACCGCAGCACAGCTTCAGCAAGAACTCAACGAGGTGCGTCGCCGCGTGCGTGGCCTGCACCAGCAGGTGTTTTACCGGCCGCTGCTCAGCGCCGTGGCAGCCCTGCCCAGCGAATCGTTCCAGCTCACCAGCGCACAGGCAGAGGTGCGGCTGCGCGCCAGCGGCTATCGCGACCCGCAGGGTGCCCTCAACCACATCAACGCGCTCGTCAAGGGAGTGTCTCGAAGGGCCACGATGCAGCGGCACCTGCTGCCAGTGCTCATCGACTGGCTCGGCCGTGGAGCCAACCCCGATCAGGGGCTGCTCGCGTTTCGCAAACTCTCGGAACAAAACGGCGAAGCATCCTGGTACCTGCGACTGCTGCGCGATTCCAACCTTGCCGCACGACGACTGTGCGCACTACTGTCATCAAGCCGGTTCTGCGCGGTGTTTTTTGAACTTTTTCCCGAAGCGGTGCGCTGGCTCGACTCAGACGACCGGCTGCATCCCACAAACCCTGAGGCGCTCGAAATCGAATTCTCGGGCGCACTCAAACGGCACCGGCAGGCAAATGACCTGGCACGCATCATTCGCAGTATGCGACGACGCGAAGTGCTCCGCTTGGCGATCGGATTCATCCTCGGCATCAACAACATCGACCAGACCGCTCAGGGACTCACCGATATCGCCACCGCCACCATCCGCGCCGCTGACGCCAGCGCCCGGCTACTCGACGAAAACCCGCATCCCAACACCGAGTTCGCCGTCATCGGAATGGGCCGCTACGGCGGGTCCGAGCTCGGATTCGGATCCGACCTCGACGTCATGTTTGTCTACCACGGCAGCGAGGACGGCGACGAACAGCGCTGGTCGCAGCAGCACGTACACCGGATGGTGGAACTCACCATGGATCCGCGCCTGCCACTCGACCTCGACGCGGCACTGCGGCCCGAAGGTAAGGCCGGGCCGCTGACCCGGTCGCTCGACGCCTATCGCAGCTACTACGAGCGCTGGTCACTCAGCTGGGAAGCCCAGGCACTACTGCGCGCTAACCCGGTGGCTGGTAGCCCCAAACTTGGTGACGACTTTCTCACAGTGGCCGAACCGATTCGGTACCGGGCTGGCGGTCTTAGCGCGTCAGACCTGCGCGAGATTCGTCGCATCAAAGCGCGGGTGGAATCTGAACGACTGCCGCGCGGAGCCGACCCCCGCCGCCACCTCAAACTCGGGCGCGGATCGCTCAGCGATGTTGAGTGGCTTGTGCAAACGTGGCAAATGAATCGCGCCCACGACATTCCCGGGCTGTGCACCCCGTCGACACTCACGGCGCTCGCGGTTGCTGAAGAAGCCGAGCTAGTCAGTCGCGAGGATGCGCAGGTGCTGCGGCGGGCATGGCTGCTGGCCTCGCGCATCCGCTCGGCCGTGTACCTGTTTGCTAACACCCAAACCGATGTGCTGCCGACCGATCCGGTTGAGCTTGAGGGTGTCGCTCGGCTGCTGGGATATCCGGCGGGCAGCGGTATGGAGCTCGAAAACGACTACCTCGAGGCAACGCGGCGGTCACGGCAGGTGTTTGAGCGGCTGTTTTACGGCGACGAATAGCTGCACCGTTACGCAACGCTGCGCCGCTACTCATAAAGGGCCGCTGTGGCACGATCCGAAGCTGTGCCACAGCGGCCCTGGTTGGATGCGCTTAGCGTATCCGGTGCGCTTTAGCAGCCGAATGTGGTCTGGTACTCGAAGGGGTGGGGCAGTGCGGCTAGCGGCGCCACATCCGAGTTGATTTTCAGGTCGATCCAGGTGCGGATGAGGTCTTCGGTGAACACACCACCCTTGAGCAGGAACTCGTGGTCTTCCTCAAGTGCGCGCAGCGAGTGGATGAGCGAGGTCGACAGCTGCGGGATATCGGCCGCTTCCTCCGGCGGCAGCTCGTAGAGATCTTTATCGATCGGGGCCATCGGTTCGATCCGGTTATCGATACCGTCGAGACCAGCCATCAGCTGCGCGGCAAAGGCCAGGTAGGGGTTTGCTGAGCCATCCGGAACCCGGAATTCGATGCGCTTGGCCTTCGGGTTGGCACCAGTGATCGGGATGCGCACGGCAGCCGAGCGGTTACCCTGCGAGTAGACGAGACTGATGGGCGCCTCGTATCCCTTCACCAGGCGTCGGTACGAGTTCGACGACGGGTTGGTGAATGCGGCCAGCGCGTTGGCGTGCTTGAGAATACCTCCGATGTACCACCGTGCGGTGTCAGAAAGGGATGCGTAGCCGGCCTCGTCATAGAACAGCGGCTCGCCGCCCTTCCACAGCGACTGGTGGGTGTGCATCCCCGAACCGTTGTCGTGGGCGAGGGGTTTTGGCATGAAGGTGGCAACCTTGCCCCAGTCGTTTGCGACACCCTTGACGAGGTACTTGAATTTCAGCAGGTCATCGGCTGCGGCGACCAGCGTGTCGAAACGGTAGTTGATCTCGGCCTGACCGCCGGTACCCACCTCGTGGTGGGCGCGCTCGAGCTTCAGACCCGCTTCCATCAGCGTCACCGAGATGGCGTCACGGATGTCTGCCTGCTTGTCAGTGGGCGGGACGGGGAAGTAGCCGCGCTTGAGCGGGATTTTGTTGCCGAGGTTGTTGCCATCGTCTTCGGCAGCCGAGTTCCAGTACCCCTCATCCGAGTCAACCTCGTAGAAGCTGCGGTGGGCGCTGACCTCGTGGCGAACACTGTCGAACAGGTAGAACTCGGCCTCGGAAGCGAAAAACGCGGTGTCGGCAATGCCGGTTGAAGCGAGGTATTTTTCTGCCTTTTTGGCGACCTGACGGGGATCGCGGTGGAAAATTTCACCGGTGCGCGGGTCGTAGATGTCAAAAATAACGATGAGCGTGGGTTCGGCACGGAACGGGTCAACGTAGGCGGTGGTCACATCGGGGATGAGCTGCAGATCCGATTCGTTGATCTGCGCAAAGCCGGCGATTGAGGAGCCGTCAAACAGCTGGCCCACCGAGAAGAACTCCTCGTCCACAGAGTCTGCCGGGATGTTGAAGTGCTGCTGCACCCCGTGCAGGTCACAGAAACGAACGTCGACGAATACGATCGCGTTCTCTTTAATAAACGTCATCAATTCTGCGGGCGTGGTGAACATTGTTCTCCAGTCGTTGTGCGGGTTGGGCATAATGCCGAAACGAGCCCGGTGCCACAACGTCCGTGGCCCGTCTTGCATGCCTCAATAATACGGGGCGTTATGCCGATGACATTCAGCGCAATGCAGGAAGTCGTGCAGCGCAATACACTTCAAATCATGTCGAACTCCTCCGCCTCACCAGAATCCGCGTATCCCGGGCAGCGTCTGGGCCTACCCGAGGACGGGCCGGGGTCGATCGCCAGCTATGGGCGGCGAGTGGTCGGCCTGATCATCGACTGGGGGCTCGCATGCCTGCTCGCCTGGCAATTTTTTAACTATCACCCGGTCGCCATCATGGTGCTGTTCGTGGCGATTACGGCCCTGACCATCACACTTTTTGGCGGCTCGATCGGGCATCTGCTGTGCGGGATGCGCCTGAACACGGTGGCTGGGAAGGCACCGGGATGGTGGCGTCCGTGGATTCGACAGACCCTCGTGGTGCTTGTGATTCCCGCGCTCATCACCGATGTGGATCAGCGCGGGGCACATGATGTGCTCTCGGGGCTGGTGCTGCGCCGTTACGTTGCCGAGTAGCTCACGCTGCATCCGCCAGCTGACAAAAAACGGTGGTGGCCAGCCGAGCCGACCACCACCGTGTAGTTACATGCGACTAGCGCATCTGCGAGCGCGAGCGGCGAACCCGGTTCGGGTCGATGCCCTTTGGAATTGGCAGCGATGACTGCTGCAGTGATGCGAGCCGCTTGTCAACGGCGAGGATTTCGGCCTTGTTGAGCTTTTTCGGCAGCTTTTTCAGTTCGCGACGCAGCTGGCCGAGCTTAATCCCGCCCTGACCCACAAGGATGTGGTGTATCGGCACGTTCGGCAAAATCCGCTGCAGCTTGCGGCGCTCATCCGCCAGCAGTTTTTTCGAGGCGGCACTATCCGATTCGGTGATGAGCACCACACCGGGCTTACCGATCGCACGGAAAACGACGTCCTGCGTGCGCGGGTTCATTGCCACCGGAGTGTCGCTGGTTTTCCACTGGCCGCGCAGTGACGACGAGAGCACCGCGCCCGAGGCTCCCTTTTGGCCTTCGAGCTGGCTGTAGGCCACGCGTTCGGCTCGCCGGTTGAGGGTCATCATGAACAGCAGCAGCGCCACCAGCAGCGACAGCAGCATCATCAGGATCCACATGACCCAGTTGTTGTACACAAACACAACAAGCAGCACACCGGCAACGATCGGCAGCACCACCGCCGCGATCATCAACACGATCGCGAGCTTGTCGTACTTGGCCGTCATTTTGACGATGTCGATAATTTGCCGGATGCGTCCGGGCTGCTTCTGCGTCTGCGCGCTCGATGTATTCGCCATAATGCTCAATTCTAGGTGGGATCTGCCGCACCGGCAGAAACCGCGCCTGCGCTCTGAGCGAGAAGGCAGTTTCCACAACCCACTGACAGCTCGAGTTTCCACAGCGACCTCAGTATGCGAGTGGTTACTGCGGCAGGATCAGCGACACTTGGCTGCCATGACGAGCATTACACGATCCAGGCAAGGGGATGCACCACAGCTGGGCGAGGTCATTGCGGGCTGGCGGCTGGTGCGCCGTCTTGCTGACGATGCGGCCGGGCGGGCGCAGTTTGCGGTTGTGGGGGAGCGCGGCGACGCTGCTGCCGTGGCCAGCACGCACTGGGGTGGTTTCGCAGCTGTAGATCCGGCGACTATTAGTTATTTGGAGCGGTGCGCGGTGGTGGTGCCGGAGGCTGATTCGGCCGGGCTCTTGGCTGAGTGTGCGATTCGGAGTCGGCTCGAGGCCGACTTCGTGCCACGGGCTGAAGAAGTGCCGGCGACCGAACATTGGCGCATCGCGATCTATCCGCTGCACTATCTCACTAGCTTCGCCGAATATGTGGCACACGGCGTTGAACTCGAGGCCGGCAGTATTGTCACGATGCTCGTGCCGATTGCTGAGACGATTGCGGTGGCGCATCGTAGCGGCGTCGCCCACGGCGAATTGAGTCTGCGATGTTGCAGCATCGATGAGGCCGGCCGGCCGCAGCTTGGTGATTGGCATGCCGCCACCGAGCTGGCGAAACTTTCAAATCTGCGTCGCGATTTGCAGTTGGGCTCCGATTTGCGTGCGCTCGGGCAGATCGCCGACGCCCTGCTAGCACAGTGTTCGAGTCCGGCCACGGCGGCGCTGCGGCAGTCGATCGATCAGTTGCGTAGTGGTGTTGCCGATGATCAGGCTGCCGCCGCGCTGCTGGACGCGCTGTTTCGCTGGGCACCCGCAGCAGCCGTGCCACCGCTCACGAGCACCCAGCCGCATAGCGAGCCGAGCGCTTTGCGAACACAACTCAGCGGTCTCCAACATGCGTTTGAGGCCGGATCTGATGATGATGAACCGCTGCTGGCAACCGCACCGCGCAGGCGCTATGCGGTGCTCGAACCAACTATTGAGCGTTGCCGGCGGCTTGCCGCACCGATCCGACCTGCGATTTGGTTGGGGGTTGCCGCGATTGGTGCTGTCACAGTTGCTGCTGGTGTGGTGCTGCAAGCCGCCGGTGCGAGTGCAGATGCGGAGCCCGCGGATCAACGCGCGCAAGTGGTGACGGAGCGCGAAGCCAGCGGCCAGGAGATGTCTGCCGATGAAAGCTCTAGCTCGGCTGTGCAGGCTACCGACAGCAATGCCGTCGCGGCTGATGATTCGACGGATGCCGCCGGCGATTCGGGAGCGGTTGTGGAAGAGCTCGTACAGCGGCGCAATGCCTGCCTTGAGGCCGGGGATGCGGAGTGTCTCAACACCCTGTATGCAGCATCAGCGCCGGGCCTCGAAATTGATGTTGAAGCTATCGGCGCAGGTGATTCGCAAGCGCGCATCATCACGGCAACGCAGTGGCACAAAAGCACCGATTTGGGTGATGTTGAGTTATACCGCAGCTCGGATGGACGAGTGGCGGTGGCAGTGATGCGTGATGTTGAGCGCGGCTGGCTGCTGCGAGAGGTGTGGTTGCACAGCGAATAAACCTGGCAACTGCGGGCTGGCCATTCAGTAAGCGCCGCTCTGCAATAGGCGCCGCCGTGCGGTCAGTGCCGCTGATCGGTTAGTGCCCCTGCTCGAGACAGAGTTTGAGGGTGGATCACCGCGGTGATCCACCCTCAAACTCTCGGTTCCGGCACACGGCTGGGCTGCGTGCGCCCGGTTGTGCTAGATGCCGAGGTTACCCTCGAATGCACCCTCTTCGAGGCGCTGCTTGACCTGGGCAAGGAAGCGAGCAGCGTCGGCGCCGTCGATGATGCGGTGGTCGTAGCTCAGGGCCAGGTACACCATTGAACGAACCGCGATCGCCTCGCCACCGTCGGCAGTGGGCACCACGGCCGGGCGCTTGACAACAGCGCCGGTGCCGAGGATTGCTTCCTGCGGGAGGAACACGACCGGGGTGTCGAACAGTGCGCCACGCGAACCGGTGTTGGTGACCGTGAACGTGCCACCGGCCAGTTCGTCGGGCAGCAGCTTGTTGTCGCGGGTGCGGGTTGCCAGGTCATCGATCGACTTGGCGAGGTCGGCGATGCTCATTCCTGCGGCATTCTTGATGACCGGGGTGAGTAGACCGCGCTCGGTGTCAACCGCCATCGAGATGTTTTCGTAGCCGGGGTAGACGATTTCGTCGCCCTGCACAGTCGAGTTGATGATCGGGTAGGTCTGCAGGGCCTCAATAGCCGCAAGGGTGAAGAAGGGCAGGTACGAGAGCTTCGAACCGGTCTTCTCGAGGAACTCGGCCTTGCGGCGATTGCGCAGCTCGGCAACCCGAGTGACGTCCACCTCAACCACAGTGGTCAGCTGGGCAGTCTGGGTCATCGACTCAACGGCACGCTGCGAAATGACTTTGCGCAGACGCGACATCTTCTGGGTGGTGCCGCGCAGCGGCGAAACCTCAAACGGGGTCGGGGTGTCGGCCGTGCCAGCGGCAGCGGGGGTGGCGGCTGCCGGAGCCTCGACTACCGCATTGAGGACGTCTTCCTTACGGATGCGGCCACCAACGCCGGTGCCGACGATGGTGCTGAGGTCAACACCGCGCTCTTGCGCGAGCTTGCGCACGATCGGGGTGACATAGCGAGGGTCGCTGGCTTGGGCCTTCGGTGCGGCGGGTGCCTTCGGTGCTGCCGGGGCAGCAGGGGTCTTCGGTGCTGCGGGCGCAGCCGGAGCCTTCGGGGCGGTCGGTGCCTGGGGTGCGGCGGGTGCCTTCGGAGCGGCTGGTGCAGTGGCTGCGGCGGGTGCGGCCGGTGCAGGCTCTGCCGCTGGTGCTTCCGGCGCCTCGGCCGGAGCCGCTTCCGGCTCGGATGACTGTGCCGATGCTGCCGATCCCGAACCAACGCGAGCCAAAACAGCGCCAACCTCGGCGGTCTCGTCCTCACCAACCAGGATCTCGAGTACGGTACCGGCTGCGGGGGAGGGCACCTCAGTGTCGACCTTGTCGGTTGAGACTTCGAGCAGCGGCTCGTCGACCTCGACCGTCTCACCGACCTGCTTGAGCCAGCGAGTGACTACGCCCTCGGTAACACTTTCGCCGAGCGCGGGCAGGGTGACGTCCTGAGCGTCACCCGATTCTGGCTGCGCCTCGGTAGCAGCTGCAGGCTCAGTCTGGGGTTCAGCTTCTTGTTCAGCTTCTGGTTCGGCGTCGGATGCGGCAGGGGCAGCATCCGACGCGGGCGCGGCCGCGCCGCTGCCGTCGCCGATGCGGGCCAGCACCGCGCCAACGTCTACCGTTTCGTCTTCGCCAACGAGGATTTCTTCGACAGTGCCGGCTACGGGAGAGGGCACCTCGGTGTCGACCTTGTCGGTTGAGACCTCGAGCAGCGGCTCGTCGACCTCGACCGTCTCACCGACCTGCTTGAGCCAGCGAGTTACCGTTCCTTCGGTAACGCTCTCACCGAGCGCGGGGAGTGTTACATCCTGAGTCATCTGGAATCGCTCCTAATTGTGTTATTCAAGCTCGAGCAGGTGTCTAGACCGCGTGCAGCGGTTGACCGGCGAGTGCCATCATGGCCTCGCCAAGCACTTCATTCTGGGTCGGGTGGGCGTGGATGAGCGGCGCTACGTCCTCGGGATAAGCATCCCAGTTGACGATCAGCTGGGCCTCACCAACGAGCTCGCCAACGCGAGCACCGATCAGGTGGATGCCAACAACCGGGCCGTCCTTGACCCGCACCACCTTGGCAATACCGGCGGTGCCGAGAATCGAGCTCTTGGCGTTACCGGCCAGGTTGTACTCATAGGTGGCGATGGCGTCGTCGCCGTGCGTTTCGCGTGCCTTGGCTTCGGTGAGTCCCACCGAAGCAAGCTGCGGCTCACAGTAGGTCACCTTCGGGATGTTGGCGTCGCTGACGAGCTGCGGGTTGAGGCCGGCAATGTGCTCGGCGACAAAAATTCCGTGGGCGTAGCTGCGGTGCGCAAGCTGCAGGCCCGGCGTGATATCACCGATGGCGTAGATGCCGGGAACCGAAGACTGCAGGTTTTCATCAACGATGACAAAACCACGCTCCATATTGATTCCGACACGCTCAAAACCGAGGTCGGAGGTGACCGGGCCACGACCAACGGCAACCATCAGCACATCGCCATCGATAACTTCACCCTTGTCGGTCTTCACGTGAACGCCGTACTCGTCCTGCGTGACCGAGTCGAACTTGGTGTTGGTGTGGAAATTAATGCCGCGCTTGCGGAAGGCGCGTTCGAGCTGCTTCGAAAGCGCAACGTCCTCGGCCGCTGCAAGCCGGTCAAGTCCTTCAATAATGGTGACCTCGGCACCGAGTGAACGCCAGAGGCTGGCGAACTCGAGACCGATCACACCACCACCGAGCACCACGGCCCGGCGCGGCACCCAGTTCATCTGTAGTGCCTGGTCTGAAGTGATGACATTGCCGGTGATCTCAAGGCCGGGAATGGTTTTGGAGTACGATCCGGTTGCCAGCACGATGTGCTTACCGACATAGCGCTCACCGTCGACCTCAACGGTCTTGTCGTCGACGAGACGACCGAAACCCTCGACAACTTCGACACCGCGCATCTTCAGCAGGCCCTGTAGACCCTTGTGCTTGGACGAGACGATGCCGTCGCGGAACGCGGCGATCTTCTCGGCGTCTACGCCTTCAAGACTCAGATTGATGCCCATGCGGGCGCCATCGGCCACCGCATCCGCCACCTCGGCGCTGTGCAGCATCGCCTTGGTGGGTACGCAGCCGCGGTGCAAGCAGGTGCCGCCAAGCTTGTCTTTTTCGATCACCACAGCTGACATGCCTAGTTGGACACCGCGGACGGCTGCGGCGTAGCCGGCGCTTCCGCCGCCAAGTACGACCAGATCAAAGTTGTGTTCTGACACTCCTGGAGCTCCCTCTCGGTGTGTGTTGTGGAAGTTCTGTGCTCATGCAGAATGCTTGTCGTCAGCAGGATTACTGCCACGAATTCGCGCTCAGCCGATACCTCGCGTCAGCCTACACCGCGCAACCTTGCGCAATCTTGATTGTGAGTCCAGAAAAGGTTTGCGGCTGGCTCGGATGCATCCCAAACCAGCCGCAAATCATGAGCGCGTGTGCGTAATCGCTATTGGGCCGCGGCGATCAGCTCAACGAGCGTGCGCACCGGATTTCCGGTGGCACCCTTGTTGATGTAGCCGTAGGCGCTGTCGCTATTGGCCGGGCCGGCGATATCGAAGTGCAGCCACGGCAGCGGTTTCCCGTCGGCATCTTCACCGACAAATCGTTCGAGGAACGCACCCGCAAAGAGCATGCCGGCCTGACGGAAGCCGGGCTTTGCATTGACAATGTCGGCGACATTCGACTTCAACGCGTCGTCGAGCTCTTCCGGAATCGGCATCGGCCACAGCGGTTCGCCCGTCTGCTTCGCGGCAGCGACGGCCGCATCGCGCCAGTCATCGGTGTTCCCCATCAAACCGGTGGTGCGGCTACCGAGTGCAACTACCTGGGCACCGGTGAGCGTGGCGATATCAATGATGAGGTCGGGACGCTGCTCTGAGGCCAGGCACAGGCCATCGGCCAAAACCAGCCGACCCTCGGCATCAGTGTTGGTGACTTCCACGGTGGTGCCATTGCGCATTGTGAGTACATCATCCGGCTTGATCGCCGAGCCCGAAGGCATGTTTTCGGCGAGGCAGCAGTAGCCGGTCACCTGCACGTGCAGCCCGAGCTTTGCCACCGCGAGCAGGGTGGCAAGCACCGACGCGGCACCCGACATATCGAATTTCATGCCGAGCATCGAACCGGCGGGCTTGAGCGAAAGGCCACCGGTGTCGAACGTGATGCCCTTACCAACCAGCGCAATGTGTTTGGCGGCGTTTTCGGGGTTGTAGCGCAGCTGCACGAGTCGCGGCGGGTTGTCTGAACCACGGCCGACCCCGAGGATGCCGCCGCAACCGGCTTCTTCGAGCGCTGCCTCATCCCAAACCTCAACCTCAACCTCGTACTCGGCAAGTACATCCTGGGCGAGCGCAGCGAAGTCTTCGGGAACCAGGTCGCTCGGCGGGGTGTTGGCCAAGTCGCGAGCCAGCGCAGCCGACTCGGAAAGCACACTTGCCTGCAGCAGTGCCTCGGCGAACTCCTCGCCTCCAGCCACAAACGCAACCTCGCGGTCGTGCTCATCAGCCGTGCTGAGGAAGCGGTCGAGCTTGTGCGCGCCCAGCGCAAAACCGGTGGCAAACGCTTCTACCTCGTCGGCGCTGCCAGCAAAATCAACGATGACCTGCTCGGCCTCAGCGAGCGCGCGGGCGGCCACACCAGCGGCACGGCGAATCGCCTCAAGCTCACGCTCGCCACCGATACCCACCAGCAGGGCGGGGCGTTCGGTTTCACCATCGGTGATCAACACGCGAAGGGTTGCCTCAGCCTTACCGGTGAAATCGAGTGCCACTAGGCGCTCGGCGGTGATGCCATAGTCGTTCGCAGCCAGCAGCTGCGGGGTATCAGAACCGAGCACCGGGATGAAGATGATGCCAGCGGCGCCCGCGGTCGAATCAATCAACGAAAAACTAGGAATCTGCATAGTGCAGACTCTAAGCGCCCCGGGCTGAAAGAGCGCCGTACCCGCGTGACCAAGCGGCTGCCAGCATCCGGTCGGTGCCGCGCGAACGGTCACGCCGTCAGCGAACCAGCCAGAATTTTTCGGCGAGCCGCGTACCATGGCGTTCATGATTGGTCGCGACTCACTTTTTGAACCCGCGGCGCACTGGGCAGCGGTGCCACAGGGGCTGCCGCTGGTGGCGCTGCTCGACGGGTATCGTGACGCCGACCACACTGTTGCGCTGAGCGTCGAAACCATGCTTGCTGACGATGGCGGGCAGCTGGTGGCGGTGTTCGACACTGATTCGCTGCTCGACTATCGAGCCCGGCGGCCGCTCGTGAAAGTCGAAGGGAACCACATCAGCGACTTCCGCAGCGCCCGTCTCGATCTGCGACTGTTGCGCGACTCGATCGGGCAGCCCTTCCTGCTGCTCTCGGGATTTGAACCCGACTTCCGCTGGGAAGCGTTCACTCGCGCCCTCAATGAAGTCACCACGCATTTCGCAGTGTCGAGTGTGACGTGGGCCCACAGCATCCCGATGCCGGTGCCGCACACCCGGCCTATTCGCGTTGCCGCAACCGGGAACCGCGAAGAGATTATCGAGCAGCTCTCGGTGTGGAAAGCACACGTCGAAGCGCCGGCTCACGCGCTGCACCTGCTCGAATATCAGCGGATGCAGCAGGAGCTCGACGTGGTGAGCATCGTGGTGCTCACACCGCACTATTTGGCGGACGGTGCTTATCCGGCGGGGGCGATGCGGCTGCTCGAGGCACTCGGCACCGTTGACGGCATCCTGGTGCCAACCGAATCGCTGCGAGAACGCGATCGCGAGTTTCGTGCCACGTTCGACGAAACGCTCACCGAGAACGATGAGGCGGTCAAACTCGTCGAAGTGCTCGAGCAGCAGTATGACGGTTTTTTGAAGGGCACGCCGCTCGAAAACCCGTTCGCTAACGCCGACGGCGAACTACCCGACGCTGACAAGATCGCGGCCGAGCTCGAGCGCTACCTGAAATCAAGGTCGGACGGCGCGAATTGAGCACCGACAAGGCAGCGAACGAACCCGACGAGTTCACCAACCCCACCACGGCAGCCCTGCAGCTTGTGCCGCGACGGCTGCCGACCGTAATGTTCGCTATCGCGCTATTCGCGTATCTCATCGCGGTCACCCAGCGCTCGTCACTGGGGGTTGCCGGGGTGGATGCGGCCAATCGCTTCGATGCTGGCGGTGCTGCCCTGTCGACACTTGGCGTGATGCAGATGGCCGTATACGCGCTCATGCAGATTCCGGTCGGGATGCTGCTTGACCGCTTCGGCCCGCGGATGCTGATTCTTGCCGGTGCCATCGGTATGGCACTCGGACAGGCAGTGGTGGCTTTCGCGCCAACGCTCGAGGTCGCTGTGCTTGGCCGCATCCTGGTGGGTATCGGTGACGCCACCACATTTGTTTCGGGTCTGCGCATCATCGCCGCGTGGTTCCCGCAGCGCCGGGTGCCGCTGATGCAGCAGTGGTTCAGCAACCTCGGTCAGATCGGCCAGTTTCTTTCAGCGGTACCGTTCGCGATGCTGCTGCACTGGAGTAACTGGACCGTGGCGTTTTTGTCGACCGCGGCACTGTCGGTAATTGTCGCGATTTTAGTTGCGGTGGTGCTTTCCGACACTCCATGGAAGCGCACCGCCGGTAGCCGCGTGTCGCTGCGCGGCGCATTCGTGAAACTCGGTGACGCTTTCGTGCGCCCCGGCACCCGCATGGGTTTTTGGGCGCACTTTTCGTCACAGTTTGTGGGCACCGTGTTTGCACTGCTGTGGGGATATCCGATCATGGTGCAGGGGCTGGGGCTGGCGAAAGAACTTGCCGCTGTGCTGCTGATTGTGCCCATGTTGGTGGGTATGATCGCCGGGCCCTGGATTGGGCTGGCAACGGCACGTTGGCCGCTGCGACGATCAAATATTGTGGTTTTGCTGGCGAGCCTGATGACCGCATCCTGGATTGGTCTGATTGTGTGGCCCGGTGTGCCGCCGCTGTGGTACTTCCTGATTGTGCTGGTTGCGACCGGGGTGTGTGGGCCGGGCTCGACCATTGGCTTTGATTTCGCGCGCACCTTTAACCCGGCCTCCAGCTACGGCTCGGCCTCGGGCATCGTAAATATCGGTGGCTTCACTGCGAGTGCAATCACCATGCTGCTGATTGGATTGGGGCTCGACTTCGGGCCGCAAACCGCAGCGGGCGTGCCGAGCTGGGATGCCTACCAGATCGCGCTCTGGGCCATTCCGTTGATGATCGTCGTTGGTATCGGCGGGCTATTGGCGGAGCGGCGCCGCACGCGCTCGCGGCTGGCCGCAGAAGAGGGCGTTACCGTGGCGCCGCTGTGGTTGGCAGTTGCACGTCAGCTGCGCCGCAAGCACGACAACTAATTGGCCGCAGCTTGGGGTCATTGCCGGATATAGGCGTACCGGACATACGCGAGGGAACACTCGCCGTAGAAAGCTGAGTGCCGCTGGGAATAGCAAGCGGTGGCACACTGTAGTATCGAATGCCTAACCCGGTCAATCGTTTCGTGCGACTTGACTTGGGGTTTCATTTTGCCTGCGGTGAGAGGGGATACAACATGGCCAGCGCATCCAAGCAGGTCGCTTCGTACACCGAGACTGAACTTTCTAACAAGCGCGTGGTTGAACTGCGCGAAATCGCTAAGGATGCCGGCGTCGCCGGTGCCTCCGGGATGCGGAAGGCTGACCTGGTTGCCGCCATTATTGCGAATGCCGGTGGGGCTGGCGAAACCGCCGCAGCGGACAGCAAGCCCGCAGCGAAAAAGAAGTCGGCGGCAAAGGCAACGAAGCCAAAGTCGGCCGCTGGCGCGTCGAAAGCGAAACAGCCCGCCGAGGATGCGGGGGATGGGTTTACCGAGGCGCAGCTGCGCGGCAAGGTGGTCGCCGAGCTGCGCAAAATTGCCAAGGAAGCCGGTGTCGACGGCATCAGCTCAATGCGCAAGGCCGAGCTGATCGAGGCGATTATCGCGGCCGACGGTTCGGCAACCGAGGTGGCAGAAAAAACCCCCGCTCGCAAGCGCGCAGCAAGCAAGTCGACGGCAAAATCGAGCAAGTCTACGGTCGAAAATGAAGTGATCGACCTCGATGAAGATCACGAGGTCGATGAGGCCGATATGGAAGAGTCGGCCGACGTCGAAGACGATGCTGAGGCTGACGACGACCCCGATCTGGGCGAGCGCGACGAAAAGTCGGAAGATCCCGAAGAGGATGTTGCCAAGGCAGAAACGGCGGTCCGTGCCGCCGGTGCTTTGGTGCTGAGCAATAAGGACGACGACGACCAGCCCGTCTACTCGACGGCCATCACCGGCGCCACCGCCGATCCGGTGAAGGACTACCTCAAGCAGATCGGTAAAGTGCCGCTGCTGAACGCAGCCGAAGAGGTCGATCTGGCCATGCGAATCGAGGCGGGGCTGTACGCCGAAGATAAACTGCTGCGCGAACAAGGGCTCGACCCGAAATATGTGCGTGAGCTCAAGTGGATTGTGCGTGACGGTCGCCGTGCCAAGAGCCACCTGCTGGGTGCCAACCTGCGTCTGGTTGTTTCGCTCGCCAAGCGCTACACCGGGCGCGGGATGCAGTTCCTCGACCTGATCCAGGAGGGGAACCTCGGTCTTATTCGCGCGGTCGAAAAATTTGACTACACCAAGGGCTTTAAGTTTTCGACCTACGCCACCTGGTGGATTCGTCAGGCAATCACCCGCGCTATGGCAGACCAGGCGCGCACTATCCGCATCCCCGTACACATGGTTGAGGTCATCAACAAACTCGCTCGCGTGCAGCGGCAGATGTTGCAAGACCTGGGCCGCGAACCCACGCCTGAAGAGCTCGCACACGAGCTTGATATGACGCCCGAAAAGGTTGTTGAGGTGCAGAAGTATGGTCGTGAACCGATTTCGCTGCACACTCCGCTGGGTGAAGATGGCGACTCGGAGTTTGGTGACCTGATTGAGGACACCGAGGCCGTGGTGCCCGCCGACGCGGTGAGCTTCACGATGCTGCAGCGTCAGCTCGAGTCGCTGCTTGATTCGCTCTCGGAGCGCGAGGCCGGAGTGATTCGGATGCGTTTTGGTATCGGTGACGGTATGCCCAAAACACTCGACCAGATCGGTGAAACTTTCGGCGTCACCCGTGAGCGCATCCGACAGATCGAATCAAAGACGATGGCAAAACTGCGCCACCCGTCTCGCTCGCAGTCGCTCCGTGATTACCTGGAGTAGCATTTTTGCTTCGAGCATAGGAAGGACCCCACATGAACCTGTCGGTTTTCGACCAGACTGAATCAGAAGTTCGTAGCTACATTCGTTCGTTCCCCACGGTGTTCACCACCGCGAAGGGATCGAAGCTCACTGACGAGGATGGACGGGAGTACATCGACTTCTTCTGTGGGGCCGGCGCGGTCAACTACGGTCACAACGACCCGGACATTCAGGAAGCGGTAATCGAGTTTTTGCGCAGCGACCAGCTGCAGCACGCGCTCGATATGGCCACCACCAGCAAGCGCCACTTCCTCGAGCTGTTCCGTGATCGCATCCTGGCACCGCGTGGTCTCGACTACCGCGTACAGTTCACCGGTCCGACCGGCGCCAACACTGTTGAAGCCGCGCTCAAACTGGCGCGGATGGCAACCGGTCGCACCGGCGTTGTCGCGTTCACGCACGGCTATCACGGCCTGTCGCTGGGCGCACTGGCCGCCACCGCGAACCAGTGGTTCCGGCAGGCTGCTGGCACGACCTTGAACGATGTCACCTTCCATCCGTACGACGGCTACTACGGCGACGAGATCGACACCGTAGCGCTGCTGCGCAAGCACATCGAAGACCCCTCGAGCGGGCTCGATCTGCCGGCCGCGATCATCGTCGAGACGGTGCAGGGCGAGGGTGGCGTGAACGTGGCGAGCGCGCAGTGGCTGCGCGATCTGCGTGCGCTGTGTGATGAGTACGGCATCGTGCTCATCTGCGATGAAATCCAGATCGGCATTGGCCGCTCGGGCAAATTCTTTGGTTTTGAAGAGTCGGGCATCGTACCCGATATGGTCACCCTGTCGAAGTCGCTTTCGGGCTACGGCTTCCCGATGTCACTGCTGCTGATCAAACCCGAGCTCGACAAGTGGCAGCCGGCAATGCACACTGGCACCTTCCGTGGTAACTCGATTGCCTTCGTCGGTGCTGCCAAATCAATTGAAAAATTCTGGAGCGACGACCAGCTCGAAAACACCATCGCCGAGCGCGCGGATGAAGTGGTGACCACGCTCAACGAGATCGCCGAGCAGTACCCTGGCGAATTTTCGGTGCGTGGCCGGGGACTCCTACAGGGCCTCGTCTGTGAACAAGATCGCGAGCTTGCCGGTCGCATCTCGCGTGCCGCTTTTGAGCGCGGCCTGGTTGTCGAGACTGCGGGCGCTTATGACGAGGTCGTCAAGATCATGCCGACACTCAACGGCGATATGGAAACCCTCAAAGCCGGTCTCAGCATCCTGCGCGACGCGGTTGCGGCTGCCCGCGGCTAGGGGAGAGGTAGCAGGGCTGTGACAGAACAACTGCAGGCAAACGAGGGCAAGGCCCTCACCAATACGGCCGACGGCGTGGCTTACGACCGGCTACCGATCAAAACCCATGTGGTTATGCCCGATGACGACCTCCGTCAGGTCGTGCGCACCTACGCGGCTCCCGTGGTGCAGGACGGCGACATTTTGTTTGTCACCGAAAAAATCGTGGCAATCACGCAGGGCCGCTCGATGCTGCTTGAAGAGATCAAGCCCCGGCGACTGGCCACCGTGCTGTCAAAGTATGTGACTCGCACCCCGCACGGCATCGGACTCGGAATGCCCGAGACTATGGAGATGGCGCTGCGAGAATGCGGTACACCGCGCATCCTGCTGGCCGCGGCGGTGTCGGTGGTGTCGAAAAAACTCCTGCGCCGCTCGGGCGATTTTTATCGCGTCGCCGGTGAAAAGGCGCGCGCGATTGACGGCCCCACAGAGGGTACAATCCCGCCCTACGACCGTTCGGTGGTGCTTGGTCCCGCACAACCCAACCGGGTTGCTACCGACCTGAAAGTGTTGCTCGGCAACCGGGTGGACGTGCTGATCGTCGACATCAACGACATTGGCGGCAATATTCTCGGCTCAACACTCGACCACAAACGCAACGAGCACTGGGCTCGGGTGCTCGCCGATAACCCGCTCGGGCAGGGCACCCAGTCGACACCGATGGGAATTATCCGGCCGCGAAACGACAAATAGCCAGAGTCTGGCAACAGATTGGGCGTGCGACTACCGTGTTCGGTGTCGCACGCCCAATGCGTTGCGGCGGCCAGCTGAGCCGCGACCGCTAGTGCCCGATTGCGGCGCGATACACCGGCAGCAAACCGCGACGGAGCCCCGAAACAGAGGGCTTGGCCTGGAATACGCCGGTGTTGTAGTTGCCCTCGATCAGAACCGGCCGATCGGGGGCGATCGCCACATCCCAGCCCACATAGGGCACCTCAGGGATGCGCTGTGCCGCAGCCTTGACCGCCTCGATGGCCTCGGCAAAAAGCGGCACCTCAAAACCAACGATCGGCACACCGGTCAGCGGGTGGATACCGTGGGTGGCGTTGGCATCATCGAATGCCGGGTAGAGCGCAGTACCCTCGGGCGAGAGCATCGTGTACATACCGCCGCCCGAAAAATTATCGACGTCGCCACCGGCACCGATGCGCAGTGCCCGGCAAAGGATGTGCACTCGCTTGCCATCGTTATAGCTGGCGATGCGCATGGTGTTGACACTCGACGAATTGAGTTCGGCCATACGAGGATGCTGCTGCAAAAATTCCTCAACCAGGAACTGGCGGTTACGCATCCGTTCAGCGCGAAAAGCAGCCACATCCGTGACGTCGGCGGTGCGGATGCGTTCGATCCCCTTGCCTCCCAGTGAATCGGGAACCTTCACCATCACATCCGTGAACCGATTGAGGAATGCCGCGAGTTCATCCTCGTTTGTTTCGCGCACGTCGAGCCACTCGCGTCCGATCACATCGCTAAAGCGCACGTTAAAACGCGACTTATCACTGAGATCACGGTTGGCACGCTTGTCGGTGTTGAGCTGCAGAGCATAGCGGTTCGACATCGGATGCGTGATGTAGGTGCGGCGCTCGGCACGCGACAGAATCGCAAAGTCCCAGTCTTGGAAGTCTTGGAAGGCGCAATCGTAGCGAGCGGCCGACCAGAGCATGTCGCAGAACACATTCAGCCTCGGCTTGCGGAACTGGTGGCCGATAGCGCCAGCCATCTGCCACACCCGTGGCAGATTCGCGGCCCTGGCACGCTCAAGAAAATACGAAAAACGCAGATTTGCCACGGGCGAAGCTCACTTTTCAATCGGGGTCGTTGGCTGGCGACAATTCTAGCGATTGGTTTATCGAAGGCCGGTGCGCCTGAGGGGAGATTGGGAGGAACGGCAATAGATTTTTGCTGTATCTATTCGCTCTCACACCGCTACCGGAGGCGCATTGGCCAACGACTACTCAGCCGCACAGCTGCAGGTGCTCGACGGACTCGAGGCGGTGCGGAAGCGGCCGGGTATGTATATCGGCTCGACCGATTCGCGCGGCCTGATGCACTGCCTTTGGGAAATCATCGACAACGCCGTCGATGAGGCGCTGGGCGGCTACGGCGACGAAATTTTGGTGCGGCTCAATCCCGACGGCTCGGTTGAGGTGCACGACCGCGGACGCGGTATTCCCACCGATATTGAGCCGCGCACCGGTATGACCGGTGTGCAGGTGGTGTACACAAAACTGCATGCCGGCGGCAAATTTGGCGGCGGCAACTATGGCGCGGCAGGTGGTCTGCACGGTGTGGGTGCTTCAGTGGTGAACGCGCTCTCGGCGCGGCTCGATGTTGAAGTTGACCGCGGTGGGGTAACCCACGCGATGAGCTTTCGCCGCGGCGTGGCCGGCGAATTTGCCGACGGCAAGGCCGAACCGACACCCGATGCCAAATTCACCGAGCATCCCGGATCAGCGTCACTGCGCCAACTCGGCAAGGTAAAACGCGGTGTCACCGGCACCCGCGTGCGCTACTGGGCCGATCCGCAGGTGTTCGTACAGGACGCCGAATTTGATCTGGCAAAGCTGCAGGAACGCGCTCGACAGACCGCGTTTTTGGTGCCAGGGCTGGCAATCACCATCGATGACCGGCGCGATCCCGACGAACCCGAGGTTGAAACCTACCGCTATGAGGGCGGTATTTCAGAGTTTGTCGAATATCTGGCACCGGATGCATCCGTCACCGAAACCTGGCGCATTCAGGGGTCGGGGGAGTACGTCGAAACCGTGCCGGTGCTCGATGAAGCCTCGGGACATATGGTTTCGCGCGAGGTTGATCGCGAGATGCACGTCGATGTTGCCCTGCGTTGGGGGATCGGCTACGAAACCACACAGCGCAGTTTTGTGAACATCATCGCAACCCCCAAGGGTGGCACCCACCTGGCCGGTTTTGAGCAGGCCCTCGTCAAAGTGGTGCGAGATGAAATCACAAAAAATGCGCGCCGCCTCAAGGTTGGTAACGACAAACTTGAAAAGGACGATGTGCTCGCCGGGCTGACCGCCGTGGTGACCGTGCGCATCCCCGAACCGCAATTTGAGGGCCAAACCAAAGAGGTGCTCGGAACCCCGCAGGCGCGGCAAATCGTGTCGAAGGCGGTTACGGCGGGGTTGAAAGAGCGGTTTGGGTCGACAAAGCGGCAGGACAAAACCGAAACTTCGATGCTGCTCGAAAAAGTCGTCACCGAGATGAAAAGCCGCATTTCGGCGCGCGCTCACAAAGAGACGCAGCGTCGCAAAAACGCGCTCGAAAACTCGTCACTCCCGGCGAAACTCGTTGACTGCCGCTCAAACGATGTCGAACGCAGCGAGCTGTTCATCGTCGAGGGTGACTCGGCGCTCGGCACCGCAAAACCGGCGCGTGACAGCGAAGTGCAGGCACTTTTCCCGATCCGCGGCAAAATTTTGAATGTGCAGAAGGCATCGCTTGCCGACATGCTGAAGAACGCCGAATGCGCCAACATCATTCAGGTGATTGGTGCCGGTTCGGGACGCACCTTCGATCTCGATCAGGCCCGGTATGGCAAGGTCATCATCATGTCGGATGCGGACGTCGACGGTGCGCATATTCGAACCCTGCTGCTGACCCTGTTTTTCCGCTATATGCGTCCGATGCTCGAAGCCGGTCGGGTCTATTCGGCCGTTCCACCGCTGCACCGGGTCGTGGTGGTGCATCCCGGTAAAAAACCAAACGAAACCATCTACACCTATAGCGAACAGGAACTGCAGCAGCTACTGGCGAAACTCGAGCGCACCGGTCGCCGATACCAGGAGCCGATTCAGCGCTACAAGGGTCTCGGTGAGATGGATGAAGACCAGCTGTGGGACACCACTATGAACCCCGAACACCGACTGTTGCGGCGGATGACGATGAAGGATGCGGCCGAGGCCGAAACGGTGTTTGAGCTGCTGATGGGCAATGAAGTGGCCCCGCGCAAAGAATTCATCATCGCCGGCGCCGACGAAGTTGTGCCCGAACTCATCGACACCTAGGCAGCACATCGGTGCGGGCTTGCGGTTCGCTCGGCACTTGGCTAACGTCATCGGGTGCTAATTCGAGAAGCGAATGCGGCGGATGTGCCCGAGATCGTGGCGATTCTGAACGCCGACACCCTTACGAACCCATCAAGTTGGCGCATCGAACCCGAAACCGAAGCGGATCGCGAAGGTTGGCTTGAGTCGCGTCGGGCCACCGGGCATCCGGTGCTGGTGGCAGAAGAGGATGGCCACGTGCTTGGCTTCGCCTCCTGCGGTCCGTTCCGGCCGTTTGATGCCTGGGCCGGTGTGGTCGAGCACTCGATTTACCTGCACCGGGATGCGCAGGGTCTGGGCCTCGGCAAGCAGCTGCTCCCCGCGCTCATGCACGCCATCGCGGATGCCGGATTCACCCATGTGGCGGCGGTAATTGACAGCGCGAACGAGCCGAGCCTGCGACTGCACCGCAACTTTGGGTTTGAAGATATCGGCCGGATGAACGGGGTGGGGAAGAAGCCCTCGGGCATCCTCGACGCTGATTTTTTGCTCTACGATCTCAAAAAACTCGACCGCGACCGGGTAGAACGCGACGAGTGCGGTGAAGGCGAGTCTGAGCAGTAGCGACGGCGGCGGAAAACGCCACGGGGCGGTGTCGCAATGGCGACACCGCCCCGTTTTGTCGAGCGCTAAATGACACCTAGAGCACACGGCGCAGGAAGGCGCGGGTGCGCTCACGCTGGGGGTTCGTGAGCACCTCCTTGGGGTCGCCTTCCTCGACGACCACGCCCGAGGCCATGAACACCAGGTGGTCACCCACATCGCGGGCAAACGCCATCTCGTGCGTGACCACGACCATGGTCATACCGTCTTCGGCGAGCTGCTTCATTACCTGCAGCACCTCGTCTACCAGCTCGGGGTCGAGCGCTGAAGTGGGCTCGTCGAAGAGCATCAGCTTCGGCTTCATCGCCAGCGCACGCGCGATCGCCACGCGCTGCTGCTGACCACCCGAGAGATGGGCAGGATACGACTTAGCCTTGTGCTCGAGACCAACCTGACGCAGCAGTGCGTGGGCCTCATCGATGGCCTGCTTGCGCGGCACCTTTTTCACCCGCGTCGGAGCCTCGATGATGTTTTCGAGCACCGTCATATGCGGGAAGAGATTGAACCGCTGGAACACCATGCCGATATCGGCACGCTGCTGAGCAACTTCGTGGGGTGCGAGCTCGTAGAGCTTGTCACCGCGCTGCCGGTAACCCATCAGCTCATCTTCGACCCACATCCGGCCGCCGTCGATTGTTTCAAGGTGGTTGATGCAGCGCAGGAAGGTCGACTTACCCGAGCCCGAAGGCCCAACCAGGCACAGCACCTGACCGCGTTCCACGGTCAGCGAGATGTCTTTCAGCACCGTGTTCGAACCAAACCGTTTCACGATGTGTTCGGCACGCACCATTGGCGTGGCTGCGGTAGCGTTCGTGCTCATGCGCCGTCTCCCTTCGGTGCGGTGGTGTTGGTGTTAGTCGGGTCTTCAGCGGTGCCAACAGCACCGGTGGCGAGCTGCTCGGCCGTGCGGTTGTCGGGGCGCTGCTTCTCGGGCGCGATGCCGCGGGCGAAGTGGGCCTCGAGGTAGTGCTGGCCAACCATCAGGATGCTCGTCACTGCCAGGTACCAGATGCTCGCCACGATCAGCAGCGGCACCGGTGCGTACAGCTCGGCCGAAATTTCGCGCGAACGCGCATAGAGGTCGAGCGTGTAGCCAAGCGCGGTGACCAGCGACGTGGTCTTGAGCATCGAGATCAGCTCATTGCCGGTGGGCGGAATGATGACGCGCATCGACTGCGGGATCACGATCCGCAGCATGGTGTGCCGCCAGGTCATACCGAGTGCCTTCGCAGCCTCTTCCTGGCCGCGATCGACCGAGAGGATACCCGAGCGGATAATCTCCGCCATATAGGCCGCCTCGTTAAACGCGAGACCCAGCACGGCGAGCCAGAACAGGCTGAACCCTTCGAAAGGTGAGAACGTGAACAGCTCGACATCGGTGAAGGGGACGCCGACGGTCACGGTCTTATAGATCGTGCCGAGCAGTCCCCAGAACACCAGCTGCACGTACACCGGGGTGCCGCGGAACAACCACAGGAAAAGCCACGACAGCGACTTCAACACCGGGTTATCGCTCAGCCGCATGACCGCCAGGACCAGACCCATGATTACGGCCAGCACCATCGACAGGACGGTAAGCGCGAGGGTGACTCCCGCAGCCTGCCAGATGCGCACATCAAACAGGTACTGCCCGACAAGCGGCCAGCGGTACTGCTCACGAGTGGCGGCGTCGTAGATGAACAACGCCAACACCAAAAGCAGGATTACGGCGAGAACATTTCTCCAGGGGTGGCGCAGCGGCACCGCGGTGATGGGCTCACCCGCAACCACCGCGGTGTCGTTGCCAGTAGTTTTATTCAGTGACACTGTTTACCTTTGCTTCGGTGAAGGCACCGTCTTCAACGCCCCACTTTTCGAGGATCTTGGTGTAGGTGCCGTCGTCCATGAGCTCCTGCATCGCCACCCGAACTGCCTCGGTCATCTCCGAGTCTTTGGCGAGCACGAGGCCGTAGGGCGCTGCATCGAACACGTCACCCTCAAGAGCCACCGAATCACCGGCAACCTTCACACTGTTCTGGGCGATGGGTGAGTCGGCGAGCATGTAGGGAGTGTTGCCGAGCACCACATCGTTGGTGGCCTCGTCCTGGCCATCCTTCTTCAGGATTTGGATGGGCTCCTTGCCCTCCTTGCTGCATTCCTCGCTCGCCGCCTTGAGGTAGTCGTCCGAGGTGGTCGTAGCCTGAGCGCCGATGGTGAGACCGCACAGCGACTCGGGCAGCGGGTCTTCGTCGGCACCGCGCACAAACTGCAGGCCGGCACTGTAGAAGTCGACGAAGTCAACCGACTTCTGACGCTCAAGGGTGTCGCTGAAGCTCGACGAACCCATGTTGAGGGTGCCACCCGTTACCTGGGGAATGATCTGGTCAAAACCGAGCTTTGACCACTCGACCTTCAGATCGAGCTTGGCGGCCACTGCCTCAACCAGTTCGACCTCCCAGCCGACAGGCTGTCCGTCAGCGCCGGCGTACTGGTTGGGGGCATAGGTAGCGTCGGTGCCAACCTTCAGCACACCGCTCGAGCGGACATCGTCGGGGACGAGTGCCGAGGCGGTTTCCGACTTCGAGACTTCAATCTTGGCTTCCTGTGAAGCACCAGCGCCCTCACCGCTGCTGGCGGCTTCGTTGTTCACGCAGCCGGTGAGCAGCAGCGACGCACCGGCGGCTGCAGCCACCAGCGACATCAGGCGACGGACGGGACGCGTTTTTTGGGTTGGTTGCATCATTGCAACTCCTTCGTCGTGTTCGCGGGAACTCAGATGGTTGAGCATCGAAGTGACACTCGGCCATAGCGATGGGCGACAGCTTCGGTGCCGTCTTTCATCGCATAACTGACATATTGCCACGTTTTTCGCACTTGTGTATGCGATTCACAAAGAGAGTTTGCGAAAAACTCGAAAACTACCTCGCCAGGTGGTGAAATGCTGCGAGATTCGATACTGGCCTGACACTCTGTGACTGTTGGTGAGCAGTTTTATAGCAGATTGGAAAGCTTGGTGCGGCCGAGCGCGGTCAGTCCTGGTTGTCTCCCATTGCACCGCCGAGCCAACCTACCGCGCCCTCCAGCGGCATCCCCGAGCCGTCGCGACGACCGAGTTCCTCGGGCAGCTTCCGAATGGCGCCGTCGCGCGCATTTGCCAGTGGCGGTTCGCCACCGGTCCAGGCAAGCGCCAGCTCAGATTCGCCGGTGAGAAAACGCTGTGCCCGAACGCCGCCGGTCGCGCGGCCCTTCGGCGGGAAGTCTTCGAGCGCGCTGACCTTGGCTGTGCCATAGGCATCCGTTTCAAAGAGCCCATCGTCGTCGGACACTGGTGCAGCAACGGTAACCACCCGCGCCCGTTCGGCCGCATCGGCAGTGATCACACCGAAGGCAAGCACGCGCGCGCCCGGGGCGAGTTTAATTCCGGCCATACCGCCCGCGGTGATTCCCTGCGGGCGCACCAGCGATGCGGAATAGCGCAGCAGCTGTGCGTTTGAGGTGATGAACACCAGCTGGGCATCGTCGCCGGCTCGCGCAGCGCCAACAACCTCATCGCCCGGTTTGAGCGTGATCACCGGCAGATCGGTGTGCTTGCCCCAATCAGCAGGATTGACGCGCTTGACGACACCGTTTTTAGTGCCGAGCGCGAGAGGAGTTTCACTGCCAAGCGCAACCAACCCCACCACTCGCTCACCGCGGTCGCTAATACCGAAATAGTCGCGTGCATTCACACCCGCCGACATGATGGTGGATGCGGCCGGGGCGACCGGTAGCGATGAAGCCACCATCTTGTAGACGCGACCAGCGCTGGTCACCGCAGCAATTTCATCCAATGATGCGCACGAAACCTGCGCCAAGATGGCGTCATGTTTTGAGCGTCGTTTCGGCGCCGGGAAGAGGTCATTATCGCCGAGGTCGACGCGCAAAATCTTGCCCGAAGTCGATAGCAACACGCGGGTGGGTTCATTTTTCACCTGCAGCGCCTCGGCACTCACGGCCTTTTTCGAGCGCGGCGAGGCAGCCACCGCATCCTCGCTGAGCAGCACCGTGCGGCGCGGGGTTGTAAATTGATCGGCCACCGATTCGAGCTCGCGTGACACCTGGGCGTGCAATAGCTGCCGATCAGCCAGCAGCGCTTCGAGTTCGGCGATTTCGCGTGCCAGCTGATCGCGCTCGGCCTCAAGTTCAATGCGCGAAAACTTGGTGAGTCGACGCAACCGCAGCTCGAGGATGTATTCAGCCTGGGCATCCGAAAGATCAAAAACGAGCTTGAGTCGCTCACTCGCCTGTGGCGCATCGTCCGATGAGCGGATGATCTGGATCACCTCGTCAATATCGACAATGGCGATCAGCAGGCCCTCCACCAGGTGGAGCCGCTCACGACGGCGATTGAGACGGAACTGGCTGCGACGACGCACCACATCAACACGGTGGTCGAGATACACCCGGAGCAGCTCGATCAGCCCGAGCGTGCGCGGTCCGCCGTCCACGAGTGCGACATTGTTGATGTGAAACGAGTCTTCCAGCGGCGTGTGCCGGTAAAGCTGCTCGAGCACGGCCTCGGGTGCAAAACCGGTTTTTACCTCAATCACCAGGCGCAGGCCGTGGTCGCGTCCGGTGAGATCGTCAACGTTCGAAATGCCGGCGAGCTTTTTTGACTGCACGCCCTGCTTGATTTTTTCGATGACCTTCTCGGGGCCGACGCCGTAGGGGAGTTCGGTGATGACGATGCCGCGCCGGCGTGCCGTGATCTGTTCAATGCTGGCGGTGGCCCGCATTTTGAACGATCCGCGACCGGTTTCGTACGCATCCCGGATGCCGTCCAGACCGACAATCTGGGCACCTCCGGGCAGGTCGGGGCCGGGCAAAAACTCCATCAGCTCGTCGAGCGTGGCGTCGGGCACCTCAAGCAGGTGCCGAGCCGCAGCCACCACCTCACCGAGGTTGTGCGGCGCCATATTGGTCGCCATTCCCACCGCAATACCGCTGGCACCATTGACGAGCAGACTCGGCCATGCCGATGGCAATACCGAGGGCTGCTGTAGCGAGTTGTCGTAGTTCGGCACAAAGTCGACGACATCCTCATCGAGCGATTCGGTGAGCGCCAGCGCCGCCGCGGTGAGGCGCGCCTCGGTGTAGCGAGCTGCTGCCGGGCCGTCATCGAGCGAACCGAAGTTGCCGTGACCGTCCACCAGCGGCACGCGCTGCACGAACGGCTGTGCCAGACGCACCAGCGCGTCGTAGATGGCGATATCACCGTGCGGGTGAAGTTTACCCATCACATCACCGACCACACGGGCCGATTTCACGTGACCGCGATCGGGACGCAGTCCCATTTCGGTCATCTGATAGAGGATGCGCCGCTGCACGGGCTTGAGACCGTCGCGCGCATCGGGGAGGGCACGCGAATAAATAACCGAATAGGAGTATTCGAGGAATGAGCTGCGCATCTCGGCCGAGACATCGACATCGTCAATCCGGCTCTCGAATGTGGCAAGGCTCTTACTCATGTATTACGAATCCTCGATTGCTGAAACGGGCCCGCGGGCTGTGGGAGACTAGCCCGAGTGAACTCCATCGTATTGACCAGCGCGGAATCTCGGCCCGCACTCGCCGCAGTGATGCCGAATTGTCTGTCAGCGATCCGCGGTGAGACCGGTTCGCTGGGGCTGCCGGCGGTGCGTGGTGTGATCGTGATGCTCGTGGACGGGCTCGGTGTGGCCCCGCTGATGGCCCGATCCGGGCACGCTCGGCGATTGCTATCGGGATGGGATGCGGACGCGACGGCCTTTTCGTTTCCATCCACAACCGCTGCCGGAATCACCCAGCTCACCACCGCGCGCGCCGCTGGCGAAAACGGCATGGTTGGCTACGAGGTGTGGGACCGGACCTGCGGCGTATTGCGCAATCAGCTCAGCGGCTGGGGGCCGGGGATGGAGCCAGCCAGCTGGCAGCTTCGCCCCACGGTGTTCGAGCAGCTGCGCGGTAATGGGGTGCTCCCGACGGTGATTTCAGTGGCCGAGTATGCCGATTCTGGGCTGACAAATGCGTCGCTTCGAGGTGCCCGATTCATTGCGGGTGGCTCGATGCGGGAGCGTTGCGAGCTTGCTGCGCGTGTGAGTCGCGCAGCTGGCAACCACCTCGTGTATCTCTATCACGCCGAACTCGATCAGGCGGGACACCGCTACGGATGCGGTAGCGACGCCTGGATTGAGCAGCTGGAAGAACTTGACGCTGCCTTCGCACAGCTGCTCAACGAGCTACCGGACGATATCGGGGTGGTGGTCACCGCCGACCACGGCATGGTTGATATTCCAAAAGAAAACTATCGCGAGTTCAACACCGATCTGCTCGACGGCGTGGCAGCTATTGCGGGCGAGCCGCGATTGCGCCACCTCTATCTCAGCGACCCGTCACCTCGGGCGAGTCTTGAGCTCTCCCAGCGGATCGCCGACGACGAGGCGGGGCAGGCAGTGGTGTGCACTCGTGCCGAGGCGATCGCCGCGGGATGGTTTGGTGCGGTAATTGATCCGCGTGCCGAAGCCCGAATCGGGGATGTGCTCGTGGCCGCCACCGCTGAGCTGACCTATTACGCTCCCGGCACACCCGAATCAAAACGGCGGATGATTGGGCAGCACGGGTCAATTACGGATGCCGAAACGCTCGTACCGCTGCTGCGGCACGGTGCCTTTGCCGGCAAGAGCGCCTTTTGCTAACCGCAACGTGCAGCCGGCTGGAGTGCTCGGATCCGGTTAATCGTCGCTGTGGGTGCCGAATACGATTTCGTCCCAGGATGGCATCTGAGGCCGGCCGGAGCGGCCGCGTCGACCGAGGGATCCGGTGTCGTAGCTGAGCCTGTTGGTTTCTGAGCCGCTACGAGATTCGCTGGTGCTGTCAGTCGATTCCCGAGCTGCGCGCGAGGCACCGCGGCTAGCATCCGAGTCTTCGTCGGCGGCATCGTCCGAAGTATCAGGATCGTTCGAAGCAGTGTCCGCGCTCGATTCCTCGGCCGCAGAATCCGCATCCAGTTCGGTGTCTTCATCCAGGCCCGCGAGCGGAATATCGACCGCGCGTGTGGTGTTGGTGCCGGTCGCACGGAATGGGGTGACCGTAGCTTCCCGCTCGGGCTCATGGGCTGCTGAAAAATCGTCGACGAAGTTTTCATCAAACTCATCGTCAACGTATTCCGCCTCTTCGTCGTACGGGTCGCTGGCGCGTTCGCCGCGGCGGCGACGCAGCGCATCGAGTAGATCGGCCGTGTCGAACTGGGTGTTATGGCGCTGTGCCGCAGCATCGGTGCTATCGGATGATTCATCGGCAGATGCCAGTGGAATCACCGCGCTACCGTGGTCGACGGCACGCAAATGCGGTGCCGAAACGTGTGCCGCGCCATCCTGCTGAGACAGGTTCGTTGCCGCCGGTGAGAGCGGGTCGAGTGACTGGCTTTTGGGGTCGAACGCCCACAGTGCATTGCGCTCAACCTCATCGGTGGTGAAATCAATGCCGACGTGCCAGCCCGATTCGGGGTCTTTCCAAGCATCCCAGCGTACGTTTTCGGCACCAAGCTGCTCGAGCCGCTCGTCAATTGCAGAGCCAAAGGTAGCGCCCTCGCCGGCAAACGGGTCGATTGACTGCTGCAGACGCACCGGCACCGCGCGGGCCTGCTCAACGAGATAACCGCGTTCGGCGAGAATCGGCCCCTCGAAGCGCTCGACGATTTCTTGATCGGCACCGGTCTGGTCGACCACCTCGCGCACGGTGCGGCCAGCCCGGATGAGCTGCTGGATCAGTCGTGGCGGCACCGTTTTGGTCTCGGTTGAGCGATGTGCGGGCTGCGGTCGAAGCGCATTGCGCAGCGCCTCATCGATGACGAGCTGGAAACGTTCGCCCTCAGCGTTGGTTGCAATAACGGCGCCCTGCTCGACGCCCACAAAACGGAGCTCTTGCACTGTGCCTCCCGGTTCTCAAGCCGTAGCCATACGGATGCCAATGCAGTGATGTTCTCGCCTCTCAAGCGCGGCGCGGCGACATGACCGCAGCGCGCCGAAAAATCGTGGCGGAATCGGGTTGAAGTGCTACTTGAGAGTTTTGCGCTCGACGCGCCGCGCGTCGGCACTTGCGCAATGGTGTAGGTTCGTGCAAAATAGCGCGCCGACGGGGAAATGATTTCCCGGGTAACCGAAATTTGGATGGTAATGGCAACCGACTACGACGCGCCCCGAAAAGGCGAAGAAGATAACGACTCGATCGAGGCTCTCAAAGAGCGAGTGCCGCAGTCGAGCTCTCATAACGTTGACATCGACCAGGGCGATGGCGTGCACGGCTTCGACCTCTCCGACGCCGATCTCTCGGACGTCGAGCTGGAGACGGTCGTAATTCCACCGCAGGTCGATGAGTTCACCTGTATGGAATGTTTCCTGATCAAACACCGCTCGCAGCTGTCGCCGCAGTCGACCGAGGGCAATCCGATCTGCAACGACTGCGCCTTCTAACGGGGCCTGTAGCCCAAGTATTTTTCGCGCGGTTGTGGCTGTCAGTGGCTAGCGCTGCTGTACGGCCGCAGCCGCGCGTTTGAGTTCGCGCTGCAGCTCGACAGGGCGGCGAGTTGAGAACAACCAGTAGGGCACGGGGTCGAGCGGGTCGCTGATTTCAACCCGCACCGATAGTGGAGCCCAACCCCGCAAGCAAGTCCAGGCGCGCGCATCCAATTCTGGGCCGGCGGCCATGCGGGCGCGCTCACGGTTGGCGTAGGCGGTCACGTCACCGATGTGGCGAAGCGGCACCCGTGCCGAGCCGACGCGCAGGGTTGTCGAATCGATTTCGATAACTGGCGATGACAGCCACAGCATGAGACAGATCCCCAGATAGCAGGCGACTGCCAGGATGATCCCGACCGTGGCATTGATCGGCCAAAAGACGATGAGTACGGCCGGGATCACCATCGCGCTCACCAAGAAGGCGAAGATGGTCGGGGTTACTCGTTCTCGAAATCGCACACTTCCATTGTGGGCGGATGCATCCGTGCAGATGCTGAATGACAGTCACCACTCGTGCCGCCTCGGGACGCAGACACGGTAACCTCGAGCTATGACCGAATCATTCGATATCCCCTTTACCGGGACGCAGCCAGTTCAGGCGCATCCGGGCGATGCTGGTGCCGATCTGGTCTCGGCGATTTCACTGACGCTCGCGCCGGGGGAACGCGCGCTGGTGCCCACGGGTACGAGTGTTGCGCTGCCAGATGGCACGGTCGGTTTGGTGGCCCCGCGCTCGGGGCTGGCGGCCAAACACGGCATCACCATCGTGAATGCCCCGGGGATCATTGATTCCGGCTACCGGGGCGAGCTCAAGGTGTGTTTGCTCAACACCGACCACCGCGAGGCATATGAGATCGCAGCCGGCGACCGCATCGCCCAGCTGCTAGTGCTGCCCATTCCGCAAATCACGTATCGAGCGGTGACCGAGCTGCCAAACGGTGAGCGTGGCGATGCTGGCTTTGGTTCGAGTGGATATGGCCAGCGCGCCGTAACCGAGGCCGAGTAGTTTGAAAACAGCAAATTTGCAGGAGAGGTTTCATGGGACTTTTTGATTTTTTCAAGCGTGAAGAGCCCAGGGCAAAGGCTGATCGCCTCGTCCTCGACGATGAGGAAGAACTCGAGGTCGAAGACGAACTCGAGGTCGAAGAAGGGCTGCGTGATAAAGAGGCACCCGAAGACCGCGAAGAGAACGGCCCTTTTGATGAGGCCGATGACCATGAGGCCGGCAACGTTATCGACTTCGGAGCGATTCGGATTCCGGTGGTAGAGGGGCTCGGGCTGCGGCTTGAAGTGCAGGAAAAAACCAAGCGCCTGGTCGCAATTGCACTGGATTACGGTGAATCGAGCGTGCAGGTGCAGGCATTTGCTACCCCGCGCTCGTCGGGACTTTGGGCTTCGGTGCGGGAACAGCTCGTCGAACAGCTCGCCAAACAGGGCGGCACGGCTGAAGAGCGTGAAACCGATCTCGGTACCGTGTTGCACGCCAAGGTTCCGGTGATTGCGGGCGGTAAGCCTGAGCGGCGAGTCGAGTTCATCGGCGTAGACGGTCCCCGCTGGTTTTTGCGCGGGGTCATTACCGGGCAGGCAACGGTCGATGACGAGGCTCGTGACAAGCTCTATGAGATCTTCCGCGGTCTAACGGTTGTGCGCGGTGCGCATCCGGTACCGCCGCGTGATCTGCTGCCACTGCAGGTGCCCGAGGCGATGGCACAGCAGATGGCAGCGGCACAGGCTGCAGCACAGCAGCAACAGGCAACACCACCCACTCCCGAGCAGCGCACGGCTCAGCTCGCTCAGCAAAAAGTTCGTGAACAACTGCTCAAACAGCAGAACGGTGGCGAAAAATAGTGCCCACCGACCCGCAACCGCGCAACTCGGCAGATACGGCGTCAGCGTCGTCTACTGACGAGTCGGTGGCGAAGTCAACGAGCACTGCGACTCGTGAGCAATTGCGCGACAAGCTCACCGACGCGGCCCGTAGCAGCGCAATTGGCAAGGCTGCGGACGGCGAGCTGAGCGGGAAGCAGGTGCTCGAAACATTTGGTGGCTGGTTCGGGATTGTCGAGGCCATCGTTCCGAGCCTGACATTCGTTTTGCTTTTCCGGTTTGTTGGTGAGCTGGGTGTGGCAGTTGCCGTGCCGGCAGCGCTTGGGGTGCTGGCGATCATTGTGCGGCTGGTGATGAAACAGCCTGTCGGCGGTGCGGTTGCGGGGCTGTTCGGGATGGTCGTGAGCGGCCTTATCGCCGTTGCCACCGGTCAGGGGGTCGATTATTTTGTGCTCGGCCTTTGGATCAACGCCCTGTGGACTGTCGGACTTGCGCTTTCGATCACTTTTGGTTGGCCGCTGATTGGTGTGGTGGTTGGGCTGCTGTGGCCCGAGCTCGCGCACTGGCGGCGATCGCGTCGGCAGCGACTGTGGATGCACGGGCTGACCATCATGTGGATGGGTGTGTTTGTCATCCGGCTGCTGGTGCAGGTACCGCTCTATCAGGCCGGAGCGGTTGAAGCGCTCGCTTCTGCGCGCATCGTGATGGGTGTGCCGCTGTACGCGCTTGCCGTGATTCTTAGCGTCGTCCTGGCTCGACTGTGCGCCCGTCGTGCCGCCAAACCCAGCGAAACGTCATCAGCCAATATCAACACCCGATAAGATATCTTGATATCGAGATAAATCCGATCGAAGGAGTATCCGCATGAGTGCAGTGAACACCTTCGGTGCAAAAGACGTACTGAACGTCGACGGCACCGATTACGAGATCTATCGCATCGACAAGGTTGCCGGCCACGACAAGCTGCCCTTCAGTCTGAAGGTGCTGCTTGAAAACCTGCTGCGCACCGAGGACGGCGCAAATGTCACCGCAGAGCAGATCAAGGCTCTGGGTGCGTGGGATGCGTCGGCTGAACCCAACACCGAGATTCAGTTCACTCCGGCTCGTGTGGTGATGCAGGACTTCACCGGAGTTCCCTGCATCGTCGACCTGGCCACCATGCGTGAAGCGGTTGCCGATTTGGGTGGTAACCCCGAGGTCATCAATCCGCTGGCTCCGGCAGAGCTGGTCATCGACCACTCGGTGATCGCCGAACTGTTCGGAAGCTCGGACGCTTTTGAGCGCAATGTTGAAATCGAGTACCAGCGCAATGGTGAGCGCTACCAGTTCCTGCGCTGGGGCCAGACCGCCTTTGATGACTTCAAGGTGGTTCCTCCTGGCACCGGTATCGTGCACCAGGTCAACATTGAGTATCTGGCGCGCGTTACCTTCGTTCGCGAGCAGGACGGTGTCAAGCAGGCGTATCCCGACACCCTTGTGGGTACCGACTCACACACCACCATGGTGAACGGTCTGGGTGTGCTCGGCTGGGGCGTTGGCGGTATCGAAGCCGAGGCCGCCATGCTTGGCCAGCCGGTTTCGATGCTCATTCCAAAGGTTGTGGGCTTCAAGCTCAACGGCACGATTCCCTCGGGTGTGACCGCCACCGACGTGGTGCTCACCATCACGGATATGCTGCGCCAGCACGGTGTGGTTGGCAAATTTGTTGAGTTCTACGGTGAGGGTGTCGCCCAGGTGCCGCTCGCCAATCGCGCGACCATCGGTAACATGTCGCCCGAGTTTGGGTCGACCGCGGCAATGTTCCCCATCGATGATGAGACGCTCAACTATCTGCGTTTCACCGGCCGCGACGAAGCCCAGGTGCGCCTGGTCGAGGCTTACGCCAAGGAACAGGGACTGTGGCACAACCCGGCCAACGAGCCCAACTACTCGGAATACCTCGAACTCGATCTGTCGACCGTGGTGCCCTCGATCGCCGGTCCTTCGCGCCCGCAAGACCGCATCCTGCTCAGCGAAGCCAAGGATGTGTTCCGCGAGACGCTGCCGAAGTTCACCGATGACGACAAGGTTGACGGCATCCCTTCGCGGCCCGTCTCGGTGAACAGTGACGACGACACTTTCGTGATCGACCACGGTCACGTCGGTATTGCCGCGATCACCTCGTGCACCAACACCTCGAACCCCTCGGTGATGATGGCCGCCGGTCTGCTCGCACGCAACGCCGTCGAAAAGGGGCTGCAGCGCAAGCCCTGGGTAAAAACCACCCTCGCTCCCGGTTCAAAGGTCGTTACCGAGTACTACCAGAAGGCGGGGCTCACGCAGTACCTCGACCAGCTCGGCTTCTATCTTGTTGGCTACGGCTGCACCACCTGTATCGGTAACTCGGGGCCGCTCGACGCACCGATTTCGGATGCGATCAACGAGAACGATCTCGCCATTACCGCGGTGCTTTCGGGTAACCGCAACTTTGAGGGTCGCATCAATCCCGACGTCAAGATGAACTACCTGGCTTCGCCGCCGCTGGTGGTCGCCTACGCACTGGCGGGCACGATGGACTTCGATTTTGAAAACGAGCCGCTCGGCCAGGATGGCGACGGTAACGACGTCTACCTGCGCGATATTTGGCCCGACGCTGCCGAGGTACAGCAGACCATCGAATCGGCAATCGACACCGAAATGTACACCAGCGAATACGGCTCGGTGTTTGAGGGTGACGAGCGTTGGCGTTCGCTGCCGACCCCCACCGGTGCCACTTTCGAATGGGATGCGGAATCGACCTATGTGCGCAAGCCCCCGTATTTCGAGGGCATGGCACTCGAGCCCACTCCGGTCGCCGATATCGCCGGTGCTCGTGTGCTCGCCAAGCTCGGTGATTCAACCACCACCGATCACATTTCGCCAGCCGGTTCGATCAAGGCTGACTCGCCAGCCGGCCGCTATCTCGCCGAGAACGGTGTGGAGCGCAAGGACTTCAACTCGTACGGTTCGCGTCGCGGTAACCACGAGGTGATGATCCGCGGTACCTTCGGCAACATTCGGCTGAAAAACCTGCTGCTGGATGGTGTCGAGGGTGGCTACACTCGCGACTTCACCCAGGCTGGTGGCCCGCAGTCGTTCATTTACGACGCGGCTCAGAACTATGCCGCGCAGAACACCCCGCTGGTGGTGCTTGCCGGTAAGGAATATGGCACCGGTTCATCGCGTGACTGGGCTGCCAAGGGCACGCGTCTGCTCGGAGTCAAGGCCGTAATTACCGAGAGCTTTGAGCGTATTCACCGCTCGAATCTGATCGGCATGGGCGTTGTTCCGCTGCAGTTCCCCGAGGGGCAATCTGCGAAGTCGCTGGGCCTTGACGGCACCGAGGAATTCGCGATCACCGGTCTCACGCAGCTCAATGAGGGCGTCACCCCGAAGACCGTGCACGTGGTGGCCACTCCCACCGCCGACTCGCCCGAGGGTAAAGAGCCGGTCGAGTTTGACGCGGTAGTGCGCATCGACACGCCGGGTGAGGCTGACTACTACCGTAACGGCGGCATCCTGCAGTACGTGCTGCGGTCGCTGGTACAGAAGTAGTCACACGGCTCTGAACCACACCACGCAGTGGGCGCAACCAGACTGGTTGCGCCCACTGCGCTTAGAATGAACTCTTACCGTTCAGTGCTGCGGCATCGAGCAACTTGAGTTGCAGGGAATTCAGTTGCAGGGAAGCATTTGGTCGAGCAGGAGGGAACAGGCGTTATGAGCGAATCGCTACTCGCGCGCATCCAAAGCCCGCGCGATCTGCGCGAACTCAACGCACAGCAGCTGCAACAACTCGCAGCCGAAATCCGTTCGTTCCTGGTCGAAAATGTGTCGCGCAGCGGTGGTCACCTCGGCCCCAACCTCGGAGTGGTCGAGCTAACACTGGCCATTCATCGGGTTTTTGACTCGCCAACTGACGCAATTATTTTTGACACCGGTCACCAGTCGTATGTGCATAAGCTGCTGACGGGACGACAAGATTTTTCAAAGCTGCGTGAGCGCGGTGGGCTAGCGGGATACCCACAGCGCGGCGAGTCGGAGCACGACATTGTCGAGTCATCACATGCGTCGAGCTCGCTGAGCTGGGCGGATGGTATTTCGCGGGCTTGGAAGGCGTCGGGGCAGGACGATCGCACCGTTGTTGCGGTGGTGGGTGACGGTGCGCTCACCGGCGGAATGACCTGGGAAGCGCTCAACAACATCACCGACGACAATGACCGTCGGCTCGTAATCGTGGTGAACGACAACGGTCGCTCGTATGCGCCGACAATCGGCGGTATCGCGCGCTTCCTCAACCGGGTGCGCACCGACCGGGTGTACACGAGTCTGCAATCAAAATCAAAAAACCTGTTTTCGCGGCTATTCGGTAA
This sequence comes from Gulosibacter sp. GYB002, assembly GCF_036577665.1. Classification (NCBI taxonomy): domain Bacteria; kingdom Bacillati; phylum Actinomycetota; class Actinomycetes; order Micrococcales; family Microbacteriaceae; genus Gulosibacter; species Gulosibacter sp. GYB002. Next base: position 203,076 of record NZ_JARBDD010000014.1, on the reverse strand, counting down.
ATTCGGTCGCGGTATTTTCCGTGCCACTCGCGGTGCGCTGCACGGATTCGCATCCCGGCTGGGGGACACCGGCGGCCTGTATTCCGACCTCGACATCAAATATCTCGGACCGGTTGACGGCCACGATCAAAAGGCGATGGAAGAAGCGCTGCGATTGGCGCGTGCCTACGGCAAACCGGTGATCGTGCACGCCATCACCGAAAAGGGCCATGGATACGAGCCCGCCCGCAACGATAAAAACGACCAGTTTCATGCGGTGGGGCAGATCGATCCGATCACCGGCGAACCGGTTTCAGAATCTTCGGGCCAGTCGTGGACGGGCGTATTCGGCGAAGAGATGGTCAAACTCGGCGCCGAACGTGATGACATCGTGGCAGTTACCGCGGCCATGCTGCGGCCGGTTGGACTCGCGCCCTTCGCAGAGGCGTACCCCGACCGCGTATTTGATGTGGGCATTGCCGAACAGCACGCGGTCACCTCGGCCGCCGGTATGGCGTTTGGCGGGCTTCACCCGGTGGTGGCGCTTTACGCAACATTCATGAACCGCGCCCTTGACCAGGTGCTGATGGATGTCGGTTTGCACCGGGCGGGCGTGACCTTTGCGCTCGACCGTGCCGGCGTGACCGGGCCGGACGGCCCCAGTCACCACGGCCTGTGGGACCTCTCACTGCTGCAGCTGGTGCCGGGCATCCGGATTGCCGCGCCGCGAGACGCCACCCGGCTGCGGGAAGAGCTGCATGAAGCGGTTGCGATCGAAGACGCCCCAACCGTCGTGCGCTATTCAAAGGGCAAAGTTGGCGACGAGATGGAAGCCGAAATGCGGTTTGCCGACGGCGTCGATCTGCTTCGACGCGGCAGCCGCCCGGATGTGCTGATCGTCGCAGTTGGCCCGATGGCGAAACTCGCGCTGGCGGTTGCTGACCTGGTTGAAAAGCAGGGGATTGGGGTCACCGTTGTTGATCCTCGCTGGGTGGTTCCGGTGCCCGAGAGCGTGATCGCGCTGGCCCGTCACCATCGACTCGTGGTGTCGATTGAGGACGGCATTGTGGTTGGCGGCATCGGTACTCGCATCCGCCAAGACCTGCGTGCCGCCGAGGTTGAGGCCACGGTTACCGAGCTCGGATTGCCCGATGAGTTCATCGATCACGCGAGCCGTGATGAAATTTTGGCGGATGCGGGCCTCACGCCCCGTCAAATTGCCATGAACATCGTGGCGCAGGTGCTCGGTTCACGCGTGCCGCACGCGCGCCCTGAACCTCCCGAAACCGAAACGCAGGCGATTGAAACTGTGCTGCGGCAGCTCAGCTCAAGCGAGGCTTCGAGCGCACACGACAATTAATACGCGCGCCGCAGCTGCACGAAAAAAAGGGGCCGAGCTCGCAACTCTAGCGAGCTCGGCCCCGTTGTGATGCCAATTAGTTGGCAGCTTCGCGAGTTGCAGCACCGAGAATCTTTGGGGTGTGGAATGTGCCACCAAAGACGCGCTCGGATGCGCCAATCCGGTCGAGATAGGGGGTGAGCCCACCGTTGATGAGCGGGAACCCGGCCCCCAAAATCAGGCAGAGGTCAAGATCTTCGGCGGCGGTGACCACCTGCTCATCGAGCATAATTTTCACCTCATCGGCGAGCGCATTCTGTGTGCGCTCGAGCAACTGCTCGGCGGTGAGTGGTTCGTTGCCCGCCGATCCCACTACAGCCTGCAGCTCGCGGGTGTAACCGGTGACATTGCCCTTGCCGTCACGCTTGAGCAGTTTCGCATCACGGTCGGCTAGCTCATGCAAACTTGCCGAGTCGAAAAAGCGGTCGGGGAAGGGCTCGTGGTGCGATCGCAACACATGCGCCCCGACCTTGAGGCCGATGAGCTCGAGCAGCGTGAATGGCGACATGGGCAGCCCCATTGGTGCCAGCGCGGTATCGGCAATCTCGACACTGGTGCCGGTGTCGACCGCGTGCATCACCTCGCCGAGCATGCGTGCCAACACACGGTTGACAACGAACCCGGGGCGATCGCGAACAATGACGGCGTTCTTTTTCAGTTGCTTGGCCACAGCCATCGCGGTTGCCAGCGTTGCATCGCTGGTGGAATCCACCTTCACCACCTCGATGAGCGGCATGACCGCAACGGGGTTAAAGAAGTGGAAACCGACAAGCCGCTCGGGATGCTTGAGCGCCGAACCAATTTCGGTCACCGAGAGTGACGAGGTGTTGGTGGCCACGATGGCGTCTTCGGGAATGATCTGTTCAAACTCGCTGAACACCTGTTGTTTTACGCTGAGTTCTTCGAACACCGCTTCGATCACCCAGTCGCAATCGGCAAATTGCTGGCGATCGGTGGTGCCGGTGACCAGGCCCTTCAGTCGAGCGTGGGTGTCGGCGTTGATACGGCCCTTGTCGAGCAGCTTGTCGATCTCGGCCTGCACCGAAGCCACGCCACGGTCGACCCGTTCTTGATCGAGGTCGGTCATCACCACCGGAACCTGCAGACGGCGCACGAATAGCAGCGCGAACTGGCTCGCCATCAGCCCGGCGCCGATCACTCCGACCTTGTTGACGGGGCGTGCGAGCTCACTATCGGGAGCACCCACAGGACGCTTCGCTCGTTTTTGCACCAGGTTGAAGCCGTACATCGAGGCCATGAACTGGTCGCTGGCCACCAGATCGCCCAGCGCCTGGTTTTCGAGTTCAAACCCGGCCTCGCGGTCGCCCTTTTTCACGGCGGCGAGAATTTCCAGCGCCCGGTAGGGTGCTCGTGGCACCTCACCGATTTTTTGTTCGAGCGACTTGCGGGCAATTTTGATGGCCGCATCCCATTTCACGGCCCGTTCGATTTTTCCGGGCTCGTTCGGCCGCTTGATCTTTTCACCATCAAGCACCGCAGTGATGAACTTGATCGAGTCTTCAATGAAGTTCACCGGGGCAATCATGCGATCGAACAAACCCAGCTCGTATGCCTGTTCGGCCTTCAGCATGCGGTTCATCTTGAGCGGGTTCTCGATGATTACCCGCAGTGCGTTTTCGATGCCGATCAGGTTTGGCGTGATGGTGGCACCACCCCAGCCGGGAACGAGGCCCAGATAGGTTTCGGGGAAGGCCACGGCAGGGCAGGATGCATCAATCACCCGATAGTCGCAGTGCAGCGCCACCTCGAGCCCGCCACCGAGCGCCATACCGTTCACGAGCGCGAAACTCGGCACACCCAGCTTGCTGAACAGCCCCAGCGCATCATGGCCGAGCTCGGCCATCTGACGGGCAGCTACCGTGTCGGGGATCTGGTCGACCAGTGATAGATCGGCACCGGCCGCAAAGTTGAACCGTTTACCGGTGACCGCGACGGCGTGAATCTCGCCGTCCTGCGCGCGCTGTGCGAGCGAGGCGAGCAGCTCACCGAGCTGGGCGAGCGTATTCGGTCCGAGCGTGTTGGGACGCCGGTAGTCGAGGTTGTTATCGAGCGTGATGAGTGCCAGCGTGCGGTCGCCGGCTAGCGGCACATCCCGCACCTTTGATTCGGTGATGACCTCGCTATCGGCAGCGTTGAGAATGGCCGAGTAGCGATTGCGATCAAAGAGTTGGTTCGTCATGTGGTCTTACCTTCCGACTCGAGCGTGACGCTTGCCGTTCCAATGCGGGTTTTCCCAAATCACCGCACCACCCTGGCCAAGACCCACGCACAGGGCGGTGAGTCCGAATCGCACTTCGGGGTGCTCGGCAAACTGGTTCGCCAGCTGCATCATCAGCCGCACGCCACTCGCCGCAAGGGGGTGCCCGAGGGCGATGGCACCGCCGTACGGGTTAACGGATGGATCGTCATCGGCGATTCCGAACGCATCCAAGAATGAGAGCACCTGCACGGCAAAGGCCTCGTTGAGTTCAAACAGGCCGATGTCATCGATAGTGAGCCCGGCACGCTGTAGCGCTTTCTTGGTGGCCGGAACCGGGCCGAGCCCCATAACCTCGGGTTCAACACCGGCAAATGCAAAGTTGACCAGGCGCATCTTCGGAGTCAACCCAAATTCCTTTACCGCGGCACCCGAAGCCAGAATGGATGCGGTGGCACCGTCGGTGAGTGGCGAGGCGTTCCCCGCGGTAACCCGGCCGTGCGGCCGGAACGGTGTCTTGAGTCCGGCGAGCGCCTCCATCGAAGTGTCTGGGCGCAGATGCTCATCGCGGGTGGCAAGCCCCCAGCCGGCGTCAGATTCAATAGCAACCGGCACGATATCGGTATCGAATTTGCCCGCCCGCACGGCCGCATCCGCCTTGCGCTGCGAGTTTAGGGCGTAGCTGTCGGCACGCTCTTTAGTGAGGTCCGGGAAACGGTCGTGGAGCCGCTCGGCCGTTTTGCCCATGTAGAGCGCGTCGGGTTCAACGAGCTTTTCGGCCAAAAACCGCGGGTTCGGGTCGGCATCGAAGCCCATTGGGTGACGACCCATATGCTCGACACCGCCGGCAATCACCACATCGTAGGCACCGGCGCGGATTCCCGAGCCCATGGTGGTTACCGAGGTGAGTGAACCGGCACACATCCGGTCGATGGCAAGGCCGGGGACCGTATTGGGCAGGCCCGCCAGAATTGCCGTCGTGCGACCAAGCGTGAGACCCTGGTCGCCCTGCTGGGTAGTGGCGGCGATCGCCACATCGTCATAGCGGTCGAGCGGAATCGTGGCGTTGCGTTCAACAACGGCGCGAATCGCTTTTACCGCGAGATCATCGGCGCGGGTGCGTCGATACATCCCCTTGTCGCCGGCACGACCAAACGGTGTGCGGGCACCATCAATGAAGTACGCATCAAGGGCGCTGTGCTGAGCCAAACTGCCTCCTTGCAGATCGGTGCCGTGCAGTGGCAACGGCAGAGATGGACTCTCGCAGCCTAGCTTTCCCGAGCGGCGGATTCCTCAGCGTCTTGGCGCGAGGCTACAAAAGCATCCCAAATAATTGGTGCCGTAATGTTGCACTGCCAATTCCGGGCACCGAGTTCGCGCAATTGTTCGGCAATCGCTGCCTCGCTGTCTCCGGCCGGTTCCCACGCCACCCGCCGCAAAATTGCCGGCGTGAGCAGGTTTTCGGTGGGGAGGTTCAGCTGCTCGGCAGTTTCGGCAACCGCCGGTTTTGCCGATTTGAGTCGGGCGTCAGCTTCGGGCCGCTTGTTTGCCCAGGCTCGCGGCGTGGGAATAGCGTTCGCCGATCGGGCCTGCCGGTCGGGGAGTGCGTCAGTGGTGCGACCGCGCTCAATTGCCGCCCACCAGCGGTCAAGCTGCTCGCGGGACGCGCGGCCGGTAAACGATTTGAGAGCGGCCAGCTGGCCCTTGGTGCGCGGCATCTCCTTTGCCGCCGCGATGAGCGCTCGATCGGGAACGAGACGACTCGGCGCGGTGTCGGTTTCGCGAGCATAGGCATCGCGGGCCAGCCACAGCTCGCGCGCTATGGCAAGCTGACGCGGGCGGTGAACGGTGTGGATGCCCGAAAGTCGTCGCCAGGGCTCCTCGCGCTCGGGGCGCAGCTCGCGGGTGAGAATATCGGCGAACTCTTCGCTTGCCCACTCGAGCTTTTCGGCCTCGCGTAGCTCAACCAGTAACCGGTCGTGTACGTCGAGCAGCAGCTCAACATCGAGCGCCGCATAGGCAAGCCACTCGTCGGGGAGCGGTCGCCGCGACCAATCGGAGGCCGAATGCGCCTTGGCAAGCTCGATTCCGAGTAGTTCATGCACCACCGCTCCGAGCCCGACGCGTTCTTTGCCGAGCAGGCGCGAAGCCAGTTCGGTGTCAAAAATTTCTTGCGGATCGAGACCAATTTCGCGCAGGCTTGGCAGGTCTTGGGTTGCGGCGTGCAACACCCACAGCTCGCCATTGATGACCTCGCCGAGCTGCGCCAGCGAACCAAACGGGACGGGGTCAATGAGCATTGTGCCGGCACCGCGCCGAAAAAGCTGCACGAGGTAGGCACGGTCGGAGTAGCGATAACCCGCCGCCCGTTCGGTATCTACGGCAATTGCCCCCTCGCCGGCCCCGATGCGCGCAATCGCCGCATCCAGAGCCTCGGGAGTGTCGATTACCTGCAGCTCGCCCTGTTCGAGCCGTCGTGCATCAACCGCGACCATGAGCCTTTCTCAACGTCTGTAGCGAAGGTACCTCGCGGGTATCAACCGGTGGCAACCCGGCCAGCATGCACAGCAGCTTCGACCAGCCGGCAAGATGCGCACCAATATCGGTAGTGCGCGGTGTCCACGAGGCGCGCATTTCAATCTGCGACCCCTGCCCCTGTGGTGAGAGCTCACCAAATCCGCGAGAGTTCACAACGGTGACGGTACCCGAGGGGTAGTCGTATTCGGCGTTCGCTTCGGCCAGCGCATCCACCAGCCACGACCAGGCAACCTCAGGCAGCATGGCATCGTCGCCGATATCGGTTTCGAGCGGGGCCTGCGCAAAACACACCACGCGAAACTCACCCCGCCAGGCTTCGGGCTGCGACAAATCGTGCATCAGGATGAATCGGCCGGTTCCCAGCGGTGAGTCGCCGTGCCGGTGCTCGGGGCTCACATCGGCCGCGAGCGCGATAGCGTTCGGTGCCAGCCCCTCGGGCGGGCGAATTTCTTGCACGCGCAAATCACTGCGGAACTCGACGCCTCGAATGCTTTCGACAGCGGCATCAAACTCGGCAGGAACCGGATGCAGACTTACCACCACACGCATGAGGTTAGGCATCCGTGCAGCACGGTATCGGGTGCCACGCCGCCGAGCGAACAACTTGCTTATTACTGTTGAGATAGCCAATGGTGCACCGGCCACAGTGCCAGCGACGAAAACCTGCGGGTGTGAACGAGGGGGATGTGAGATGCAGCAGCAGCGAACCATACGAGCCGCGACCGCGGCGCTTGCGGGAGCAACCACGTTTGCGGGAGCCCTGGTCGGCACTATCGCGCTGAGCCTCGCACGCCAGGTGGTCACGCTGCCGTCAAAGGCTCGGGAGCCGGTTCGGGTGGTTGAAATCCGTCCCGATTCTGATGGCGACGGCACTCGCGGCACGGTGGTGTTGGAGCGCACGGTTGAGTCACATGCGCTGGGCGAGTTCACGATGCTTTGGAGGCAGGGAGCTGGCCGGGCGCGGCTGCTCGAACGACTGGAAGCAACCGACCGCACGGTGACGCGCCGGTATGGGGATGTGCTTGGTGCAGATTTTGCCGGGGTGCGTTCGGTGCGGTTGGCATCCGCCCCGCAGCTTGGCATTGAAGACCTTGGTTTGCCGTGGAGTGAGGTGGCGATCCCCGGCGAAGGGGGAGAGCTGCCGGGATGGTTTATTCCGGCGGCTGGCGAAAGCAGCGATTGGTGCATCCACATTCACGGGCGCGGTGCGACGCTCACAGAGCCCCTGCGCACTGTGCCGCTGGTGGCCGAGCGGGGCTGGCATTCACTGGTGATGCGCTACCGGAACGATCCGGGCGCGCCAGCCGGGCATCACGGTAAAACCGGGCTGGGGCTCACCGAGTGGCGAGATGTGGATGCGGCGCTCGAATGGGCCAAATCGCGCGGAGCGCGCCGCGTGGTGCTGGTGGGCTGGTCGATGGGTGGCGCAATTGCGGTGCAGGCAGCGCTGCGCTCAGTGCATGCCGATCTGGTTGTGGGGCTGATGCTCGAATCGCCGGCGCTTGACTGGAACGAGACGCTGATCTGGCAGGCGGGGCAATTGAATGTGCCGCCGAGTATCGCGAAGCTCGGTATTCGCCTGCTTGGCTCACCGCTAGCACGGTCGGTTTTGGGTGCCGAAGAACCGCTCGATCTTGCCGAACTGGATGTGGTTGCTCGCGCGGCCGAGTTGCGCTGGCCAACGCTTGTGCTCGCCTCAACGGGCGATACGGTAGTGCCGGTGAGCGGGAGCCAGCGCTTGGCGAAGGCGCGGCCAGATCTTGTCACCTACGAGGAATTCACTCGCGCCCGGCACACGCGACTGTGGAACACCGACCCTGAGCGCTGGGAGGCGGCGGTGGGGAAGTGGTTTGATCGCCTCAGCGAGCCCGGCAAATCGTAGTTTCGCCCGCCGACGATCGTCGCGGGTCTATCTACGACCTCACAGTCAGGCGGCTAGTGCCGGGCGAACAAACGCTGATAAACGTAGCCGACCGAATCAACCGCGAGCAGTTCGCGCCGAAATTCGGTTCCGCGCCCCGAACCGGGAAGTGACGGCGCCGAATCGGGGGCGAATACGGGTGCCTGCGTGAGGCACACCTCGTCGAGCAGCCCCGCATCCAAAAACTGGCTGATCAGCTGGTTCCCGCCCTCAACCACCAGCTGGTGCAGTCCGCGCTCGTGCAGCTCGTGCAGCACATCGGCGAGTTGGATGCGGCCCTCGGGCGCGGTGAGCGGGATGACTGTGGCACCGGGCATGCTGCCGAGCACCCGGCTGCGCACTTCTGCGGGGCAGCACACGAGCACCGAGGAGGCCGCCTCGTCGGGAGTGATGCGGTGCCCGTCAAGATTGCCGCTGGCAGTCACAATGCACAGCTTCGTCGGGGCGGTGCTGGTGTGGCGTTCTTGGCGCACGGTTTGGGCGCCAACGATGACGGCATCGCTCATTTGCCGAATGAGCTTGAGGATGCGTCGGTCGGCGCGGTTTGACAGCGTGTCAGAGGTGCCATCCGATCCGGTGACGCGGCCGTTGAGCGAACCGATCATATTCATCCGCATCCAATTTGGATGCGGTGGGCGATAGATCGCTTCGAGGCGGGTATTCGTGTCGCTCGCTTTGAGATCGATGGTGAACTCGGATGCGCCATCTCCGGGAATGATGCGCAGGGTATCCGGGTCGGGCATCGACTCGGTGATCGCGCTCACGCGCTGTGCTCCGCGACCTGGCGCTTGACACGGGTGAGCATCCCGACCATGCCGTTGAGGCGCAGCGGCGAAACCAGTTCGGTAATGCCGAGCGAGAACGGGAAATCGGCCGGCAGCGCGAGCACCGACTCGACGCTGGCACCGGCGAGGCCCTGCACGAGCACCGAGGCAAAACCGCGGGTGGTTGGGGCCTCGGCGGGAGCCTTGGCGTACACCGACACCTTGCCGTCGCTCACCTCAACCGTGATGAACACCGGTGACTGGCACTCAATGACGCGTTCAAATTCGGCATCGGCATAGCGCTCGGGTACCTCCGGCAGCTCATCCGACAGTTCGAGCAGCAGGGTCAGTCGTTCGCTTGCGGGAAGCGCCAAAAAATCATCACGAATCGAGGCGAGTTCAGCGGGAAGAGCGGTATCGGTCATAGCGCCAAGCGTAGTGGGCGAGTGTGAGCGAACCGTTAGCGGGTGGGGGGCTCGCCCGGCTCGCTACCGCGCACGATCGGAGCGCCGACGAGCGAACCCCATTCGGTCCAAGATCCGTCGTAGTTGCGCACATCCGCCAACCCGAGCAGGAAGGTCAGCACGAACCAGGTGTGGCTCGAGCGCTCGCCGATTCGGCAGTAGGCGATCGCCTCGGCATCGTCGGGGGAGAGGCCGGCACCCGCAAAATAAATCTCCTCGAGCTCGGCGCGCGGTCGGAAGGTGGCGTCTTCGGCTGCCGCGCGCGACCAGGGCACACTCTGCGCGGTGGGAACGTGGCCGGCGCGCAGCGCGCCTTCCTGGGGGTAGTCGGGCATGTGGGTGCGTTCGCCGGTGTATTCCTCGGGGCTGCGCACGTCGATCAGGCGGCGTCCATCACGCAGGGCGGCGAACACATCATCACGGGTGGCACGAATCGGGGCATCGTTTCGCTCAACAACCGGGTAGTTGGTACGTTCACGTTCGGGGCGCTCGCGAGTGAGCTCGCGGCCCTCGGCAATCCACTTGTCGCGTCCGCCATCGACCAGGCGCACATCCTCGTGTCCGAACAGCGTGAATACCCACAGCGCGTATGCGGCCCACCAGTTCGAGCGGTCTCCGTAGATGATCACGGTGTCGTCGCGCGAAATGCCGCGCTGTGACATGAGTTCGGCAAAGCCTGCGCCATCGACATAGTCGCGCATCACCGCGTCGTTGAGGTCGGTATGCCAGTCGAGTTTCACTGCGCCGGGGATGTGGCCGGTTTCGTAAAGCAGTACATCCTCGTCGGATTCAACGAGCACAATTCCCGAGCCCACGGTCGCCACTTCGTCAAGGTGATCGGCGAGCCACTGCGTCGAAACCAACCGTTCGGGATGCGCGTACTCGGCAAACTTGGCACTGGTGTCGATGGGGGCAGCCATATGGGTCTCCTTGAAACGATTCGCGGTCGCGGTCAGATCGTGCGCGGGCGGCGGCTTTTGGTGAGCATCCAACGCCCGGTAATCGAGTATGGCAACGCTTCTTGGAAGTTTGTTATTCCCGCGGTTCGGGTGGTTGGTTGCTGACGGTAACCTGGAGAGGGTGCCGGTTGTGGCACCGAGCTGTCGTACACAAGTTCAGGAGCGTTACGTGGCCGAAGGCACTCTCGTGCATCTCGTTGATCGCATGCCCACCATGACCACCGAGCAGATGGTGCAGGCACTGGTGCCGCCGCCGCAGTTTGCAACGGCGAGCTTTGATAACTATCGCCCAGACGAAAGTTATCCCTCGCAGGCTGAGGCGGTGGAGATTTGCCGTGGTTTTGCCTCGACGATCGGTGGGGCGCAGACCGGGCGCGGGTTTTTTTCGCGCCTGCGTCCCCGCAAAGACGGGCCCGTTAAGGCCGGTGTGTACCTCGACGGCGGTTTTGGCGTCGGGAAGACGCACCTGCTGGCGGCAACCTGGCACGCTGCACGCGGCCGGAAGTACTTCGGCACCTTCATTGAATACACCTCGCTGGTGGGCGCGCTCGGCTACCAGAACGCGGTGAAAGCGCTCACGGGCACGAAGCTCATCGCGATTGATGAGTTCGAACTTGATGACCCCGGTGACACCATGGTGATGTCGAAGCTGCTTGGTGAGCTGGTTGACACCGGCACCCGGGTTGCCGCCACTTCGAACACGCCACCGAACGCGCTTGGCGAGGGTCGATTTGCGGCACAGGATTTTTTGCGTGAAATCACCAAGCTCGCGGATGTGTTCCGCACCGTGCGAATTGACGGCGTCGACTACCGGCGTCGTGCCGTTGAGGGGCGCGCGACGGTGACCGCGCCGGACGAACTCGAGCGTCGGACGGAAGCCCGCGTGGCTGCCGGGCAGGCCGTGGCGCGCGATGGCTTCCGTGACCTGATCGACCATCTGGCCAAGGTGCATCCCTCACGCTATGTGAAACTGATTGAGGGTATTGACGCGCTGGTGATCGACGACGTGAGTGAACTGACCGATCAATCGGAGGCCCTGCGATTTGTGGCCTTTATTGACCGCGTCTACGACGCCCAGATTCCAATCATTGCTTCGGGGGAGTCACTCGACGGTATTTTTGGCGGCGGGATGATTGACGGCGGCTATCGCAAAAAATACCTGCGTTCGGTTTCGCGGTTGATTGCCTCGACCGGCGCTGCTGCCGACTCGAACCCCGCCCAGTAGTCGCAGCTTTGGACCGCCGCATTCCAGTTTCTGGGATGCGGCGGTTTCTCATCCTCGCGATGGATGGTGGGTTACGACTTGCGAAGTAGTGCGAGGGGTTGGAACTCCCGCGATGCGCCTAATCACGTGGCGAATTGTCCTGATCGTTAACCTGCATCACTACGCTAGGCTCCCTACGTAATTCCCGATTAAGAGGAGATCTTCATGAAGCAGTGGCGCAAATTTGCGATTGTTCCCGCAGTTATTTCGGCACTGGCGCTAACTGCGTGTGCGGGCGCCGAACGCCCGTCGGTTGACGAAATCAAGCAGGCCTTCCACAAGTCGGCGGGTGACACCGCGGGGGCTGACCCCGAGCTGCTCGACAAGACTTTTGAGTGCATGGCTGAAAAAATTCACGCTTCCGAGCTGTCAGACCAGACGCTGAGCGACCTGGTCAAGGATGCTGAGGAAGGGAAGACTCAGACCGTCTACGACAGCGAAGAAGAGAAGGATCTCGCCGAGAAGGTTGTTATGGATGCAACCGAGCAGTGCATGTCTGAGACTATGGGCACGGAGTAGCCGTAGCTGCGTACGGTAGTTTCCGGTCGAAAGCATTTGAGGCGCTGGTAAAACCAGCGCCTCAAACTTTTTTGGTGGGCGATGCCGGACTCGAACCGACGGCCTCTTCCGTGTGAAGGAAGCGCGCTACCAGCTGCGCCAATCGCCCGTGGACAAGGAGCAATCTTGCCACACAATTGCGAGCGGGCGCAAATCGCCGTGCTGTGATAGACAAACGCTGCGGGGAAGTCGCTGTGCTGCGCAGATGCGCGTTGGGGTAGTGCGCAACTCGCCGCAAAAGCGGTGCGATTTGTGTTTCGCGCAAAAGTTGCGTTAGAGTCATCTACGCGCTGAACGACATCGCGGAAACAACATGTTGTGCAGGGCAGTGCGGATGTAGCGCAGTTGGTAGCGCATCACCTTGCCAAGGTGAGGGTCGCGAGTTCGAGTCTCGTCATCCGCTCGAGTGTGAAGTGAGGTAAAACTCACGAGCACGGGATTCAATCCCACACGGTGACGTGGCCGAGAGGCTAGGCAGCGGCCTGCAAAGCCGTTTACGCGGGTTCGAATCCCGCCGTCACCTCGCAAGGGCGATTGGCGCAGCGGTAGCGCGCTTCCCTGACACGGAAGAGGTCACTGGTTCGAACCCAGTATCGCCCACTGAAAACTCCCCGGAGTTTTCTACGCGGATGTAGCGCAGTTGGTAGCGCATCACCTTGCCAAGGTGAGGGTCGCGAGTTCGAGTCTCGTCATCCGCTCCACTTCGCCCCGGCCAGATAGGTGCCGGGGCTTTTTTGTTGGCCGCCATCGCACCCCCCGCGGGGCGGCCCCGTGTGTGCCGAGAGCAGCGCGACACGTAGGATCGAATGCATGAAGACTTCTCTGTGGCGGTTGGCTACACCGCTTGCGATTTCGGCAGTGGCGCTCACCGGATGCTCGCTCGTTGGCGGCGGTGATGATGAGGTCAAGCCCACGATCTCGGGTGAGGCAACCGAGTATCAAACGCTGGCTGAGCTCAAAGCCGCGTTCGTGGCAGCCGGAGGGGAGTGCGATGAGTGGGAAGCGGTCGACCCCGGTGAATATGACGCCGAAGCCGGCCGCTGCGGTGAATCAACCGTGCTGGCTGTGTATCGGAGCCCCGGCCAGATTCCCGAGGTGGTGGGGCGAGCTCAGCAGCTCGCCACCCCGACCCACCTGCTGGTGGGCGAGAACTGGGTGATCAATACTCCCAACCCCGAAAAGTTCGTCGAACAACTCGGTGGAACCACCGTGTACTAACCGCCAGTCGGTGATGTTCGCCGGATGGTGCCGAAGCGTCGGTGCGCACGACGTAGACTGATGGACTAGTCGGCGTGCTCCGGCCGTCACCCTGTATCCACTGATTAACCGTTGAGGAGAACCTCGTGTCAAACGACGTAATCGATCCTGCTGCCGCACCCTTCCGCGTCGAGGTGACCGAGACCACTGACGGCTTCGCACTATTTGCTGATGCCACCAAGCAGCCTCCGGTGGTGGCGATGCGCGTCAACGGTGAGCTGCGCGACCTGTTCCGGGAAGTTGAGCCCGGTGACGAGGTTGAAGCGGTGACGATCGACTCGCCGGACGGGCTGAACATTTTGCGGCACTCGACCGCGCACGTGATCGCTCAGGCGGTGCAAAAACTGCATCCGGACGCGAAGCTCGGCATTGGCCCGTTCATCGAGGACGGTTTCTACTACGACTTCGATGTGGCCGAGCCCTTCACCCCAGAGGACCTCAAAGCAATCACCAAAGAAGCCCAGCGCATCATCAAGCAGGGCCAGCGCTTCGCGCGCCGCGTGGTGAGCGACGAACAGGCCAAACAGGAACTCGCAAACGAGCCCTACAAGCTCGAGCTGGTCAATCTCAAAAGCAACGCCGGCTCGGCTGACAACGAAAACGTTGAGGTGGGGGCTGGCGAGCTCACCATCTACGACAATGTCGACCCGAAGACCGGCGAAACCTGCTGGTACGACCTGTGCCGCGGCCCGCATCTGCCATCGACCCGATACATCGGCAACGGTTTTGCGCTGTTGCGTAATGCGGGCGCCTACTGGCGCGGCAGCGAAAAAAACCCGATGCTGCAGCGCATCTACGGCACCGCTTGGCCGTCGAAAGAAGAGCTGCGTGCCTATCAGGCCCGTCTCGAAGAGGCCGCAAAACGCGACCATCGCCGGGTCGGTAAAGAGCTCGACCTGTTCTCGTTCCCTGACGAGATCGGCTCATCGCTCGCGGTGTTTCACCCGGCCGGCGGCATCATTCGGCTCGAGATGGAAGACCACTCGCGCCGCCGCCACATTGCCGAGGGCTACTCGTTCGTGAACACCCCGCACATCACCAAGGGGCACCTGTATGACGTTTCGGGGCACCTCGACTGGTATCGCGACGGTATGTTCCCACCGCTGCAGATCGACGAAGAGCGCGATGACGAGGGCAATATCGTCAAAAAGGGCCAGGAGTACTTCCTGAAGCCGATGAACTGCCCGATGCACAACCTCATCTATTCGGCACGTTCACGCAGCTACCGTGAGCTGCCGCTGCGACTGTTCGAGTTCGGAACGGTGTACCGCAATGAAAAGTCGGGTGTGCTGCATGGCCTCACCCGCACGCGCGGATTCACGCAGGATGACGCGCACATTTACTGCACCCGTGAACAGATGCGTGATGAGCTCGCAAAGACGCTGAACTTCGTGCTGTCGCTGCTGGAAGACTACGGCCTTGATGACTTTTATCTCGAGCTGTCGACGAAGGATCCCGAGAAGTTTGTTGGTGACGACGAAACCTGGGAAGAGGCCACCCGCACGCTCGCCGAGGTGGCAGCAGAATCTGGTCTGGAGCTCGTGCCAGATGAGGGGGGTGCCGCGTTCTATGGCCCCAAGATTTCGGTGCAGGCTCGTGACGCGATGGGTCGCACCTGGCAGATGTCGACCATCCAGCTCGACTTCAACCTGCCTGAGCGTTTCGATCTCGAGTACGCCGCCGCTGACGGCACCCGCCAGCGCCCGGTGATGATTCACCGAGCCCTATTTGGCGCGATTGAGCGTTTTTTTGGCGTGCTTGTGGAGCATTACGCCGGCGCGTTCCCGATGTGGCTTGCCCCCGACCAGGTGGTGGGCATCCCGGTGGCTGAGGAATACGCTGACTATCTCAACGAAATTGTTGCCCAGCTGCGCACGGAGGGCGTGCGGGCCTATGTTGACGATTCGGATGACCGGATGCCGAAAAAAATTCGCAACCACACCAAGGCCAAGGTGCCGGTCATGCTGATCGCGGGTGAAGATGACCGCTCGGCCGGCGCGGTTTCGTTCCGGTTCCGTGACGGTTCGCAGCGCAACGGTGTGCCGGTGGCCGAGGCGGTCGAGCTGATCGGCCGTGCGATTCGCGACCACCGCAACATCAATACCGAACAGGATCTGTAGTGGCTGGCGGATTCCTGGGCTTTCCTGAGGGCGAACTCGACGGTGTCGAGCTTCGTTCGGCGGGAGAGTTTGCCGGGGTGCCGGATGCAATGCAGCGCACCTGGGTGCCGCACCGGATGACGTACGTTACTTCGGGGGATGAGCGGCGTGAACCGGATGCCGAGTGCCCGTTCTGCGCGGTGCCGAAAAAAACTGATGCCGAGGGGCTCATCGTGGCTCGCGGTGAGTTCGCCTATGTGGTGATGAACCTGTATCCCTATAACTCGGGTCATTTGCTGGTGTGCCCCTACCGGCACATTCCCACCTACGATCTCGCCAACGACGATGAGGTGCTCGAAATAGCGCATCTCACGCAGCGGGCGATGCGAGTGCTTGAGCGAGTCTCAAATACGGCCGGCTGCAATATCGGTATGAATCAGGGCGAGGTCGCGGGTGCCGGGGTAGCAGGGCATCTGCATCAGCACATCGTGCCGCGCTGGTTTGGTGACTCAAACTTCTTGCCAATCATTGGTAAGACGAAGCCGGTGCCACAGCTGCTGGGGGACCTCCGGCAGCTGCTCGCAGACGCCTGGTTTGCAGACTGAGCGAGGGCACGGTGTACTGAGACTGGGCGCGGACACCAAGGTGATATACGTGCTTCGCTCAGCAATCCCAGATAATATGAACGGCATTCTCCATCGCTGTAGACAATCCAAGGAAGGAACTCATGTCTGAATCGACTTCCGCTGCCCGCGGTACCGACCGCGTCAAGCGCGGTCTGGCTGAAATGCTTAAGGGCGGCGTCATCATGGACGTCGTCACCCCCGAACAGGCTCGCATTGCCGAGGACGCCGGTGCCGTTGCGGTTATGGCGCTCGAACGCGTGCCGGCCGACATCCGCGCACAGGGCGGCGTGGCGCGCATGAGCGACCCCGACCTGATCGACTCGATCATCGCTGAGGTTTCGATCCCGGTGATGGCAAAGGCTCGTATCGGTCACTTCGTTGAAGCCCAGGTGCTGCAGCACCTCGGTGTCGACTACATCGACGAGTCAGAGGTGCTCAGCCCCGCCGACTACGTCAACCACATCGACAAGTGGCAGTACGACGTGCCGTTCGTGTGTGGTGCAACCAACCTCGGTGAGGCACTGCGCCGCATCAACGAGGGCGCCGCAATGATCCGCTCGAAGGGTGAAGCCGGTACCGGTGACGTTTCGGAGGCGATGAAGCACATCCGCCAGATCCGTGGCGAAATCCGCGCGCTGCAGGGCAAGAGCGAAGACGAGCTCTACGTCGCCGCCAAGGAACTGCAGGCACCCTACGACCTCGTGCGCGAGGTTGCCGAAACCGGTGAGCTGCCGGTGGTGCTGTTCGTTGCCGGCGGTATCGCCACCCCGGCCGACGCGGCCATGATGATGCAGCTTGGCGCCGATGGTGTGTTCGTTGGCTCGGGTATTTTCAAGTCGGGTAACCCCGAGGCTCGTGCTGCCGCTATCGTGCAGGCGACCACGTCGTTTGACGATGCCGGCAAGATCGCCGATGTTTCGCGCGGTCTTGGTGAGGCCATGGTTGGTATTAACGTGGCCGACCTGCCCGCTCCGCACAAGCTCGCTGAGCGCGGCTGGTGAGTCAAGCACCCGTAGGTATTCTCGCGCTCCAGGGGGCCGTGCGTGAGCATCAGCAGATGCTCGAAGCGCTCGGCCGCCCGGTGCGGCGAGTCCGCGAGCCCGGCGATCTCGTCGGGCTCGCGGGCCTGGTTTTGCCCGGCGGTGAGTCAACCGTGATGGACAAGCTCACCCGCCGTTACGGCGTTCGCGAACCCATCCGCACCGCGATTGCGGGTGGACTTCCGGTGTTCGGCACCTGTGCCGGGCTCATCATGCTGGCCGACCGCATCTCAGACGGAATCGATGGGCAGCTGACCCTCGGCGGCCTGGATGTGCTCGTGCGTCGTAACGCGTTCGGCTCACAGGTTGACTCGTTCGAGGCTGATTTGCAGGTTCCCGAACTCGGTGCGGAACCGTGCCGAGCTGTGTTTATTCGCGCACCCATTGTCGAATCGGTGGGGGAGCAGGTGCGCGTGCTCGCGAGCGTTGACGATCGAATCGTGGCGGTCGAACAGGGCAACCTCCTGGGTTTGTCGTTCCATCCCGAGCTCGCCTACGGCGATATCCGCGCTGCCGGTGGCCGTCGTCAGGCTGCTGCCGCCGGTGAGCGGCGCTGGCACGAATATTTTTTGCAGAAGGTGGATGCGGTCGGGCTCACCATTGCCGACGAGACCGGTAGGGTGACCGCACAGCAGCAGGCGGCCAACTAGCGCATTCGCGCGGCCAGTAGCCGTGCATCCAATAACGGCCAGCCGAGCCCGTGCATCCAGTAGCGGGCAACCGAGCCTGCTACCGCAATTGCCCCGTGAACCGACAATTTTTGGTTCACGGGGCAAACTGTTTTCCATCCCGTAACCGCCGGTTAACTCGCTTTGAATCGGTCGGCTACCATGTCGCCAGGCCCAATTGGATGCGGCAAAGGAGCCGCATCGCGATCGGTCTGGAAGGAAATGCAACGATGCAAATTCAAACCCAGCGGGGTTTGTCACGTGGTCGTCTCCTTGCCGCAGCAACCGCTTTGGCAATGACGACAACGCTGCTGGCAGGCTATCCGCTGACAACCCAGCACGCCGCCGCGGATGAACTGTCACCCCGCCCAATCACGCATGAACCCGCTGACTATGTGGCGCCGAGCTCGTATCCGCAGCAGCAACCGCTGCCGGTGCCCGAAGCCAGTGACGATGACGCCTCGATTGCCCGCGGCGTCATGCCGTACCACGAGATCGCGCCGGCCATCAACGAAGTGATGGCGGCCAGCGACCGGGTTTCGGCACAGGTCGTGGGGAACAGCGTTGAAGGGCGCGACATCTATCTCGTGACCGTGACCGCCCCCGAAAGCGAAACCGAAACCGCTCGGCAGGCCGAGCTGCGTGACCGCATCCGTGACGATGCGGCGTCGGTTACCGACGCCGAACTGGCCGAATACAAGGTGCCGGTGTGGGTTAACGCAAATATCCACGGTAACGAGTGGGAGGGCACCGATATTGCCCTCGATTCGATTCGAAAGCTGAGCACCGACACGAGTGAGCAAACCAACGAGCTGCTGGCGAACCACCGGTTTTATTTCACGGTGTCGCTGAACCCGGACGGTCGCCACAATGGCACCCGTCGCAATGCCGAAAACTACGACGCAAACCGCGACATGATCACCTCGGCAACGCCAGAATCGCGAGTGCTGCGCGATCTCGCTCCCGTAATTCAGCCGACTTTTTACATCGACCTGCACGGCTACACCCGAGTGCTACAGGTGGAACCAACCGGCCCACCCCACGGCGAAAACTACGAATACGATCTGTTCCTGCCGCACGCCTATGACATGGCACTGGCTGCCGAACAGGCCGTGGTCGAGGCCAATATTCCCGGCAACACCTACCTGGGAGAAGACGGCAAACCCACCGAGACAAACACCGGCAAAATTAAGATTCCCTACCGCGATATTCGCCAGGGTTGGGATGACTGGCCACCGATCTTTACGCCGCAGTACCTGACCTTCTACGGCGCGATCACCAATACTGTCGAGCTGCCGCACGGCCGCACCGACGACACCGAAACGAACCAGCGCAACTCCCGCATCAATATTGAGGTGGGTAATGTCGCCATGGACTCATTCATCGCCTACATCGGCGAAAAATCGGATGAGGTGCAGGCAAACCAGCTGGAGGTCTTCCGTCGCGGTAAAGCCGGTGAGGCCAAAGTCAATATTCCCGCCGATATCGACCCTGCCTCGGTTCCCGAACCGAACCAGTGGGCAGAAATCTGGGACGAAACCGACGTCTACACCACCGAGTTCCCGCGGGCATACGTGATCCCGCTCGGAGACACCCAGCGCTCCGAGACGAATGCCGGGTTGCTGGTCGAACAACTGCTGCACCACAACATCGAGGTGCGGCAGGCTCCCGGCGAGTTCACGCTCGGTGGCGTGACCTATCCTGCTGGCAGCTATGTCATTGACATGCACCAACCGCTGCGAGGGCTCGCGAACGCGCTGCTGGCTGATGGTCAGGACATCAGCCAGCGGGTACCCGAAATGTATGACATTTCGGCGTGGAGTCTGCCGCTGCTGTGGGGTGTCACGGTCGACCGCCACGGCACCAGTGGTGAAGCGCTCGAGTTGCCAGCAAGCGACACCGTGACCGCGGCTAGTGCCGTGACGAATAGCTCGGTGGCTGAAGCCGCCGCCGGCGACTATCTCGAGCTCATCCCCACCGGGCCCATCGAATACCAGGCGGTTAATGCACTGCTGGCTGCGGGCATCCCGGTTTCGGTGCTCGATGACGGACGCTTCATCATTGGTACCGATGCCGCGACCGCCGATACCGTGCAGCAAATTGTCGACCGCTATGGAGTGCGTTTTTCGGGCACTGATGGTCGGGCCCTGTGCGAGGCAAACCGTGGTTACGCCCAGCCGCGGATCGGTTATGTGGGCGCACCCGAAGAGCGATTTGCCTTCGAACAGCTCGGATTCACCGATCTCACCGAGGTGTCGGTAGCAGCCCTCGAAGACGGCAGCGTCACCCTCGACAGCATTGATGTGCTTTGGATCGGTGACACCGCCAGGTTCAAGATCGAGGCCGGCACCAACGCCGAACAGCAGCTGCGTGCCTATTTGGATGCGGGTAAGGGCATCGCCGGTGAAGGTGAAACGGTTGCCACTATCGCCACTCAGTTTGGTGTTGCCGAAATTACCGCGGCCTCTGGGCCGGATACCTCTAATGGTATTGTGCGGGTGAGCGATGCAGCGGATGCGCCGCTACTGGATGACTCACTGCAGACCGCTTTCGTCTATCCAGCCACCTGGTACGAGAACCTTGGTAGCAATGTGCGGGTAGAGCAGCGCTATGCCGAATCGGAAACCTTCGTTTCGGGACACTGGGGTGCGAGCGATGGCGGCGCCGTACAGGACGCGGCCGGTAAACCCTCGGTGGTGACCGTTAACGCCGATTCGGATGGACCGCGCATGGTGCTGATCGGGCACACGGTCAACTTCCGTAACCACCCGATTGGCAGCTACCTGTGGATCGGTCGCACCATCGAGTGGTTGGCACCGGCGGGTACTGCAGCCACGGCTCCCGATTGCGGCGAACCGCAGCCGACCGGCACCGCGAGCCCGACCGAGGCGCCGAGTAAACCCACCGCAGCTCCGACCGGTCCGGGCGAGACAGCCATGCCGACCGGCACCGCCGGAGAAACTGCTATTCCCGCCGGCACCCCGACCGCGGATGGTCGACAGGAATCTGACGCAGGGGCGCTGGCCACTACCGGTGCTGAGGTGTCGATGCTGCCCTTTGGCACGATGATTGTCATCTTCACCGTGCTCGGGGCCGCGCTACTGCTGCGCGAACGCAACCGTCGTCGAATTGACGCCGACTCGTAGCGACACGAGCTAACGCGAGGGGCGGATGCATTTTGCTGCATCCGCCCCTTGTGCTGCGCCCTTTGTGCTGCGCCCCCAGCTGACGAATTTTGTTTCCTGGCCTCGGATTTTTGTTTCCTGGCCTCGGATTTTTGTTTCTTGGCCTCGGAATTTTGTTTCCTGTTTTTTGTTTTTCGGCTGCATTGTGTCGAGTTTTGGTCTGAAATGGCGCGAATCCGGCTGATTTGCATCCAGGAAACAAAATTCATCAACCGGATGCATCCAGGAAACAAATTTCATCAACTGGGATGCAGTCAGGAAACAAATCTCTTCAACCGGATGCAGTCAGGAAACAAATTTCATCAACCGGGATGCAGTCAGGAAACAAAAATCTGCAGGGCGGGTGCGGGCGGATGCGGGGCTGGTGCAGGGCGGGTGCGGGCGGATGCGGGGCTGGTGCGGGGCAGGTGCAGGGCTGATGCAGGGATCCTGGCGGGCGCCAAGCGCGCGGCGGCTGGGGCGGGGGTGGGCGACAGTTCCGCTTCTACACGGTTCTCGCGGCGGGCGGCGCTAGAGTGACGGGTATGTCTGAGCTGTCACACCAGGAAGTTTTTTCGGATTTTTCGGATCTTGTTGTCGCCTCACCCACCTCGTACCACGCTGCCGAAAGCGTTGCGGCGCGGCTCGAAGCGGCTGGCTTTACCCGGCTCGGTGACACTGACGATTGGGCCGGTGCGGCACCAAACGGTCGCGTTGTCGTACGGGATGGTGCGGTGATCGCGTGGCGCACCCCCGAACAGGTGGCAAACACCACCCCCTTCCGCGTCGTGGTGGCACACACCGACTCACCCGGATTCCGGCTCAAGCCCGTACCAAGCACCGAGCGGGCGGGATGGTGCTCGCTCAACGCCGAAATTTACGGTGGTCCGCTCACGAACTCGTGGCTAGACCGCGATCTTCGGCTTGCCGGCCGCCTGGTGCTTACTGATGGCAGCACCACGCTGGTGACAACCGAACCGGTGGCGCGCATCCCGCAACTTGCCATTCATCTCGACCGGCGTGTGAACGCCGACGGGCTCAAACTTGACCAGCAGCAGCACACCCACGCGGTGCTCGGACTGGCCGAGGGGACCGAACCGCTACAGCTACTGGCCAAGAGCGCAGGTGTTGCGGTCGATGACATCCGCGGCTTTGACATCTTTTTTGTCGACTCGCAAGCACCGGCGCGCCTTGGCACCCGTGGCGAGCTGATCGCATCCGGCCGGATGGACAATCTCGCCAGCGTGTGGGCCGGCACCCGCGCGCTCATCGACAGCCAGCCCACGGACGGTATTTCGGTGCTCGCCGCATTCGATCACGAAGAGGTTGGTTCGTCCACCCGCACCGGAGCCGCCGGCCCGCTGCTTGGCGAACTGTTTGAACGCATCCAGCCCGATGCCACCGCACATGAGCGCGGCGTATCCCGCGCTGCCAGCTGGGTGGTTTCGAGCGATGTTGGGCACGCGGTGCATCCCAACTATCCCGAGCGCCACGATGATGCGGTGCGTCCCATCGCCGGACGCGGCCCGATCATCAAGGTGAACGCCGATCAGCGCTATGTCACCGACGGCGCCGGGGAGGCGCTGTGGCGCCAGTGCTCGGAAGCCGCGGGAGTTGAGGTGCAGTGGTTCGTTTCAAATAACACCATGCCGTGCGGTTCAACAGTGGGGCCGTTTATTGCCACCCGCTTCGGTATTCGCACGGTGGATGTGGGCATCCCGATTTTGTCGATGCACTCGGTGCGTGAGCTTGCCGTGCTCGAAGATCTTGACGGGCTCGGTCGCGTTCTCGGCAGCTTCATGGTGAGCGCACAGTAAACTGAACCGTTGACTCTACGAATCTCAACCGGATCGGAAGGAATATGGCCGGACACTCCAAATGGGCGACCACCAAGCACAAGAAGGCCGCTATTGACGCCAAACGTGCCAAGTCGTTCGCGAAGCTGATTAAGGGCATCGAAGTCGCTTCAAAGATGGGGGGTCCCGACCCAGCCGGTAACCCGACGCTCGCCGACGCCATCCAGAAGGCAAAAAAGATGTCGGTGCCCAACGACAATATTGACCGCGCGGTCAAGCGTGGCGCGGGGCTCACGGGCGAGTCGATTAGCTACGACAGCATCATGTACGAGGCTTATGCGGCCGGTGGTGTGGCCATGCTCATCGAATGCCTCACCGACAACAAAAACCGGGCCGCGGCCGAGACCCGGCTGGCAGTCACCCGCGCGGGTGGCACCATGGCCGACCCGGGTTCGGTGTCGTTCAATTTTGAGCGCAAGGGCGTTATCGCCGTCGCGAAGCAGGACGGTAAGCCCGACGAAGACTCGCTGCTTGAAGCCGGTCTCGAAGCCGGTCTCGAAGAGGTTATTGACCACGGCGAGACTTTTGAGCTGCGCACCGAAGCCAGCGACATGGTGGCCGTGCGTACCGCGCTGCAAGAGGCGGGTATCGACTACGAGTCGGCGGATGCTGAATTCGTGGCAAATGTCACCGTGCCTGTCGACCTTGAAACCGCCAAGAAGGTCATCGGCGTTATCGACTCGGTAGAAGACCTCGACGACGTGCAAAACGTGTTCACGAATATGGAAATTCCCGAAGACGTGCAGGCACAGCTCGACGCAGAAGACGAATAATTGCGTCGAGATGACACGCAGAATCCTCGGCATCGACCCCGGCCTCACCAGGTGCGGGGTCGGTGTCATTGATGTCGCTGCAGCGCGGCGCTGTGAGTTGGTGCACGTGGATGTGGTGCGTACCGATGTTGATAGTGACCTGGCTAAACGCTTGCAGGTGATCGGGGATGCGGTCGAGACACTGCTCGACAAATACCAGCCCGACACCGTCTCAATCGAGCGTGTTTTTGCCGAAACCCGCAACCTCAACACCGTGATGGGCGTGGCCCAGATCACCGGAATCGTGCTGCGTGAGGCCGCCGCTCGAGACATCGCCACCGAATTGCGCACACCGAGCGAGGTAAAAGCTGCGGTGAGCGGTTATGGCCGCGCCGACAAGGCCCAGGTGCAGGAGATGGTGCGGCGCATCCTGCGGCTTAAATCCGCACCCAAACCGGCGGATGCGGCCGACGCGCTGGCACTTGCCATCTGCGCCGCCTACCAATCGCCGATTGCAAAAATTGCGCCACAATCGCGCAACCACGGATCGGTCGACGCTGCCGTACAGCGCGCCAGCACCCCGGCCCAGGAAGCGTGGCTCGCCGCCGAGGCAGCTGCCAAACGTCCGCGGCGCCGCCTAGGCTAGCGTCGTGATTGCCCAGCTTTCCGGTTCTATCGTTCAAATCGGCGCCGCCTCGGCCGTCCTCGATGTGCAGGGCGTCGGCTATCGCGTGCTCATCACCGCCGCACACGCCCTACAATTGCGCACCGGCGAGCACACAACTATCGTCACCGAGCTTGTGGTGCGTGATGACGCCCTGCTGCTGTACGGGTTCAGAAATGTATCCGAGCGCGAAGTGTTTGGCCTGCTCACCTCGGTATCTGGAGTGGGCCCCAAATCGGCGATGGCGGTGCTCGGGCAGCTGACACCGGCCGAACTTGCCGAAGCCGTCGCCAACGACAACGAGCGCGCCTTCAAAACCGTGCCCGGCGTGGGCCCAAAAACCGCCAAACTCATCCTGCTGCAGCTGAAAGGCAAACTCGCGGCAGCTCAGCCGGCAGCCACCGAAGCGGTCACAAGCCCGGCCACGAGCGTGGTCGCCGACGATGTGATCGAGGCGCTGGTGGCCCTCGGCACCCAGCAAAAACAGGCGGCAGCTGCGGTAGCGGCGGTGCTCGAGCGCGATGCCGATGATGCTCGCGATGTGCAGTCGTTGCTGCGCGCCGCACTGCAAGAATTGGGAGGTCGGCGGTAATGGCTGCTGACGACTACGACCGGATGCTGCCGGAAGAACTCCAGTCGGCTGCCGAGCTCGAGTTTGAATCATCGCTTCGGCCGCGCACCCTCGACGAATTTGTCGGGCAGCAAAAAGTGCGCACGCAGCTCGATCTGCTGCTGCGTGCCGCGAAACTCGACGGCCGGGCACCCGACCACATCCTGCTCGCCGGCCCGCCCGGGCTTGGTAAGACCACACTGGCGATGATTGTTGCCGAAGAAACCGGCAACGCGCTGCGCCTCACCTCGGGGCCGGCCCTGCAGAACGCGGGAGACCTTGCCGCGGTGCTTTCGAGCATGGTTGAAGGCGAAGTGCTGTTCATCGACGAGATTCACCGGATGGCGCGCACCGCCGAAGAGATGCTGTATCTCGCCATGGAAGATTTTCGTATCGACATCATGGTGGGTAAGGGCGCCGGTGCCCAATCGGTGCCGCTCGAGCTGCCGCGGTTTACGGTCGTCGGTGCCACCACCCGCGCCGGGCTGCTGCCTGCGCCGCTACGTGACCGATTCGGTTTTACCGCGCATCTTGAGTTTTACGATGATGCTGAGCTCGAGCGGGTGCTGCACCGCACCGCGAATTTACTTGCCGTGGATGCGGCTCCCGACTCACTCGCGGAAATTGGTCGCCGCTCGCGCGGCACCCCGCGTATCGCAAACCGGCTTTTTCGGCGCGTCCGCGACTGGGCACTCGTGCACAACACCGACGTGGATGTGGCTGCGGCGCGCGCGGCGCTTGAGCTCTACGATGTGGATGCGCGGGGCCTTGATCGACTCGACCGAGAAGTGTTGCGGGCGCTCATCCAGCGTTTCGGCGGTGGCCCGGTGGGGGTGCGCACCCTGGCCGTAACGGTGGGTGAAGAAGCCGATACGGTCGAATCGGTGGTCGAGCCGTTCCTTGTGCGTACCGGTCTGATTGCGCGCACACAGCGGGGCAGAATTGCCACCCCCGCCGCCTATGAGCATCTCGGCGTCCAGATGCCTGACCTATAATCGGTTCGTTTGCCGTACTGAGCAATAGCACTGAGTAATAAAACCTGACCGACTCAGCCAAACCTGGGAGCCTATTTTGGACATTATGCTTTTTCTGCCCCTCATTCTCCTCGTGCTCATGATGGTGTTCATGTGGCGCTCGAACAAGAAGAACCAGGAACGGCAGCAGCAGCTGCGTGCCCAGCTGGCACCGGGTGTTGAGGTGATGACCCAGAGCGGTATCTACGGCACCGTGATTGAAATCGACCACGATCTCAACACCGCCATCATTGAGACCACGCCCGGCACCAACCTCAGGGTGCACTCGGCAACTATCGTCAACGTTGTCAGCCCCGATGTGGTCGTACCCGACGACGCCAGCTCGCTGACCGATGACACCGCTATTGCCGATGATGCAGCGCCTCGCACCGACGCGACGGATGCACCGGCTAATCCGCTTGCAGACGAGGCCGATGCGTCGGACATTGACAGCGACGACGACACTAATAACGAACAGCCGAAGGCTTAGCTGCGCGTGGCTGGGAAAAATCGGACATCGGCTGCCACCCGAGCAGCACGTAATTCGCTTATCTGGTTGACCCTCATTGTGGTCGCGCTGACCACCCTGAACTGGGTGGCGGTGACCTGGCAACAGGGCAGCTGGGCGCCGAAACTCGCTCTCGACCTCGAGGGCGGCACGCAGGTTGTGCTGGAGGCCAAGCTTGCTGAGGGGCAGGCAGCACCATCAGCAGACCAGATGGCGCAGGCGGTGTCGATTATTCGCCAGCGAGTTGACGCCGCGGGTGTTTCCGAAGCTGAAATCACCACGCAGGGCGGTCGCAACGTGGTGGTGTCGGTTCCCGGTGAGATGACCGACGAAACCCGCCGCCGCATCGAGTCGAGCGCGAAGCTCGAGTTCCGTCCGGTGCTGCTATCGACCGAGGCCGCCAATGTGCAGGCGCTCAGCCCGGAAGATCTCGGCGTTGATCCCAACAAGCCCGAGCCCGAGCCTGAACCTACCGACGCCAGCGATAAGTCGCAGATCACCAGTGAACGACTGATCGAATTTGCGGGCTTTGACTGTGCTGCTGAGCTGACCAAGTCGGCGCAGATTGCCGACCCGAAAAAACCGCTCGTCACCTGCAACACCGACGGCACCGAAAAATATTTGCTTGGCCCCGTCGAAATCGAAGGCTCCTCAATTCGTGATGCGTCCAGCGGGATGGGAACGAACTCGCAGGGTGTTGCCACCGGTCAGTGGGTGGTCAATCTCGAGTTCGATGCCGCCGGCACCAAACAGTTCCGCGAAGTAACCAGCCGGCTCAACGGTTATCTCACTCAGCCCGATCCCGAAACCGGACAGGTCGACGTCAACCGCGGTCGCTTTGCGGTGACAATGGATAACCGAGTGATCACCGCGCCAACTTCTGAGGCCGTGATTACCGACGGTAAGTCGCAGATCAGCGGCTCGTTCACCGAAGCATCGGCAAAAGAGCTGGCTGACCAGCTCAAGTTCGGCGCACTGCCGTTCAGCTTTGAAACCAAGTCGAGCCAGACAATTTCGGCAACACTCGGTAGCTGGCAGCTGCAGGCCGGCCTGATTGCCGGCGCCATCGGGTTGACACTGGTGGTGGTCTACTCGCTCGTGCAGTACCGGGCCCTGGGGTTTGTCACGGTTGCCTCACTGGCGCTATTGGCGGTTTTGACCTACCTCGTGGTGACGCTGCTGTCGAGCCAAGAGGGGTATCGGCTCTCGCTGGCCGGTGTGGCCGGTTTGATCGTCGCGATCGGCATCACCGCCGACTCGTTCATCGTTTATTTTGAGCGCATTAAGGATGAAATCCGCGAGGGGCGTACCCTCGCAGCCGCTGTGGAACACGGCTGGAGTCGCGCGATTCGCACGATCCTCGCTTCGGATGCGGTGAACTTCCTGGTTGCTGGCGTGCTGTTTGTCGTCGCTGTGGGCAATGTGCGCGGCTTCGCCATCACGCTCGGTATCACCACGCTCATCGACCTTTTGGTGGTGTCGCTGTTCACGCATCCGCTGATGCAATTGCTGGCATCCACACGCTTTTTCGGTGGTGGTCATCCGATGTCGGGTCTCGATCCGCGAGCTCTGGGAGCCGTCTACCGCGGCCGCGGCGAATTCGCACCGCGCGACCGTAAGGACGTGAAGGCGCTGTCAAAACGTAATAAGGCCGCCAGCGGTGAGGCACAGCGCCGACAGACCCTGGCTGAACGCCGGGCGGCGGAGGCGCAGGCCGCTTCCGAAACCACAGCCGCGACGACGGGGGAGAAGTAGTGAGTTTCCAGCAATTCGGTAACGATCTCTACACCGGAGCGCGGTCGATCAACTTCATCGGCAAGCGCCGTATCGCGTTTAGCATTGCCGCAATCATGATTGTGCTTTCGGTGCTGGTGCCCCTGGTGCGCGGCGGATTCAACCTCGGTATCGAGTTCACCGGTGGCTCGGAATTTCAGGTCACCCACCCGGCCTCCACCGATCAGACACTGGCCACCGACGTGGTTGCGAAAGTGTCTGACACTCCGGCCCGGGTGCAGGAGCTTGGCGATGGTTCGATGCGCGTGCAAACCGATCAACTCTCGTCCGAAGCCAACTCGAAGGTGCGTGCCGAACTGGCGGCGGCCTACCAGGTCGAAACCAGCGATGTCGCGGTTTCAACGATCGGTCCCTCGTGGGGTGCCGATATCACCCGTCAGATGCTCATCGGTGTGGCCATTTTTTTGGTGATCGCTTCGGCATTCATGGCGTTCTACTTCCGCACCTGGAAGATGTCGCTGGCGGCAATACTCGCGCTCATGCACGACCTCGTTGTGACCGCCGGAATTTACACCCTCACCGGCGTAGAGATCACCCCGGCAGCAGTGATCGGATTCCTGACGATTCTCGGGTACTCGCTTTATGACACGGTGGTGGTGTTCGACAAAATTCGCGAAAACACCTCGCCACTGGATGGCACGAGTGGTCGCACATTCGTTGACTCAGTGAACCTCGCGATCAACCAAACCCTGGTGCGTTCAATTAACACCTCGGTGGTGGCGCTGCTACCGGTGGCGGGCATCTTGTTTATCGGGTCGTTCCTGATGGGTGCAGGTACCCTGCGCGATATTTCACTGGCGCTGTTCATCGGCATGATCGTGGGCGCGCTCTCAACGATTTTCTTGGCCGGTCCGCTGTATGCCCGGTTGCGGATGGGCGAGGCCAAGGTGCGCGAGCACGACAAGGCGGTTGAGTCGGCTGTGGCGAGCGTAGAATAGTCCGCTACGCGAGCGGTCACCGCAATCGGAATTGCGTTCCACAGCTCGCTCAGTTAAAGGAGGGCACGTGTCGGACGCGGGAGCGAATTCACGGCGTGGCCTGGTAGCGCGCATATTCAGCAAACCGGTCGCCTATCAGGAGATTGAACCGCTGGTGCGCACGCTCCGGCGGCAAGACCCGAAAGCGGACATTCCGCTGGTGTACCGTGCCTATCAGGTGGCCCGGCGTCAGCACGAGGGCCAGTTTCGACAGTCGGGTGAACCGTACATCACCCACCCGGTCGCCGTCGCCAATATTCTTGCTGAGCTCGGTGTGGGCGCGGTGACGGTGGCTGCCGCCCTGCTGCACGACACTGTGGAAGACACCGATTATTCGCTCGATCAGCTCACCGACGAATTCGGTGAAGAGATCGCCATGCTGGTTGATGGTGTCACCAAACTCGACAAGGTGACCTACGGCGATTCAGCCCAGGCCGAGACCGTGCGCAAAATGGTTATTGCGATGTCGAAAGACATTCGTGTGCTGGTGATCAAACTCGCCGACCGGCTGCACAATGCGCGCACCTGGCGATACATGCCGCCTGAAAAAGCGAAGAAAAAAGCTACCGAAACGCTCGAAATCTATGCCCCGCTGGCGCACCGCATGGGTATTCAAACCATGAAAAATGAGCTGGAAGATCTTTCGTTTGCGGTACTGCATCCAAAGATCTATCAGGAAATCAGCCGGCTGGTAGAAGACCGACAGCCACGGCGCGAAAAATACCTGTCAAAGGTGATGGCGCAGGTGCGTGCCGATCTTCGTGAAAATCGTATTCGCGGGGATATTGTGGGGCGCCCGAAAGAGCTGTATTCGATCTACCAAAAAATGGTGCGACGCGGACATGATTTCGATGAGATCTACGACCTTGTCGCGCTGCGCATCATCGTTGATACTGTGCGCGATTGCTATGCCGCGCTGGGCGCAATTCACGCGCGCTGGACGCCGATGCCGGGCCGGTTTAAGGACTATATCGCGACACCGAAGTTCAATCTCTACCAATCGCTGCACACGACGGTGATCGGCCCGGATGGTAAGCCGGTAGAAATTCAAATCCGCACCCAAGAAATGCATCTTCGGGCCGAATACGGTGTGGCCGCGCACTGGATGTATAAGCAACAGGTGACCGGCGGTAAAAACGTTGCGCGCGAAACCAGTGATCTTGCCTGGCTGAAACGCATTAATGATTGGCAGCAAGAAACCAGCGACTCAGAGGAGTTTCTCGACTCACTGCGCTTCGAGATTGGCAGTAACGACGTCTACGTGTTTACGCCGCAAGGCAAGGTCATCGGGCTGCCACAAAAGGCCACGCCGGTGGATTTTGCCTATGCGATCCACACTGATGTCGGTCATCGCACGATGGGGGCCAAGGTGAATTCCCGCCTGGTGCCGCTTGATACCAGGCTCGTGAATGGTGACACCGTCGAAATATTTACCTCTAAAAACCCAGACGCGGGCCCGAAACAAGACTGGCTGAAGTTTGTGGCCTCGCCGCGGGCACGGAATAAAATTCGGCAGTGGTTTTCGAAGGAGCGTCGCGACGAAGCCATCGAGCAGGGGCGCGAACAGCTGGCAAAGGCGATGCGCCGCGCTGGTATTCCAATGTCACAGGATATGGTGCAGGAAGCAATTGCCACGGTTGCCTCGCGATTGACCTACCAGGACGTATCGGGGCTCTACGCCGCGATCGGCGACAATCATGTTTCGAGTCACAATGTCATCGAAAAGCTGCGGGCCGAACTCCATACCGAATCGGATACTGCGACGTCGATATCGGAGATTGTTCCCGAGACTGGTGTGCGGCCACGGATCACCAGCGAATCGGGCGTCTTGGTGCGTGGCGCACCAGATATTCTCGTGAAAGTCGCGAAATGCTGCACGCCCGTGCCGGGGGATGAAATCGTCGGTTTTGTGACCCGTGGCCAGGGTGTTTCGGTGCATCGTTCCGATTGCAATAATGTGGCGACGCTCGAAGAATCACGCAAAATCGATGTTGAGTGGGCACCCAATTCGGATGCGCTCTTCCTCGTGAATATTCAGGTGGAAGCGCTCGACCGCGCGGGTTTGTTGAACGACATCACCCAGGTGCTTTCTGAGCACCACGTGAATATTCTTTCGGCGTCGCTTCACACGACAAAGTCGCGGGTGGCGGTATCGAAATTCACTTTTCAGATGGGCGACACCACGCATCTCGATCGTCTGTTGGCGGCGGTGCGGCGCATCGAGGGTATCTACGACGTCTACCGAGTGCGCAACAACTAGTTTCGATCGGTGAGTTGCGGAGCATTCGGCATCCACAGCTCGACCCCACCGACCTGCAGCCGATCTTTGACGGGGATTCGTCGGTTGAGCCAGCGCACCCGCTCTACCGGCGGCAGTCTGCGGGTGCTGTTGCGGGCAATCACAATTTGTTCGGGCGGTGTGCCGCCGCGGACGATCCATCGAGCGGTCGCCTCAATGAATACGCGTCCCGGCCGCCACAGCGGCAGCAGGCTGGCCGCACGGTCGACGGCGGTGGGGACCGTACCGATCGGTAAATAAAATTCGTAGCCGGCGATTCCGTGACGTTGGATATCGCCGTCACGCCGCATACTTTCTAGCTCGATAGTCGAAAACCCGCGCAGCGAGGGATGCACGTGTGGGCCGGCAATGGAATGGTCGATCATGGGATGATCCTGGTCAAAAAACGACTCACCCGCCCGGGTTTTCCACAGGCGGGTGAGTCGCTAGGGGCTACAAACTAGCCGATTGCGCGCAGCCACTGGCGACGCGCCTCGAGGGCTTCTTCAGCTTCCTTGATCTTGCGGTCATTGCCGCTCGCCTTGGCCGCTTCAAGCTCTTGTTCGAGCTTGGCGATCGCGTCCTGCAGCTGTGAGGTCATACCCGATTGGCGGGCCTCTTTTTCGGGGTCGGTGCGGTCCCAGTGGTCGTCATCGAGCTTGCGCACGTGCTGTTCGACCTTGCGCAGTCGGTCCTCGATCTCTTTGAAACGGTCTCGTGGCACGCGACCAATTTCATCCCACTTGGTCTGGACGGCAGTGAGCCGCTTGCGGGCCTCGTGGCGGTCGGTGAGCTCGAGAATGGGCTCGGCTTCACTGAGCAGTGCGAGCTTGGATTCGAGGTTGGCGGAGAACTCGGCGTTGTCGCGCGCCTCAATTTCGTGCTTGGCTGCGAAGAGCACATCACCGGCGGCCTTGAATTCGGCCCACAGCGCGTCATCGTGCTTACGGCCGGCACGGCCGACCGACTTCCACTGGTCAAGCAGGCGACGGTATTCGGGGATGCCGCCGGCGCCCTTGGGTGCGAGGGCTTCAGCTTCGGCGATGATGCGGCGCTTCGCGTCACGAGCCTGCTTGTGCTGGGCGTCGAGGGCGGCAAAAAATTTGCGACGCTCCGAGTCGAGGTGAGTGCGGGCGGCTCGGAATCGTTTCCAGAGCGCGTTGGCCTCACCCTTGGGGATGCGCGGACCCTCCTTTTGGTGCTGCTGCCACCGGGCAAACAGCTCATCAACCTGCGCCGAGGTGCGCTTCCACTGGATGCTCGCCGGAGGCTGGGCGGCGAGCTGTTCGATTTCAGCGACGATCGACTCGCGGTGGGCAATAGCCTCGGCAAGTTCTTGCTGCTGCTGTTCGTGCTGCTGTTCGCTGAGCTTGTCGAGGTCGGCGCTGATCTCGTTCAAGCGGGTGCGCAGGCTCTCGAGGTCGCCAACAGCATTGGGAGCGACCAGCTGTTCCTGCAGGGCTTTTGCACCCTTGACGATGTCACCGGGGTTGGCTCCGGAGCGCACTCGCTGCTCAAGCAATTGCAGTTGCCCGGCCAGATCATCGTATTTCCGGGTGAAGTAGGCGAGTGCTTCTTCCGGGGTCCCGTCGGGATATTGGCCCACCTGGCGTTCTTCACCACCATCGGTGACATAGACAGTGCCGTCGGCTTCAACGCGGCCGAAAGGGTGCTGGGGGAGTTCGGACATGACGTATTCCTCAGTTGCTCGTCGAGCTGACGCTCGTCGGTGGCGTGCGAAACACTTCGCACGGGCGTATCCACCGCATGTTAGATGATTTCGGCGAACGGTTACTGCGGGCAATCTCGAATCGTTGTTGACGTTTGATACGGCGCGGCCCGCAACCAGCGTCGGGGCTACTGCAATTCGATACCGGTGATGGTCACCGGCTGGGCCGGGGGACCGTCGGTCGGGGATGCGACTCCCTGCTCGACGCCGCTGTCAATGATCTTGGTTTGCAGCTGATCCATACCGCCGGTCACTCGGCCAAACACCGTGTAACCGGGGGCAGGCAGGGGAGAGTCTTCATACACGATAAAAAACTGGCTGCCCATTGAATCGGGTGCCTGGGCACGGGCCATCGCAATTGTGCCGGTGCGGTAGATGCCATCCTCGGGCACATTTTCGAGGGGGCCGAACTGGTAGCCGGGGCCGCCGCTTCCGGTGCCGGTGGGGTCACCACACTGCAGCACGTAAATTCCCTCGGTGGTGAGCCGGTGACAGGGGGTGTTGTCGTAGAAGTGTGACTGGCTGAGGGCAATGAAATTAGCAGCCGCCTGGGGTGCAGTGTCACCGGTGATTTCGATCTCGAGGGTGACATCGTGGTTGAGGGTCAGCGTGCCAGTCCAGGTGCGGTTTTCGGCGAGCGCGGGGTCGGGGGCGCCGACGATGGCGGGGTCGGTGGGCTTCAACGCGGTAAACAGCCATTGCGCGGCAACCGCGAGCACGACAGCTGCGATAAGCAGCCCCAGTCCGATACGTCCGTCGCGGCGCTTGCGGTCGAGCTGGATATCTTCGACCACCTGGCGGGCTTCCTGCTCGCGCTGGTGCCGACCCGTTGCGCGCTGCTTGGCTGGTTCGCTCAATTTTCCTCCGCATCCTGTGCGCCCAAAAGCACACGGTAATCCGCCGGCGAGTCTACATTTGCCGAGCTAAAAGGGGCCATAACCGACCGGTTGTGTTGCGGGGCCTACCATGGCAGGTGATGACTACGCAGGACACTCCGGGCTTTTCACTCGCTGGTGGCGGCGGGAATGCGGCCCCGCTGGCGGCTCGGATGCGGCCGCGCTCGCTTGATGAGGTGGTGGGGCAGCGGCATCTGCTGCGTTCGGGATCGCCGCTACGCCGGCTCGCTGATGCCAGCGCCGCTGAGGCGGCTGGAACCTCGGTAATTTTGTGGGGGCCACCCGGAACCGGTAAAACCACGATCGCCCAGGCGCTGGCCAGCACCGGCAGTCGCCGATTCGTGCAGCTTTCGGCAATTTCGGCCGGCGTGAAGGATGTGCGCACGGTGATGGACGAGGCGATGCGGCATCGTGATTTTTACTGTGAGGGCACGGTGCTCTTCCTTGATGAGATCCATCGATTCACCAAGGCCCAGCAGGATGCGCTGCTGCCGGGAGTTGAGCAGGGGTGGGTGACGCTCGTGGCTGCAACCACCGAAAACCCATCATTTTCGGTGATTGCGCCGCTTTTGAGCCGGTCACTATTGCTGACGCTGCGCAGCCTCGATGACGACGATCTTGGTGAGCTCATTGATCGAGCCGTTGCCGCACCGCAGGGGCTCGGCGGGGATCTCACCATCAGCGAGTCGGCCCGATCGGCGATCATCCGATTGGCTTCGGGGGATGCGCGCCGGGCGTTGACAACACTCGAGGCGGCGGCTGAGACGGCGCGGGCGCAGGGGCACAGTGAATTGAGCGATGCCGATGTTGAGTCAGCCTCCGACCAGGCGCTGCTGCGTTATGACCAAAACGGCGATGAGCACTATGACGTGATCAGCGCGTTTATTAAGTCGGTGCGCGGGTCTGATCCGGATGCGGCGCTGCACTATTTGGCGCGGATGATCGTGGCGGGTGAAGATCCGCGGTTTATAGCGCGCCGGCTGATGATTCTTGCTGCCGAAGACATTGGGCTTGCCGACCCTCAGGGTCTGGTGGTAGCCGAAGCGGCTGCGGCCACTGTGCAGCTAATCGGGATGCCCGAGGGGCGCATCCCACTGGCTGAAGCGACGGTATACCTCGCGACCGCACCGAAATCGAACGCCGCATATTTGGCAATTGATGCGGCGATCGCCGAGGTAAAGCGTGGCGGTATCGGGCGAGTGCCGCCGCATCTGCGCGATGCACACTACCCGGGTGCGAAGGCGCTGGGGCACGGCAAAGGCTACCGGTATCCGCACGACACTGAATTTGGTGTGCTGGCGCAGCAGTACCTACCAGATCCGCTGGTGGGGCGGGAATACTATTCGCCCACCGATCACGGCTATGAACGCGAGCTCAGCGATCGGCTGGCAAAACTGCGGCGCATCACTCGCGGCGGTTAGGGCTGGTCAGTTGCACGCTGCTCGGCCTGCGATGCAGGCGGCCAGTTCACGTGCTGGAAGGGGATGGATTGGGCAAACGGATGCAGAAGGTGCTAGAGTTGCTGAGTTCGCGCTATATGTGAAACGGCTGCCGTATGGCTGCGGGCATCTTGCGTTTGACGCCCCGAATTCCAAAGGGAGGGGCGGAGAAGCAATTGTTCTGCGCGCTCACGCGCGCCAACGCAACAACGAAAGGAAGACACTTCGTGTCGAAGAAGTCGCGTACCCGCGCAAAGGTAAAGATGTCGCGCGCCCTTGGCGTGGCACTCACTCCCAAGGCCGCTCGTCTCATGGAGCGCCGCCCCTACGCACCCGGTCAGCACGGTCGCACCCGTCGCCGCACCGAGGGTGACTACGCCGTTCGGCTGCGTGAGAAGCAGCGTCTGCGCGCCCAGTACGGTCTGCGTGAGAAGCAGCTGCGCAACACCTTCGAGCAGGCCCGCCGCATGGGCGGTATGTCGGGTGAAAACCTGATCGAGCTGCTCGAAATGCGCCTCGACGCGCTCGTGCTGCGCGCCGGCTTTGCTCGCACCACCGCACAGGCTCGGCAGATGGTTGTGCACCGTCACATCCTGGTTGACGGCAAGATCGTTGACCGCCCGTCGTTCCGCGTGACCCCCGGTCAGCTCATCCACGTGAAGCCGCGCTCGGAGGAGCTGGAAATGTTCCAGGTCGCCGCCGCCGGCGGACACGCCGAGGTGCTGCCCGCAGTTCCTGGCTACCTGTCGGTTGAGCTTGACAAGCTGCAGGCTCGCCTCGAGCGCAAGCCCAAGCGTGAAGAAGTGCCGATCGTCTGCGATGTGCAGATGGTTGTTGAGCACTACTCGCGCTAAACGGCACCAGGCGAGCCAAGTCGCTCGCTAAGATCGAGGGCGGGCTGTCATTTGACAGCCCGCCCCGTGCTATTTCCGGCACAATCAGGCAGTGCCACCCAGACACCGAGGAGAACACTTTATGACCGTAGGCGATATTGCCGGGCTTATTGCCGCAGGCGCTTTTGCAGTGCTGGTGCTGCTGCTGGCGGTGCCCATCCTCAAACTGGCGGGTGTATTCACCGAGCTACGTCGTTCGGTGCGCACTTCCACCGACGAACTGCTGCCAACCCTCACCGAGCTGCATGTCAGCGCCACCGAAGCAAACCGGCAGCTGGCCAAGGTTGATGCGATCACCAGTGATGTGCACGAAACCACAAGCAATGTGAACTCGATGGTGGCACTCACCGCTGCCACAGTCGGCGGCCCGCTCATCAAACTTGCCGGTTTTTCAGCCGCCGCCCGCGCTGGTTTTAAAACGTTGCGCCCCCGCGGCCGCCGTAAGAAACACTAACCCCGATTTCACCCCTTCAAGCTGCTGTCGCATCTGCCTAATTGAGGAGAACACCCATGCGCTCGTTTCTGCGTAACACTGCACTGGTAGCCGGTGGTATTGCCATCGGTTTTGTCGCCGCCCACCTGGTCAACTCAACCGAGCGCGGCCGCGCGTTCTTTGCATCCGTGAACGAATTTGTTGACGAGTTCACCGGTGCGGTCAAAGACGGCTACCGGGCGCGCACCGAAGCAATCTACGCCGCTATTGATCAGCAGGGCGAATAGCCCGAACGCATCCCTCAACCCAATCACGCTCGAGCAGCCCGCTCGCCAACCGAATCGCAGAACATGAAGACCGCTGAAATCAAAGACCGCTATCTCAAGTTTTTCGCTGACCGCGGTCACACCGTCGTGCCGTCAGCATCCCTCGTCTCGGATGACCCGACCGTGATGTTTACCATCGCCGGAATGGTGCCGTTCATTCCCTACCTCACTGGGATGGTGCCGGCCCCATTCCCGCGCGCGACGAGTGTGCAAAAATGCATCCGCACCAACGACATCGAAGAGGTGGGTAAGACCCCGCGTCACGGCACCTTCTTCCAGATGGGCGGTAATTTCTCGTTCGGTGACTATTTCAAGCGCGAGGCCATCGATTTTGCCTACACGCTGCTGACAACCCCCGAGGCAGAGGGCGGGCTCGGTTTTGACCCGAAGGACCTCTGGGTCACCGTCTACGAAAAGGACGACGAGGCCTACAACTACTGGCTCGAGCTCAGCGATATTCCGGCCGAGCGCATTCAGCGTCTCGGCGCCGACACGAACTACTGGTCGGCGGGTAAACCGGGTGGCCCTGCCGGCCCTGACAGCGAGATTTTTTTCGACCGCGGCCCCGCATACGGTGTTGACGGAGGACCGGCAACCGACGACGACCGCTATGTCGAAATCTGGAACCTCGTGTTCATGCAGTATGAGCGCGGTGCCGACCTCGGTGATGGCACGTTTGAAATTCTCGGCGACCTGCCCAATAAAAACATCGACACCGGCATTGGCCTCGAACGTATCGCCTTCCTCAAGCAGGGCGTCGACAATATGTACGAGACCGACCAGGTGCGCCCGGTGCTCGACAAAGCTGCCGAACTGTCGGGCAAGGCCTACGGTGATGATGCCGAGGATGATGTGCGGATGCGTGTGGTCGCCGACCACGTGCGTTCGGCGCTGATGCTCATCGGTGACGGGGTACAACCTTCCAACGAGGGGCGCGGTTATATTTTGCGCCGACTGCTGCGCCGCGTGGTGCGCAATATGCGATTGCTCGGGGTCGAAAAAGCAACCTTCCCCGAATTGTTCAGCACTTCGATGCGCGCAATGCGTGACGCCTACCCCGAGGTCGAACGTGACTTTGACCGGATTTCTCGCATTGCCATCGCCGAAGAAGAAACCTTCCTGCGCACGCTCGCGCAGGGTACAACCATCTTTGAGCAGGCCGTCGATAGTGCGCGCGAATCGGGCACCACCATCATTTCTGGTGACACCGCGTTCAAACTGCACGACACGTTCGGCTTCCCGATCGATCTCACGCTCGAAATGGCCGCCGAGGCGGGGCTCAATGTCAACCGTGACAAATTCGATGAGCTCATGAGCCAGCAGCGCGCGCGTGCCAAAGCGGATGCGAAATCGCGCCGCTCGCAGCTGGCCGATCTCAGCGTGTACAGCGACCTACGGGCAGCGGGCGAGACGGTTTTTGTTGGCTATGACGAGCTGCGGGGCGAGTCGGAGGTACTCGGCCTCATCGTTAACGGTGCGAGCGTGCCGGTCGCACGCGTCGGCGATCACGCCGAAATCATCCTCGCCGAAACCACGCTCTACGCCGAGTCGGGTGGCCAAGACTCTGACCAGGGCTGGATTGTGAAGCCCAGCGGTGGTTTCGAATCGACCGTTGTTGACGTGCAAAAGCCGGTGCCGGGACTGATCTCGCACACGGTCGACATCACCGAGGGTGAGATTGCGGTGGGCGATCGCGTTGAAACCGTGGTGGATGCGCAGTACCGCCGTGCTGCCTCGGAGGCACACTCGGCGACGCACCTGATTCACGCCGCGTTGCGCGACACGCTCGGCCCCGACGCACACCAGTCGGGTTCGTACAACAAGTCGGGCTATATGCGACTCGACTTCAGCTGGTCGCAGCCGCTCTCGGCCGAAACCCGCAGCGAACTCGAGGATATTGCCAACAACGCGATTCGCCAGAACCTTGAAGTGGTTACACGTGAGCTGCCGCTTGACGAGGCCAAAGCGCTCGGCGCCCGCGCCCTGTTTGGCGAGAAATATGGTTCGACGGTGCGCATGGTTGATATCGGTGGCCCCTGGTCGCGTGAGCTGTGCGCGGGCACCCACGTGGCAACCTCGGCCGAAATCGGCATCATTAACCTGATTGGTGAATCGAGTGTTGGCGCCCAAAACCGCCGCGTCGAGGCGCTGGTGGGCCGGGATGCGTTCAGTGAGTTTGCCACCGAGCGTGCAATCGTGCGTGAGCTTACCGGCGGTTTGAAGGTGCGTCGCGAGCAGCTCTCTGATCGCGTGCACGAACTGGTCGAACAACTCAAGCGTGCCGAAAAACGCATTGCTGAACTCGAGTCGGCACAGCTGAGTCAACGGATTCCCGAGCTGCTTGCTTCAGCCCAGACCGTTGGCAAGGTTGAGCTGGTCGTAGCCGCTCTAGGCTCGGTGCGGTCGGCCGATGATGTGCGCGGTCTGGTGCTCGATTTGCGCCAGCGGATGGGCTCGCGTGCGGCAGTGATCGCACTTATTGGTGAGGCTGCCGGTAAGCCATCGGTCGTGGTGGCTACCACTGAAGCAGCACGGGATGCCGGCGCCAAGGCCGGTGCCCTCGTCAAGGTTGCTGCCGGTGTGCTCGGCGGTGGCGGCGGTGGCAAACCGGATGTCGCCCAGGGCGGCGGGCAGGATGTGAGCCAGATTCCGGCCGCGCTTGACCGCCTCCGTGACGAGGTTGCGGCACTGTAGATGCGACGCGTTGTTCGCTTCGGCATTGATGTCGGCAAGGCCAGAATCGGTGTCGCGCGCAGTGACCCCGACGGCCTGCTGGCGACGCCGCTCGAAACAGTGACTCGCGACACTGAAGGAACCGGGCATGTGGACCGCATCGCGCAGCTGGTGGCGGAATACAACGCGGGGGAACTCTATGTTGGCTACCCCCTGAACTTGCGCGGTGAGTCGACCCCGTCGACCGAGGACGCGGTTCGGGTGGCGCGCGAAATTGCAACCGGCACCGGGTTGCCGGTGCGGCTGATTGATGAACGACTCACGACAGTGTCGGCGGCCCGGCAGTTTCAGGCGGCCGGACGCAGCGCATCTCGGTCGCGGTCGGTGATTGACCAGGCAGCGGCGGTAATACTGTTGCAACAAGCGCTCGACCAGGAGCGTGCCAGCGGCAAACCCGCTGGTCGCGAGATTGAAGTCGACGACGAGGACAAACTTGACTGACGAACAGCAACCAAAATCTAGGCGTGAACTGCGTGCGGCAGAGCGCACGCGGGAAATCGCCGAGCTGGAGCGGCGTCGGCGAGAAGCTGAGGCCGAGCAAGCACAGCAGCAGAGCGCCGAACAGCGGGCCCAGCGAGCAGAGCAGCGGGCACAGCCGACGCAGTTAGCTGCGCAGGATCAGCCGACACCGCCACAGCAGCCGCTGCAGCAACCCTTCACTGCTGAGCCACTGGTGACGCAAGCAGAAACCGCTGAGACCACACCCGACGCTCAAGCTGCAGCGTCACGGGAACCAGCTGAGCCGGCCACCGCGGCCGACTCACCAACCCAGCCCGACACTCCTACCCAGCCCGACACGCTGGCGAGCGCTGACACTCAAGCAGACATTGGCAGGCCAGCCGACACCGACGCACCTTCACAGGGCGCGTCGGCTGACGACGCATTCGCGCAAATTTTTGGCGAGGATGCAGTGGGTGCGCACAAAAACGAGCGTCGCGCACCCGCCCCGGGCCGTCGTCGCCGAATCGTGGTGAACCTGGTGGTCATCGGGCTCATTATCGGGATGGTGGTGGGTGCCGGTGTGCTGGTATGGAACGTCGCCGGAGACCGGATTATGAGCATCCTGAACAATGAGTCGGCCGACTATGAGGGTTCGGGTAACGGCACCGAGGTGGAGTTCACGGTTCTTCCCGGGGACACCGGCACCGATATTGCCAATCGACTCGAACAACAGGGCGTGGTGCGCACTTCGGGCGCCTTCATTGATGCCGTGCTGGCGCGCCCCGAAGAACCGCAGTTTCAGCCCGGTACCTACCGGCTGCAGGAAGAGATGAGCTCGGCGGAAGCGCTCGTTGCCCTGCTCGACGAAGACAACCGCATCGAAAACACCCTCACCATCCCCGAGGGCACACGCGAGACGGTCGTTTTTGAACTGGTGCAAGAAACCTATGGCGTCCCCATGGACGAACTCAAAAAGCTCGCCGCTAAACCGCAGGAGTTCGGCCTTCCCGAAGAGGCAAAATCGCTCGAGGGATTTCTCTTTCCGGCCACCTACACCTTTGCGCCAGATGTGAGCGGGCAAGAGATTTTGCAGACCATGGTCGATCGCAGCTTCCAGGCGCTTGATGAACAGGGTGTTGCGGAAGAAGACCGCTGGCAGATCGTGTTGATGGCATCGCTGGTTGAGCGCGAGGCCCGGATCGACGAAGACTTCCCGAAGGTGGCGCGGGTGTTCTACAACCGTCTCGAAATCGATATGCCGCTGCAATCGGATGCGACGGTCACCTACTGGACCGAACAGACGCACCGCGCAGCGACGACCGATGATGAGCGCGCGGACGAGAGCAACCCCTACAACACCTATGTGCACAAGGGAATGATCCCAGCACCGATCTCGAATCCGGGCGACCGGGCGATCGAAGCTGCGGTGCATCCCGCCGACGGCGAGTGGCTCTATTTTGTGACCGTGAACCTCGAAACCGGTGAGACCGTGTTCTCGAATACGCTTGAAGAGCACGAACAGGCGGTTGAGAAGTGGCTGGAGTGGATGGAAGACCACCCCGACTACGAGTAGCACCTGGCAGCTGACGCAGGAGATCACGATGTGCGCAACAGTATTTCCCGAGGTTCCCACCGGCGCGGTAACGAGTGAACCTCCGCGCGGTCGGGGAGCTGCGCGGCTGGCAGTGCTGGGTGACCCGATCGCGCACTCAAAATCGCCGCAGCTGCAGCTGGCGGCCTATCGCCAGCTCGGTGTCGACTGGGAATATTGGCGCTGGCAAATACCGGCTGGCGCCCTACGCGAACAGCTTGAAAACCGCGGTCAGGGCTGGCGCGGAGTTTCGGTGACGGCACCGCTCAAGGCTGAGGCCCTCGCATTTGCGCAAACGGCCGACCCGCTCGCTGAACTCACCGGTGCCGCCAATACGCTCGTTTTTGAGACGCTCGACCCGGCGGCGCCGGCACATGCCGCGAACACCGATGTGGCCGGCATCGTTGCGGCATTCGGTGGGCTCGACCCTGCCGGTGGGCATGTGGATGTGCTCGGCGCCGGCGGCACAGCGGTTTCGGCCGTCGCTGCGGCAGCCCAGATGGGCGCGCAACAGGTACGGGTGTTCGCGCGCCGGCCCGATGCCGCGGCCGAGCTCGCTGCCGAACTCGGTACGAAGCTTGCCGGCGTGCAGCTGCGTGCGGCAGATCTTGCATCCTGGCAGCCCGACGATGCCGCCGCGGTGATCGATACCATTCCCGGCGGCTGCCCGGTGCGTCCAGACCTGCGAGTAACCGATGCGCCGCTGCTGTCGGCCGCATACGACCCGTGGCCGACGGAGCTTGCAAAAGTGTGGGCGGGTCGGGTGATTCCGGGCACCGAGATGCTGTTGCAGCAGGCGGTGGTGCAGGTGCGGTTGTTCTCAGGCCGCGCGATTGACGAACCGCTGCCGAACGAGTCGGCGATCGTGCAAGAGATGCGTGTGGCGCTCGACAACTCAGCCAGCTGAGAAATCCATGAGAGACTAGGCCAATGCTTCGTTGGCTCACTGCCGGGGAATCACACGGCCCCGAATTGCTCGCAATCCTTGAGGGACTGCCCGCAGGCATCCCCATTTCGCTCGAGGACGTTCGCGTTGATCTGGCGCGTCGCAAACTCGGCTACGGTCGCGGCGGGCGGATGAAATTTGAACAGGATGAGCTCACCCTCTCGTCGGGTGTGCGGCACGGTTACACGATCGCCTCGCCGCTGGGTATTCGCATTCAAAACACCGAGTGGCCCAAATGGCAGCAGGTCATGTCGCCCGAACCGGTCACCGACCCCGAAGTGTTCAACACCGGCCGCGGCACCCCGCTCACCCGTCCCCGCCCAGGTCACGCCGACCTCATCGGGATGCAAAAATACGGGTTTAGCGAGTCACGCCCGGCGCTCGAGCGTGCCAGCGCCCGCGAAACCGCGGCGCGCGTAGCCCTGGGCGCCGTGGCCAAGCGGTTTTTGGCCGAGCTTGGCATCACCACAGTGAGCCACACCGTGGCCATCGGCACGGTCGAGGTGCCCGAAACCGCAACCTGGCCGACCGCCGCCGATGTGGCCGAAATTGATGCCGACCCGGTGCGCTGCTTCGATGCTGAAACGAGTAAACGCATGGTGGCCGCGATTGACGACACCCGCCACTCGGGAG
Source organism: Gulosibacter sp. GYB002 (assembly GCF_036577665.1). Classification (NCBI taxonomy): domain Bacteria; kingdom Bacillati; phylum Actinomycetota; class Actinomycetes; order Micrococcales; family Microbacteriaceae; genus Gulosibacter; species Gulosibacter sp. GYB002. Next base: position 159,646 of record NZ_JARBDD010000014.1, on the reverse strand, counting down.
ACACCATTGGCGGTGTCACCGAAGTGCTCGTGTACGGTTTGCCGCCGGGGCTCGGCTCATATGTGCACTGGGATCGCCGCCTCGATTCGCGGCTTGCCGGTGCCCTCATGAGCATTCAGGCCATCAAGGGCGTGGAGGTCGGTGACGGGTTCACCACCGCACGCCGACTCGGCAGCCATGCACACGATGAACTGTACGGTGTCGACGGCAAGATTCATCGCGCATCCGACCGCGCCGGCGGTATCGAGGGCGGGATGACCACCGGCACCGTGCTGCGGGTGCGCACCGCCATGAAACCGATCGCGACCGTGCCGCGGGCGCTGCACACCGTCGATATTGCCACCGGCGCGAATGCCACGGCACATCACCAGCGTTCGGACGTGTGCGCGGTGCCGGCATCCGGCGTTGTGGCCGAGGCCATGGTGGCGCTCGTGCTCGCGGACGCGGTGCTCGAAAAATTTGGTGGCGACTCGCTTACCGAGGTGCAGCGAAACCTGGCGAACTATCTCGAAGCAATGCCGCAGGCGGTGGCAACCGACCCAGAAATCATCGACCCCGCGGCAGTGGCCACCGAGGTGGACGATTCGCCCATGGGCGACTCACTCAGCGAGTGGCGCGTATGAGCCTGGTGTTCATCGGGCCGCCGGCGGCAGGAAAATCGCGAGCCGGCAAGCGGGTCGCCCAGCGCCTGCGTGCCAGCTATGCCGACACCGACAAGCTGTTTGCTCGCGAGCACGGGGCGATTCACGAGTTCATTCCGCGCGCCGGCGAGGCTGAGTTTCGTCGCATCGAGCGCGAAATCGTGCTCGCCGCGATTCGCGACTACGACGTCGTATCGCTCGGCGGCGGCGCGATCCTCGACCCCGACACCCAGGCCGAGCTGGAGCACGGCGATCACGTCGTGGTGCAGCTGGTGGCAAAGCCCGCGGCAATCGAGGAGCGCATCAGCGGTAAAAAGAATCGGCCGCTGCTTAAAGGTATCGACAGTTGGATCGCGACGTATGAGGCGCGCAAACCCATCTATGATCGCCTCGCCGACATCACCATCGACACGAGTTTTCGACCGATGTGGCAGGTGGTCAACGAGGTGCGCCGCTATCTCAAACGCATCAATTCACCACTGCTGCCGAAACCCATCCCACAACCACCCGCGAGCGGCAGTGGCGCGGCCAAGACACAGAAAGAGAGCGATCAGCGGTGACGAATGTAACCCGGCTAAGCGTGGGTGACCACGGCCCGGTACTGATTGGCCGCGGACTCATTACGCGGCTCGACGAACTGCTGCCAGAGCTTCTCGGCGACCGCGTCGAACAACTGTTGATTGTGCACCAGCCAACCCTGCGCAATATTGCAGAGGATCTCCACCGACTGCTCGGCTCACACTATCGTCGGGTGCTGATCGCTGAGGTGCCGGATGCAGAACCCGGTAAGCGCGTCGAGGTGGCGCAGTTTTTGTGGGGCATTCTCGGCAAAAGTGATTTCACTCGCTCGGATGCGATCATTTCGCTCGGGGGCGGTGCCGCCACCGATCTGGGCGGCTGGGTGGCCGCATCATGGTTGCGTGGGGTGAAGGTCGTGCACGTGCCCACCACTGTGCTCGCCATGGCCGATGCCGCAGTTGGCGGAAAAACCGGTATCAACACCGAAGAGGGCAAAAACCTCGTGGGAGCTTTCCACCTCCCTGCTGGGGTGGTGTGCGATCTGGACGTGCTCGAGTCACTGCCGCGCAATGAACTGGTGACCGGATTCACTGAGGCCGTCAAAATCGGTTTTATCCACGAACCCGAAATTCTCGACCTCATCGAGGCCGACCCCGAACGCGCCACCGATCCCACCACCGACCAGTTCCGCCGCATCCTCGAACTCGCTATCGCCTACAAGCTGCAGGTGACTGCGGCCGACCTCACCGAGCAGGGTGGGCGCGAGATGCTCAACTACGGGCACACGCTCGGTCACGCGATCGAGCACACCGAGCGCTACCAGTGGCGCCACGGCGCTGCCGTGGCAGTGGGGATGCGGTTTGCCGCCGAACTTGCCCGGCTTTCGGGGCGGCTCAGTGACGCTGACGCCGACCGGCACACCCGCATCCTGGAATTGCTCGGACTGCCCACGAGCTATCCGCTGGGTCGCTGGCAACAATTGCTGGCCGTAATGGCGCGCGATAAAAAGGCTCGCGGGGCGATGCTGCGATTCGTGGTGCTTGAACGTATTGGCAGCCCAGCAATCATGACGGCACCGGATGAATCGTTGCTGTTCGCCGCCTACCAGGAGATCGCCTCCTAGCGGCCAACCCGGCGCACAGCATCACCGCTTATTGGCGCGGTAGACTAGAACGTCGATTTTTTACGCAGAGAAGGGCCAGGTAATGGCAACCACCGCCGATATCAAAAACGGCATTGTCCTCATTCTCGACGGCCAGCTTTGGCAGGTCGTTGAATTCCAGCACGTTAAGCCCGGTAAGGGTGGTGCGTTCGTGCGCACCAAGCTGAAGAACATCGTGCAGGGCAAGACCGTAGACAAGACTTTCAACGCCGGCGCCAAGATCGAGACCGCCACCGTTGATCGTCGTGACTACCAGTACCTCTACCAGGATGGCGAAAGCTACGTCTTCATGGACGAGCAGGACTTCGATCAGCTGAGCGTGCCCGAGACCATCGTTGGCGATGCCGCTAAGTTCCTGCTCGAGCAGCAGGAAGTGCAGATCGCGATGTACCAGGGCGAACCGCTCTACATCGAAATGCCGCCGTCGGTAGTGCTCGAAATCACCTATACCGAACCCGGTCTGCAGGGTGACCGTTCGAACGCTGGCACCAAGCCCGCCACCGTCGAGACCGGCGCCGAAATTCAGGTACCGCTGTTTGTCGACCAGGGCACGCGCGTGAAGGTAGACACTCGCACGGGTGAATACCTCGGTCGCGTTAACGACTAGTCGATGTCGGCACGTACAAAAGCGCGCAAGCGTGCGCTCGATATGCTCTACCAGGCCGAGCTGACCGAACGCACTCTCGAGCATGTGTTGGCGGCTGAGGCTGAGCGGGCGGTGCACGAACCCGAGCGGGCAGCGTCATGGCGTTACGCTCGCGAGATCGTGATCGGTGTGACCGAACATGCCGCGGCGATTGACGACCGTATCGCCGCAGCCGCTCGTGACTGGACACTCGACCGGATGCCGCGTATCGACCGGGCGCTGCTGCGCATCGGTGTGTGGGAGCTCGTCTATAACGACGAAATCCCCGTGGGCGTGGCCATTAACGAGGCGATCGAACTCGCCAAAGAATATTCGACCGACGACTCGGCACGTTTCATCAACGGCGTGCTGGGCCGCATCGGTGACCAGCTCGAGGGGTAGTCATCTTCGGACGCTGCGACCATACGGGCCGCGGGCGATCGGCGAGTGGCGGAGCCGCCGCATGATTCGCTAGCGGCCCGTTCGCTTTTCCTGTGGCGTGCGGGGATGTCAGCACCCCTCAAACGCACGGTGGCAGACTACTCAGTAGATCAAGCGAGCTGAGTTTCACCGTACAGGTCTGGTAACTGTTCGCGTATCTTGGAAAGACTGCTATGAACACTGCAAAAGACACACAACACCCCTCGTCCGTTGACGCACCGTGCAGCTCGCTCGAGGTGGCGATCGTCACGGTGTCCGATCGCAGCGCTGCGGGTGAGCGTGACGATCTTTCAGGACCTGCCGCGCGCGAAGTGCTGGAGGCGGCGGACTTTCGGGTGAGTTTTGTGGCGACAGTGCCCGACTCCCGTAAGCAGATTCGCCAGACTGTTAAAGAAGCGATCGACTCGGGCGTTGCGGCCATTTTGCTCACCGGAGGCACCGGAATTGCGCCACGCGACAAGACTCCGCAGGCGGTGGCGCCGCTGCTGACGATGCAGTTGCCCGGCATCGGTGAAGAACTGCGCCGTCGCGGCGTGGCAGCCGGTGCACCGGGGGCGCTGCTCTCACGCGGCTTCGGCGGCATTATTCGTGAAAAAGGCAAGTACGAGGTGCTGGTGATCGCCGCTCCCGGCTCGGTTGGTGGCGCAAAAGACGGCGCCGAACTGCTGGTGCAGCTCGGCCGGCACGCCGCCCACCAGCTCGCCGGCGGTGACCACGGCGCCGGCGACGGTGCCAGCATATGAGCGTGGTAATTGCCGAAATCAGTTCGGCGCCACTCGACGTGGCGGCGCATCTGGCGGCTGTGTCACACGATCAGGCCGGTGCGGTCTCATCGTTTGTGGGACTCGTGCGCAATCACGATCCGCAAGCGCACGGTGAGGTGACCGGGCTCGACTATTCGGCGCATCCGGATGCGGCCCGGCTGCTGCGCCAGCTCGCCGAAGAAGTCGCGGCATCCTGCGGCGGCGATATCGAGGGCAATATCGAGGTGCGGCTGGCGGTATCACATCGCATTGGCGAGCTTGCCGTGGGTGATTGCGCCGTGGTGGTGTGCGCATCCTCGGCACATCGCGCCCACGCAATTCGCTGCTGCAGCGAAATGATCGAGCGCGTAAAACATGAACTGCCGATCTGGAAGCGGCAGCACACTGCTGACGGTGCCGCGCACTGGGTGGGGATTTCGTGACCCCGGTTTCGCTCGGTATCCCCACGATTCGACAGCAACCGCCCGGTGACGACGGCGCTGACCCTTTTGCCGCGGGGCCACTGACCGACACCTTCGGGCGCGTGCATCGTGACCTGCGGGTGTCGCTCACCGACAAGTGCTCGCTGCGGTGCACCTATTGCATGCCTGCCGAGGGTGTGCCGTGGTTGCCGCAGCGGGAGGTACTCACCACCGATGAAATTGTGCGCGTGGTGTCGGTAGCAGTGCGGCTGGGAATCACCGAAGTGCGGCTCACCGGGGGAGAGCCGCTGCTGCGCGCCGACATCACCGATGTGGTGGCGCGGTTGACGCAGCTCGAAACCGTGGCCGGACCGCTTCGCGTGTCATTAACAACGAACGGTTTGCGGCTGCCGGAACTCATGGACGAACTCGTGGCCGCTGGCCTCGAACGGGTGAACGTTTCGCTCGACACCGTGAATGCGCAGCGCTATCACGACCTCACGCGTCGCGACCGTTTCGCCCAGGCGGTGGCCGGTGTCGAGGCTGTGCAGCGCAGCGGACTGCGGCCGTTCAAAATGAATGCGGTAGCGATGCGCGACATTAACGACGACGAACTGTGTGACCTGCTGCGGTTTGCAATCGCACACGAGGCTGAACTGCGGTTTATCGAAATGATGCCGCTGGATGCGGGCCACAGTTGGCGGCGTGAACAAATGGTGACCGCCGAAGAAATCCTCGCCTCGCTGCGGCGAGAATTTCGGTTGACGCCGGCGGGCGATCGTGCTTCATCACCGGCCGAGGTTTTTCAAGTGAACGATGGCCCGCACACGGTCGGCGTGATCGGCTCAGTTACGCGACCGTTTTGCGGCGCCTGTGACCGTGTGCGGCTCACGGCTGATGGTCAGCTGCGTAACTGTTTGTTTGCGCGCGAAGAGTCGGATCTCCGCGAAATTTTGCGCGGGGATGCGGCGGCAGCCGAACAAGACTTGCAAATCGCGCGGGTGATGCGGGCCGCTATTTTGGGTAAGCGCGCCGGTCACGGCATTAATGAGCCGGGATTTTTACAGCCAGATCGGCCCATGTCGGCAATCGGTGGGTAGCGGCGCGCAGCCTACCCGCCGGCAAATGGCGGCAGCACATCCACCGAGCTGACGCCGTCGAGCGGGCAATCAGCCGCCGGCTCATGGCGCACACCGTCCACAAAATACGAGCACTGGGGGAGCACCTCGGCAAAAGCCTTGGGAAGTGTGCGAACGAGCTCGTCACGCAGCTCGGCAAGTGAAGTTGCGGTGCTCGTGGTGGCCTCACATTCGGCGGCTGCGGCAGCAGCGGCAAACAAACGAACCTGCATTAGTTGCCACTCTCCTCGGCGCGATCGGTGGGTGCTGCGTCGACGCTGCGATTCGCGGACTCGCTGCTGTGGCGTTCAATTTGTGCTCGCACGAGCGCATTGGCTGCGCCAACCGAGTCGACGCGTCCCTGGCCGAGCGCGAGCCCAATCATGAACGCGGTCACCGGGGCTCCGGGGCGCACCACCTCGTGTGCCACATCGCGAGCCATATCCAGGATGGATTCGAGCGGCACCTGCTCGGGATCAACGCCCAGCTGCGGGGCAAGCTGTGCCACCCAGGGCTCGAGATCGGGATGCATTCCACGCGACATGATCGTCCTGCTTTCGTTGTTTTTAACCCGGCGCATTGGCAACCGGGCACCTATTTGCCGCAGTTGTTCCAGAGTATCGAGATCGGCGGTGACACTTGCTGGCACCGAAATTTCAGCCAGATTCAGCCCACTGAGCACGCCGCGAAGCGATGCGTTCATCGGCACCGCGGCGGTCACCTGTCGCAGAGCTTCGAGCCGGGCGCAAAACGAGGTCCACTGTCGACGGCCGTCGCTGACGAGTATCGCCCCGTCGGCCGAATCGGCGGCATACCAGCACTCGAGTGCCCGAACGGCCTCGTGTGGCCGCTGCAGATCGCAGGGGAGTACCGTCACGATTGTGGCACCGGGTAGGGATGCAAGCGCCGCGACTCCTGTGGCAAGGGCGCTTGCAGGTCCCGCAAAAACCGGGCTTTCGCGGACGAATCGATAGCCGCCGCGCACAAATCGAGAGTCGCGCGTGGTCGCGTCCGCCGCCGATTCTGGGCCCACAATCACCGGCGCCACCGATAGTTCGCCGATCGCCGAGAGCGTACGCTCGAGGAGGGATTGGCCATCGAGCAGCACGCGTGCTTTATCCGCGCCGCCGAGCCGCGTCGCCCGCCCACCGGCGAGCACCACAGCCGCCGTTAGTCGCGCAGCCATTCGCCGCTTTTACCGCCGGTTTTACGAACCAGCTCAATCCGTTCAATCGCCACCTGCTTGTCGATACCCTTCACCATGTCGACGATGGCGAGCGCCGCCACCGAAACCGCGGTGAACGCCTCCATTTCGACACCGGTGCGGTCGGCAGTGCCCACAGTGGCCGTGATTTCGACGCCATCATCGGTGATTTCCAGATCAACCGAGGCGGCGTGCACACCGATGACGTGGGCAAGCGGCAAAAGCTGTGCGCACTGTTTGGCGCCGGCGATTCCGGCGATACGCGCCAGGGCCAGCACATCGCCCTTGGGGACGCTCTGGTCGCGCAGCGCCGCGACCACCGCGGGCGGGCAGCTCACCCGGCCGCGGGCGGTGGCTGAACGCACGGTGGGCTGCTTGTGGGTCACATCAACCATGTGCACGTGACCGGCAGCATCCAGGTGGGTAAATTTCGTCATTCGAGGATCCTCCAAATAGTGAGTTCATCGCCGGGCAGCACCTGTTCGACAGTCGCGGGAATGAGGGCGAGCCCCTCGGCTGCGGCGAGCCTCGCCACCAGGTGCGAACCCGAGCCGCGCTCGGTTGCCGGGGCTACGCGCTGGGCATCCACCCAGCGAACGGGCATGAGCTGGGCGCGTGCCGCCGAGGTGCGCCAGCCGGTTGCCGCGATTGCCGAAAGCGTTTGATGGATTGGCCCTCGTGAGCCAGCCAGGCGGGCAAGTGCCGGGCGCACAAAGGCCTCAAACGATGCAAATACGCTCACCGGATTGCCCGGCAGGGCAAACAACAGCGCTCCCGAGGGGGCGCGGCCAAAACCCTGGGGCTTACCGGGCTGCATCGCAACCCTGGTGAACTCCACCTGCCAATTACTGCGCGTAAGCTCGAGCCGCACCACATCAAAGGCGCCGACGCTGACACCACCGGTGGTGATGATGACATCCGCCCGCTGCGCCGCCTGTTCGAGCGCGGTAAGTAGCCCAGCTCCCGAATCATCGGCGTGGATTGCATCCACCACCTCGGCACCCGACTCGGCAAGCAGGCCCTGCAGCAGCACCCGATTTGAGTCGTAGAGCTGGCCCCGCTGCAGCGGCATGCCGGGATCGACCAGCTCATCACCGGTCGACACGATCACCACGCGCGGGCGGGGATGAGCGAGCACCTCGGCTACACCGCAGGCAGCCAGCGCCGACAGCCTTCGGGCGCCGAGCAGGTCACCGGCCGCCGCCACGCGGTCACCGCAGCGCAGGTCTTCACCACGCCGACGGATATGGGCGCCGGACCGCGGTGGCGTTGTGACGCGAATTTGTTTGGGAGGCTCGGCGGTGATAGCGGTGCCGAGATCGGTCGCCTCCAGCGGCACGACCGCGGTGGCTGCGGTGGGCACCGGGGCGCCGGTCATGATGCGCGCACACTCGCCGTGTTGCAGCGGCGGATCGATGTGCGCTCCGGCCGGCACATCCGCCACCACCGGGAACTCTGCTCGTGCCGGCAGCCGCTCGTCGAGGCGCACGGCATAGCCGTCCATTGCCGAATTATCAGCGGTTGGCAAATCGATTGCCGAGCGCACATCTTCGGCCAAATAGCAGCCGAGTGCTGAGTGCAGCGGCATTTTTACCGGCGTGAGCGGGCGGGCCTGCTGCAAGACCAGGTCAAGGTGCTCGGTAAGTGGTCGTAGTGTCACAGCTCGGTTCCTTCAATGTTCGGATGCGCGCGCAGCGGCATTTCGCGAATGGTGGCGCCCAGGGTGTCCCACAGCTGCACGCGGCCGATGAGCGGCCGCCCAATACCCGTCAGGAGTTTGATCGTTTCACCGGCCATCGCTGAACCGACCTGCCCGCACAGCGGCGAAAATGTGCCCTCAACCGAGCCCGATCGGCCCGGGCAGCTGAGCATCCGGTCGCGATCTATGAGTGCATCGATGCCGGCGCCACCGGGCGCAAACACGGTGCACATCCCGTCAAATGCGACGACCGACCCCCACACCAGCGGCACACCCAGCCGCTCGCAGGCGTCAGCCACCACAAAGCGTGTTGGCCAGTGGTCGGTGGTGTCGAGCACCACATCGTGATCGGCGAGCAGCCGCTCGGCATTTTCGGCTGTGAGGCGTTCTAAAACCGGGCGGATGCTGCCGTGCGGCATCGCGCTTGCCAGCTGATCGCGGGCGCGTTCGGCTTTGTATTCGCCAATATCGGCTTCGTGGTAGAGCGTCTGGCGCGAAAGGTTGTGGCGCTCGATCGTGTCGAAGTCGAACAGCGTGATGTTGCCCACCTCGGCGGCAGCGAGCAGCGTGAGAGCCGGGGTTGCGAGGCCACCGGCACCGACCACCGCGATCCGCGCGGCGGCGATTTTTGCGGCACCGGTCTCGCCTACACCCGCCAGCGCTATGTGGCGACGTTGCCGTTCACGAGTGTCGGGATGTTCGAGCTGCATGAGAATCAGGCTAGCGCGTTGTTTCGGATAGGCTGGTGGCACCCGGCCAGACGGGTATTGATAGCACCTCGCGTCGTTGCAGTGGTGCGGTTTTTGTAGCCGAATCTGGCAGCAGGATCGACAATGAAGAGGTGTGGACCCTTGCGCAAACCACTGCGATTGATTGCCCTGCTGGGTGTGGTGGCAATGGCGCTCACCGGCTGCGCCGGTGAAGCTTCAACCGAGGCGGCACCGTTGGAAATACACGCTGCAGCCTCGCTGAAAGAGCCCATGACCGAGCTCATGAGCGACTATCAGGCAGAGCACCCCGGTATGGAGTTTGCGCCGCTGACCACGGCCGGTTCGCAGCAGCTCGTGCAACAGGTAAATGAGGGTGCCCCGGTTGATGTGCTCGCACTCGCTGACGAAACGAGCCTCACTCAGCTTGAGGGTGACCACGCAGATGGCTTCGACATTTTTGTCGAAAATTCGCCGGTGGTGGTGACCACCGAGGATGCGGCTGCGCGAATTAAATCGGTGGCAGACCTCGCCGAAGCGAACAACAAGGTCGTTATTTGCCACTCGAACGTGCCCTGCGGTCGTGCCACCGAACGCCTTTTTGCCGAGGCTGGCGTGTCGATTTCGGTGGTGAGTGAAGAAGACAATGTTAAGGCCGTGCTCACCAAGGTGACGCTCGGTGAGGCTGACGCCGGTGTGGTGTACCGCAGCGATGTGGTGGGAGTAGACGGAGTGGAGTTTTTTGCTCCCGAAGAAGCCACTGAAATTGTGAACCGCTACCCGATCGGGGCGCTTAGCGACCACCCGCACGCCCAGTCGTTCATCGACTATGTGCGCGGTGAACACGGCCGCGAGGTGCTCGAACGCTACGGATTCCTGGTGCCCGAGGGCAAATAACCGTATAGGCGATGACGCAAAATCAACGAGAGCTTGAGGCTGCCGGGGCTCGCGAGCGTGCGAACAAAGCGGCACCCACCCGCGTGAGCGGCAACCACTCCATCCGTGATGTACCGGTGCTGGTGGTGCTCGCCGCAATCATCACACTGCTGTTCGTCGTGGCGCCGCTATTGGCGCTGGCGGGCCGGGTGGAGTGGTCAGCGCTCACACAGCAGCTCACGAGCACCAGCACGCTCGTTTCGCTGGGACTCTCACTCGGCACCGCCTTTGCTGCCACCATCGTGTGCGCGCTGCTGGGAGTGCCGCTGGCAATGTGGATCGCTCGCCTGGGGCCCACCGCTGCCGCTGCCGCCCGCGCGCTGGTGCTGGTGCCGATGCTGATGCCGCCGCTTGTGGGCGGGCTCGCGCTACTGGCACTATTCGGACGTAACGGGGCGGTAGGACACCTGTTCACGACACTTACCGGCGAACAAATTCCGTTCTCGACCGCTGCCGTCGTGATTGCCCAAAGCTATGTGGCGCTGCCGTTTTTTGTGCTCGCGGTTGAACAGGCGATCCGCGCGGTTGATCCGCGGCTGGAACTCGTGGCGCGCGGTCTGGGTGCTTCCCGAGGCCGTGTCTGGTGGCGGATCACGCTCCCACTGATCGCCCCGGCAATCGCCTCGGGCGCGATGCTGAGTTTTTCGCGGGCGCTCGCCGAATTTGGTGCCACAGCCATGTTTGCCGGCAATCGCGAGGGCGTTACCCGCACGATGCCGCTGTCGATTTACACGGCGTTTAACGGTGGCGGTGTTTCGGCGCAGGAGGCATATACGCTTTCGATCATTCTGGTGGCCGCCGCGATTATCGTCCTGGTGGCGCTGCGCTCATGGCGCGTGGGAGGTGAGCGGTGATGAACCGCAACCCGAATATCCTGCCGCTTGCCGGTCGCATCCTGGTGCCTCGCGACCGGATCACCGCTGATATTGACCTGACGGTGACCGAGGGCGAACGAATTGCCATCATCGGTGCCAATGGCTCGGGAAAATCGACGCTGCTCGGTGCCCTCACCGGGCTCGCACCGATCGACCGCAACAGCACCATCACACTCTTCGGTACACCGCTTCGTGAAGTGCCGCTCGACCAGCGCAACATCGGCTACCTCGCACAGGACGGACTGCTGTTTCCGCACCTGAGCGCCGTCGACAATGTGGCTTTTGCCACCGGACTGCCAAAAGCCTCGGCGCGCAGCCGCGCTCACGAAATCCTCGCCGAGCTCGCCGCAACAAAACTCGCCGATGCCCGCCCCGACGAGCTTTCGGGTGGTGAACGTCAGCGGGTGGCGCTTGCCCGGGCACTTGCCGCTACGCCGCGCATCCTGGTGCTTGACGAACCCTTTGCGGCGCTCGATGTGAGCGCGAGCGCCGAGCTACGCGAACTCGTAGCCACGGCGGCAGCAAGGCACGGACTGACGCTGCTCTTTGCCAGTCACGATCTCGTGGATGTGGTGCGGCTCGCCGAACGGGTGATCGTGATTGAGGCTGGCAGAGTGATTGAAGACTTGCGTGTTGGCGAGCTGCAGCGGCGGCCGCGTAGCGCGTTCGCCGCCGAATTTGCGGGGCTGGCCCGGATTAACGGCGAAATCATCGACGGCGCCTTCCACTGCGCGGCCGGCAATGCGAAACTCGACGACCGTTTCGGCGCCCGGTCGCGTGCCTCCGAGGCGGTGCCCGGCGCGGCAACGCTGCTCGTGCCGGCTACATCCGTACTGCCGGCGCCGGCCGAAGCTGCCGATTGGAATGACTGCGTGGTGGCGCTGTTGGGAGACGGTACCGAGGTGCTCGCGCAGCTTGCAAGCGGGCTGCGGATGCGGCTGCCGAACTCGACACTGCGGGTGGGGGATGAACTGGCGGTTCGGATCTGTGCCGGTGAACTGGTTGCGGGTCTCTAAGCCGAGACTCAGGACAGCGGTACCGCTCGCGCGCTAGAGACGCTGACCGCAGCCGGCGACCCGCTGCGGATGGGTGTAGATCGTCGCGCGTTCACCCCGACTGAACCCGACGAGCGTAATGCCCACCTCATCGGCGAGCTCTGCAGCGAGGCTCGAGGGCGCCGAAACGGCTGCCATTACGGGGACCCCCGCTAAGTGACACTTTTGGACGAGCTCGAACGAGGCTCGACCCGACACCTGCATGACCGTCTCGGTGGCCGGCAGCCGATCGTCGCGCAGCGCGGCGCCGATCACCTTATCGACGGCGTTATGCCGACCGACATCCTCGCGCACGTAGAGCGCGGTGCCATCGAAGCGGAACAAACCGGCGGCATGCAACCCGCCGGTGCTGTCAAAAAGGCGCTGCTCGGCGCGCAATAGCTCGGGAAGCTCGAGGAGCGTTTCGCGAGCAACGGTAGCCGAGCCCGTATCGCATCCGAAGACACTGCTGCGACGCACCGCATCGATCGATGTGGCACCGCACACTCCACAGGCCGAGGTGGTAATTACCCTCCTGGAAGTGATCGCATCCGCTGCCAGCTGCGGCAGTGCCGCATCGATCACATTCCACGAGCGATCGCCGTGTTCATCGACGTTTTCGCCGCAATAGCGCATCGAATGCAGCTGCTCACGATGAGAGATGAGCCCCTCGCTAACGAGGTTACCGGCGACGAGGTCAAAATCATCACCGGGGGTGCGCATGGTGACGGCCAGCTGACGGTCATTGACCCGGATCTCCAGAGGTTCCTCGCCGGCGAGTGTGTCGCGGCGCAGCTTGTGATCACCGTCGCCATAGATGACGAGCGTGCGGCGACGCTTGGTGACGCGGCGGGATGCGGGGGAGTGCGACATCGCTACCTACTGTTCTGTGCCCTGGCCGGGCCCCGATTCTCCGGCTGCGTTGGCCGCGCGCGTAGCCGGCTCAGTTGATTTGCGCTGCGCGAATGCGTGGATCAGCGCAAGGACGCCCGCCACCAGCGAACCAACGACAAATCCGAGCACCATTGAGATCAGAGTCTCAACCAGCCAAGACAGTACGGCGCCAACACCGGCAACGGACAGCACCGACTCGGCGATGCCGTGCACAAAACCGTAGGGCTCAGCAAGCCCCACCGCGTGCGATTGCACGAGCAAAATATGCCCGCCAACCCAGAGCATCGCGAGGGTGCCAACAATACCGATGAAGGTCATCACCCGGGGCATGATCGCAACCAAGCTCTGCCCCACGCGCTGTGCGGTTTTTGACTTTCGGGTCGTGAGTGCCAGGCCGATATCGTCAATTTTGACCAGCAGCCCAACTGTGCCGTACACACCGAGGGTGATCGCAATCGCCACCAGGATCAGTACGATCGCCATCAGCATCCAGTTGTCCAGGCGCACCTCATTCATGGCGATCACCATGATTTCGGCGCTGAGGATGAAGTCGGTGCGGATCGCGCCCGAAACAACGCGCTTTTCGGTGTCAGCATCTGTCTCAGAGGCGGCGGCTGCAGCTTCGGCAAGCGGCTGCTCGTCGCGGTGCAGCAGCTTGTGCCACACCTTTTCGGCGCCCTCAAAGGCGAGATAGGTGCCGCCGAGAATGAGCAGCCACGGCAGTGCCCACGGCGCCAGCCAGTTGAGCAGTAGCAGCGCCGGCAGGATGATCAGCAGTTTGTTGACCAGCGAACCCCTGGTGATTTTCCAGATGATCGGCAGTTCGCGTTTTGGTTCCAGACCTCGCACATACTGTGGCGTGACCGCCGCGTCGTCGATGACCACACCGGCAGCCTTGGCGCTCGCTTTTGCAGTGAGCGCACCCACATCGTCGAGGCTCGCGGCGGTGAGTTTAGCGAGTGCGGCAATATCGTCGAGCAGTGCAATGAGTCCAGACACAACAGCAGCCTAGCGGCTGGCCGTGCCGGGGCGGTGATAGAGTGAATGTCGTTCTGATCATCCTTTAATTGCCGTCCAGTGAGGCGGGGAAGGGGGGTCGACCTTGGCCGAACGCACAGTGCTGCAATCCGGCGATGTGTCGCGCGCGCTGATGCGAATCTCGCATCAAATTCTCGAAGCGAACCAGGGGCCCGAGGGGCTTGTACTGCTGGGAATTCCCACCCGCGGTGTGCCGCTTGCGCAGCGCATCGGAGCCAATCTTCGGCAAATCTGCGGCGATGACGCCGAGCTACTGGGAAATGACTTTGTCGGGTCACTGGACGTGTCTATGTACCGTGACGATCTGCGACGCCGCAGCATCACGGTCGCCCACCCCACTAGCATCCCAGCCTCGGGAATTGACGGTCGCACAGTGGTGCTGGTCGACGATGTGCTCTTCTCTGGCCGCACGATTCGCGCGGCGCTTGACGCCATCAGCGATATCGGCCGCCCGAGCGCGGTACGACTGGCGGTGCTCGTCGATCGCGGCCACCGCGAGCTACCGATTCGCGCTGATTTTGTTGGGAAAAACCTGCCGAGCGCACGAAGTGAACGTATCGATGTGCTGCTGCAAGAAATTGACGGTGGCGAGGATGCGGTTGTGATTCGAGACAGCGAGGATGAACGATAGTGCGACACCTCATCTCAACCGCCACGCTCACGCGCGAAGAAGCAATCCTGCTGCTCGATACAGCCGAGGATATGGCCGCCACCCAAGACCGCGAGGTGAAAAAACTCCCCGCACTGCGCGGCGTTACCGTGGTGAATCTGTTCTACGAAGATTCCACCCGCACCCGCATTTCGTTCGAGGCGGCCGAAAAACGACTCAGCGCGGATGTCATCAATTTCGCTGCCAAAGGATCGAGCGTTTCAAAGGGAGAATCGCTAAAAGACACCGCGCAGACCCTGCACGCAGTGGGGGCGGATGCGGTGGTCATTCGTCACCCGGCATCGGGCGCGGCACAGATGCTTGCCGAACGCGGCTGGATTAATGCGCCGATCATTAATGCCGGTGACGGCTGCCACGAACACCCCACCCAGGCGCTGCTGGATGCGTTCACGCTGCGCCGCCGGCTGCACGGCAACAAGACGCGCGGTCGCGGGCTTGACGGGGCGCGCGTGGTGATCGTCGGGGACGTGCTGCACTCGCGTGTGGCCCGCTCGAATGTGTGGCTGCTCGGGGCACTGGGCGCCGAGGTCGAGCTCGTGGGGCCGCCGACGCTGCTGCCCGGCGAATTCGACCGCTGGCCCGCCAGCACCGGCTACGACCTCGACGCGGCACTTGCTCGTAAACCCGACGCGGTCATGATGCTGCGCATCCAAGCCGAGCGGATGCGCGCAGCATTCTTCCCGCACACTCGCGAATACGCGCGAATGTGGGGGCTTACCGAGCAGCGATTCCGTTCGCTGCCGGAAAGCACCGTGGTGATGCATCCGGGCCCGATGAACCGCGGACTTGAAATCTCATCGGCCGCTGCCGATTCCAAACAGGCCACTGTGCTCGAGCAGGTGGCCAACGGTGTGAGCGTGCGCATGGCCGCCCTCTATCTGCTGTGCTCGGGCGTGAAAGAAGGCACTAACTAACCATGAGCATCCTGATTCGTAACGTTTGCCCCTATGGCGAGACCGCTCAAGACCTGCTGATTGAGGGCGATCGCATCGCACAAATCGCACCTGCTGGCCGCATCGAAACCGCCGACGAAATCATCGACGGCACCGGGCTGATTGCCTTGCCGGGCCTCGTCGACCTGCACGTGCACCTGCGCGAACCCGGGTTTGAATCGAGCGAAACCGTGCTCACCGGTAGCCGAGCCGCGGCCAAGGGTGGGTTCACCACGGTGTTCGCCATGCCGAACACGCAGCCGGTGCAAGACACCGCCGGCGTGGTGGAGGCAGTGTGGGCGCTGGGTCGCGAGGCCGGATACGCCGATGTACATCCGATCGGCGCGGTAACCGTAGGGCAGCAGGGCGAACAGCTCGCCGAGCTCGCCTCGATGGCCAACTCGCGTGCCCGAGTTCGCGTTTTCAGCGACGACGGCAAATGCGTGTTTGATCCGCTCATCATGCGCCGGGCACTCGAATATGTGAAGGCATTTGATGGTGTTGTGGCCCAGCACGCGCAAGACCCGAAACTCACTGAGGGCGCCCAGATGAACGAGGGCGCACTCAGTGCTGAACTGGGCCTTCGTGGCTGGCCGGGCGCTGCCGAAAGTTCGATCATCGCTCGTGATGCGCTGCTCGCCGAACAGGTTGATTCGCGCGTGCACGTTTGCCACCTTTCGACGCGCGCATCGGTTGATGTGGTGCGGTTTGCGAAGGCTCGCGGTATTCAGATCACCGCCGAGGTGACGCCGCACCACCTGCTGCTCACCGAAGAAAAAGTGCGCGGCTTTGACGCCCGCTACAAGGTGAACCCGCCGCTGCGCACCGAAGACGATGTGGAGGCGCTGCGTGACGCCCTTGCCGACGGCACGATTGATATCGTCGGCACCGACCACGCGCCGCACCCCAGTGACTCGAAGCAAACCGAATGGGACTTCGCGTCAATGGGCATGGTTGGCCTGGAATCGGCCCTGCGTATCGTGCACGCGACGATGGTGAACACCGGCCGGCTCGACTGGCGCGGTGTTGCGCGCGTGATGAGCGAAACTCCCGCGCGAATTGGTCAGGCGACGGATGCGGGGCAGCCACTGCAAGCCGGTCAGCTCGCGAACGTGGTGCTGTACGACGCCGAAACCTCGAGTGTGTTCACCGAGACTGATCTGGCCGGTAAATCGGTGAACTCGCCCTACCTCGGACTGCAATTGCCTGGCCGGGTACACACCACGATTTATCGCGGCGTGCCCACCGTTCGCGATGGCCAAGTGGTTGACGTCGAAACACTGCGAGCCGCTCGCCGCTCGCAGCTGGCAACCGAGGGAGAGCGCTAGTGCCAACGACCGTGCTGCTCACCACCGCCGTAATTCTTGGCTGCTGCGCAGCGGTACTGCTTTTGATGCTGTCGGGCTGGCGTTATCGGATGCGCACACAGCGCGATATTGCCGAACCACCGCAATTGCCGGCCGGGCTTGGTGAACCGCTTTACGCACTCGATGATGTGCACTATGTCGCCACCTCCGAAACTGGGCGGGCGCTTGAACGCATCGTTGTGCCACCGCTTGCGTATCGGGGTCGCGCAACCGTCGAGGTGCATCCCGGCGGTGTTGCCGTCGGTATTTCGGCCGCCCGCCCCTTTTTCATCCCCATTGACCGCATCGAGACGATTGCCCGGGCGCAGGCAACCATCGATCGCGCCGTAGAACGCGACGGCCTGCTGGTTATTCGCTGGCACATCGACGCCGATCATTCAGTTGAAACCTACTTCCGCGTCGTCCACCCCGGTGAACGCCAAGCTCTGCTCGACGCGCTGACCTCACTCATTTCGCAAACGCACACCCAGGAGCACGCATGATTCGCACCGAACCGGCCGTCCTCGTCCTTGAAGACGGCACCCGCTATGAAGGTCTTGCCTATGGAGCTCGCGGTGAGCGCTACGGAGAGTTGGTGTTTACCACCGGTATGACCGGCTACCAGGAAACCCTCTCTGACCCGAGCTACGCGGGCCAGATTGTGGTGCAGACCGCACCCCACATTGGGAACACCGGTGTGAACGATGAAGACATGGAATCGGCCGGGTTCTGGCCGGCCGGCTATGTGGTTCGCGACCCCAGCCGGGTGGTGTCGAATTGGCGGGCACAGGGTGACCTCGAAAGCGCGCTCGTCGACAGCGGCATCGTTGGGATCAGCGATGTCGACACACGCGCGCTCACCCGCAAAATTCGCGACCGGGGCGCAATGCGTGCCGGCGTGTTCAGCGGCGAGGCGCTCAGCATTGCCAAAACTGAGCAGCTCGAGCGCGTGCAGGCCCAACCCGAGATGGCCGGTCGGTATCTCTCCGACCGCGTTACCACCGATGCAGCCTATGTCGCCGAACACACCGGCAGCGAGCGCATCGGGGTCGTGGCATTGCTCGACCTGGGCGTAAAAACCGCAACGATCCGCAACCTCAACTACCGCGGTTTTGATGTACACGTGCTGCCCGCCGACGCCACCGCCGATGATGTGCGCGCGACTGGCGCCGACGCCATCTTCTATTCCAACGGCCCCGGCGACCCCGAAGCCAACGATGCGCAGGCACAGCTGCTGCGCGAACTGCTTCGTGAGGGCTATCCGTTCATGGGCATCTGCTTCGGAAACCAGTTGCTGGGCCGAGCCCTTGGGTTTGACACCTACAAACTGCCGTTCGGTCACCGCGGCATCAACCAGCCCGTGCGCGACACCGCCACTGGCAAGGTTGAGATCACCGCGCAAAACCACGGCTTCGCGGTCGAAGTGCCCCTTGACGGGCCGGTCGACTCACCGGCGGGTCTTGGCCGGGTAGAGGTGAGCCACATCGGGCTTAACGATCAGGTGGTCGAGGGGCTTCGCTGCCTCGATATTCCGGCGTTCTCGGTGCAATTCCACCCCGAGGCCGCTTCTGGACCGCACGATGCATCCCCGCTTTTCGACCGGTTCCGTGACCTGGTCGTGGCCGCTAAAGCCGACAAACAGCACAACTAACGAGGAGCCGACGAACCTATGCCAAAGCGCAACGACATCAATTCAGTACTCGTCATCGGCTCGGGCCCGATCGTTATCGGTCAGGCAGCAGAGTTTGACTACTCCGGCACCCAGGCGTGCCGCGTGCTTCGCGAAGAGGGTGTGCGAGTGATTTTGCTCAACTCGAACCCGGCGACGATCATGACCGACCCCGACTTCGCCGACGCCACCTACGTTGAGCCGATCACTCCCGAAGTGATCGAAAAAATCATCCTGCGTGAGCGTCCCGACGCCATCTTGCCGACGCTCGGTGGCCAGACCGCACTCAACGCGGCCATGAAGCTGCACGAGCTCGGACTGCTCGAAAAGCATGGAGTCGAACTCATCGGCGCCAATGTTGACGCAATTCGCCGTGGTGAAGACCGTCAGGAGTTCAAAGACCTGGTGATCGAGTGCGGTGCCGACGTGGCTCGCTCATACATTGCCCACACCGTCGAAGAGGCCAAAGCCTTCGCCGCCGACCTCGGCTACCCGCTGGTGGTGCGGCCCTCATTCACGATGGGTGGTCTGGGTTCTGGCTTCGCGCACGACGAGGCTGAGCTCGTGCGCATCGTTGAAGACGGGCTGCTCTCATCACCCACCAGCGAAGTGCTGCTCGAAGAATCGATCCTCGGGTGGAAAGAATATGAGCTTGAGCTCATGCGCGATGCCGCCGACAACACGGTGGTGATTTGTTCGATCGAAAACGTTGACCCGGTCGGCGTGCACACCGGTGACTCAATTACCGTGGCACCGGCATTGACGCTCACCGACGTCGAATATCAAAAGCTGCGCGATGTGGGTATCGCCATTATTCGCGCCGTTGGTGTTGACACCGGTGGCTGCAACATCCAGTTCGCCGTCGACCCGAGCAATGGCCGTGTCATCGTTATCGAGATGAACCCCCGGGTATCTCGCTCATCGGCGCTGGCCTCAAAGGCCACCGGCTTCCCGATTGCAAAAATCGCCGCCAAGGTGGCCATCGGTTACCGTCTCGATGAGATCGCTAACGACATCACCCGCGAAACTCCGGCAAGCTTCGAACCGGCCATCGACTACACGGTCGTCAAGGTGCCGCGGTTCAACTTTGAAAAATTCCCGGCCGCCGACCCCACCCTCACCACCACCATGAAATCGGTGGGTGAGGCCATGGCGATTGGTCGCAATTTCACCACTGCGCTGCAGAAGGCGCTGCGTTCGCTCGAAAAGCGCGGCTCATCATTTACCTGGGTCGATGACGAACGCACCGTTGACGAGCTGCTGGAAATCATCAAAACGCCCACCGACGGCCGGATCGTCGACGTGCAAATTGCCATGTCGAAGGGGGCCACGGTCGAGCAGATCTTTGAATCGACCAAGATTGACCCTTGGTTCCTCGACCAAATCGCACTCATCAACGAAATTGCCGAACAGGTGCGTTCGGTTGAGGTACTGGATGCGCCCACGCTGCGGTTGGCCAAGCGGCACGGTTTTTCGGATGCTCAGCTCGCCGAGCTACGCGGACTCACCGAAGCTGAGGTGCGCGCGATTCGCCGCAATAGCGGCATCATTCCGGTATACAAAACCGTTGACACCTGCGCGGGTGAGTTCCCGGCGTTCACGCCTTACCACTACTCGAGCTACGACCTTGAAACCGAGGTTGCACCGAGCGACCGCGAGAAGGTCATCATTCTCGGTTCGGGCCCGAACCGTATCGGTCAGGGTATCGAGTTCGACTATTCGTGTGTGCACGCCTCGTTCGCGTTGGCTGACGCGGGCTACGAAACGATCATGGTCAACTGCAACCCCGAGACCGTGTCGACCGACTACGACACTTCCGATCGGCTCTACTTTGAACCGCTGACGCTCGAAGACGTGCTCGAGGTTATTGACGCCGAACGCGCTTCTGGAACATTGAAGGGCGTGATTGTGCAGCTCGGTGGCCAAACCCCGCTGGGGCTGGCGAAGGGCCTGCAGGCAGCGGGCGTGCCGATTCTCGGCACCAGCCCGGATGCGATCGACAGCGCCGAAGAGCGTGGCCAGTTTGCGCGCATCCTCGAAGAAGCCGGCCTGGCAGCGCCGGCCAACGGTACGGCCACCAACCGCGCTGATGCCCACGAAATTGCCAATCGCATCGGTTACCCGGTGCTGGTGCGCCCGAGCTTCGTGCTGGGTGGTCGCGGGATGGAGATCGTCTACTCGACCGAGCAGCTGGACGACTACTTCGACCGCATCGCCGACCAGGGCATTGTCACGGTCGACCACCCGCTGCTGGTTGACCGCTTCCTCGACGACGCCACCGAAATCGACGTCGACGCGCTGTATGACGGCACCGACATCTATATCGGCGGCATCATGGAACACATCGAAGAGGCGGGTATTCACTCGGGCGACTCGGCCTGCACCCTGCCAGCTATCACTCTGAGTGATGCGCGTTTGCGTGAGGTGCGCGAGGCGACGCTGCGCATCGCCTCGGGAGTGGGCGTGCGCGGCCTGCTGAACGTGCAATTTGCGATCGGTGCTGGGCGGCTCTATGTGCTCGAAGCAAACCCGCGTGCCTCGCGCACCGTGCCGTTTGTTTCGAAGGCGCTCGGTACGCAGCTCGCGAAGGCCGCTGCGCGCGTGATGGCCGGCGCCACTATCGCCGAATTGCGTGCCGAGGGGCTGCTGCTGCCCGAGGGTGACGGCACCATCCTGCCGCTGGATGCTCCGGTAGCGGTGAAAGAAGCGGTGCTGCCGTTCAAACGCTTCCGCACGCGCGACGGCTCGATTGTCGACACGCTGCTCTCGCCCGAAATGCGTTCGACCGGTGAAGTGATGGGAATTGACAAAAACTTCCCGCTCGCGTTTGCCAAGAGTCAGCTGGCAGCCTACGGCGGGCTGCCCGAGGGCGGCACCGTGTTTGTTTCGGTGAATGACCGTGACAAGGGAGCGATCGTTACCCCGATCATGGAACTGCTCAACCTGGGATTTGAAATCTACGCCACCGACGGCACCGCCAAAGTGCTGTACCGGCACGGCATCGAGGCAAAGCTGGTTGGCAAGTTCACTGACGAGGGCGATACTGAGGTCGCGGCCGATAACCGCCCGAATATTGTCGAGATGATCCAGGCCGGCGAGGTCGATATGGTCATCAACACACCCTCGGGTGCCTCGTCGCGAGGTGACGGATACCAGATCCGCACCGCAGCAGTAACGGCCGATATCCCGATTTTCACCACGATGTCGGAGTTGCACGCTGCGGTTGGATCGTTCCGAGCGCTCCATGACGGGCTGGAAGTGACGCCGCTGCAGGAATACAACGAGCGACGGAAGGTAAACCGGTGACAACCGCGAAGACATTCGGCGAGCGGCTCGCTGAAACCACCGACAAATACGGCCACCTCTGTGTCGGTATCGACCCGCACACCTATTTGCTCGAGCGCTGGCAGCTGCCGGTATCGGCGGTGGGGGCGCACGAGTTTGGGCTGCGCGTCGTCGAAGCGCTGCAGGGCCGAGTTGGCATCGTGAAACCCCAGGTTGCGTTCTACGAGCGATTCGGTGCCAACGGCTACCGCGTGCTTGAAGACGTGTTCGAGGCGGCCCGGGCTGCCGGACTGCTGGTGATCGCCGATGTCAAGCGCGGTGATGTCGGTTCCACACTCGACGCCTACGCGGAAGCTTGGCTCACTCCCGGTATGCCGCTTGAAGCAGATGCGATGACCATGAACTCGTATCAGGGTTTTGACACGCTCAGCAGCCCGCTCGCAAAGGCTGAAAAATACAACAAGGGCCTGTTCGTGCTGGCCGCGACCTCCAACCCCGAATCAGCCTCGGTGCAGACCGCGATGCGGGTTCGCGGCTCGCAGGAGGGTCGCACTGTCGCCGGTGGTATTGCCGCCCGGGCCGCACAGTGGAACCGCGAACACTACGCCGGTCGCGAAAAGGGTTCGATCGGTGTTGTACTCGGTGCCACGGTCGACCAAGAACTGCTCGGCATCGACGTGGATGATCTGGCCGTCGAACCTGACACGCCGATTTTGGCGCCGGGATTCGGCCACCAGGGCGCGCGTTTTGAGGACGTCAAGGAGATCTTCGGGAAGTCATCCGAGAATGTGATTGTTAACGCATCGCGTTCGGTCCTTGGCGATGGGCTTGAGGGTCTGGATGCGGCGATCGATCATCACAACGAATTGTTGCGGCGGGCATTCAAATGAAATCGCAAGCTCCACCACCAGTCGACCGGGTTGAAGCCTCGAAAAAAGCGGTCGAGGCCCGACGGGCGCGCGCTGAGGTGAAGCGTCGGCTCGCCTCGGGTGCGGCCCGACCAGTGGATGTGTTGGCCGCTGCCCTGCGCACCGACACTCCGCAGCATCCGGCCGCCACGATGCGGGTGCCGCAATTTTTGCGGGCAATCCCGCATATCGGCGAAACCAAGTCGACTCGCATCCTCGAACGCCTCGAAATTTCGCCGGTGAAAAAGCTCGGCGGCCTCGGCAAACAGCAGCGCGAACGGTTGCGGCAGTTCCTGCTTGATTGGGAGGCCGCCTCGCCTGTCGAGCCGCGAGTGATTGTGCTTGCCGGCCCTACCGCCGTTGGTAAGGGAACCGTCGCAAAATACATCCGCGACAACTACCCGGATGTGCACATCTCGGTTTCGGCAACCACCCGGAAACCTCGCCCGGGTGAGCGCGAGGGCGTCGACTACTACTTTGTCGACGACGCCGAATTTGACCGGCTCATCGCCGATAACGAGCTGCTCGAATACGCGACCGTGCACAATACGCATCGCTATGGCACCCCGGCAGAACCGCTGCGCGAGCGGTTGGCAAAATCACAGCCGGTGCTGCTCGAAATTGACCTGCAGGGGGCGCGCCAGGTGAAGGAGCGCATGCCTGAGGCTAGACTGGTGTTTTTGGCACCCCCGAGCTGGGATGAACTGGTGCGTCGACTCATTGGCCGTGGAACCGAATCGGCTGACGAGCAGGAGCGCCGCCTTCAGACCGCGAAGGTTGAGCTGGCATCCGTGAACGAGTTTGACGCGTACGTGGTGAACTCATCCGTTTCGGATGCCGCACACGAGGTTTTGCACCTCATGGGACTTGACGAAGGAAATCACAAATGATTGAGAAGCCCAAGGGCATCATCGACCCGCCCATTGACGAACTGCTGGAGCGCGTGTCGAACAAGTACGAGCTGGTAATTTTCGCTTCGAAGCGGGCCCGACAGATCAACGACTACTACAGCGATCTGCAGGATGGCACCGTGTACGGCAATGTTGGCCCGCTGGTCGACTCGAACGTCGACGACAAGCCACTGTCGATTGCGCTGCACGAGATCAACCAAAACAAGCTCGTCATGCACGAGCCCGCACCCGAGGCCGCAGTCACCGATCTCGATGACCTCATCGATTTTGGCGACGACCCGGTAACCCCCGCAGAATAAGAGCAGCGCGACAGGAGCGGCGTGGTGGTGCACGATCCACGACACGACGATACGCAGTCATTGCGCATTGTCGTGGGTGTTACGGGTGGCATTGCCGCCTACAAGGCAGTTTCGGTGATTCGGTCACTCGTGCTGCTTGGCCACCACGTCGACGTGATCGCCACCGAACACGCGCTCAAATTTGTGGGCGCGCCCACACTCGAAGCGATCAGTCGCAACCCGTTGCACACCGATCTCTATGAGGGTGTGGCCCAGGTGCGTCACGTGGCAGTCGGGCAACAGGCGGATGTAATCGCGGTAGTGCCGGCCACGGCGAACAGCATCGCGCGGTTTGCTGCGGGTATGGCCGACGATCTGCTCGGCAACACGGTGCTCGCGTCCCGGTCGCCGCTGGTGGTGGCACCCGCGATGCACACCGAAATGTGGCAGCATCCGGCCACGCAGGCCAACATTCGGCGCCTCGAAGAGCGCGGCACGGTTATTGTCGGCCCCGAATCGGGCGCGCTCACCGGCGGAGATTCCGGCCCCGGGCGCCTTGCCGAAACCGAGACCATCGTCGCGAGCATCCTCACCGCCGCGCGGGCTGCAAAGCGGCGGGCGATTGAAGATGAGCAGGCTCGCGACCTCAGCGGCCGCCGGGTGCTCATTACCGCCGGTGGCACTCGGGAACCGATTGATCCGGTTCGGTTTTTGGGTAACCGCTCATCCGGCAGGCAGGGTGTTGCGCTTGCCGCGCGGGCGCTTGCTCGCGGGGCCGAGGTGACGCTCATCGCTGCCAATCTCGAGGTTCCGGTGCCCGAAGGCGTCACCGTGGTGCGGGTATCCACCGCCCAACAGATGGCGACCGCGGCCGCCGAGCTGGCACCGCGCCACGAAATCATCGTTATGGCCGCGGCCGTTGCCGATTTCCGGCCCGAGCGCGTCGAGTCGGGAAAAATCAAAAAAGAAGCCACCGGCGATGCGCTCACGCTCACATTCACCAAGAACCCAGATATTTTGCGGCAGCTCGTTGCCGCCAGGGTGCCCGGCCAAACGCTCGTCGGATTTGCTGCCGAAACCGAGGCTGATGCCGCCGAGCGACTTGAAATTGCACGTCGCAAACGTGAGCGTAAAGGCTGCGATCTGCTCGTGCTGAACCAGGTCGGTTGGCATGAGGGATTCCAGAGCGAATACAACCGCGTGCAGATCATCGATGACAGTGGCAGCGTGCTTGCCGATCACGAAGGTGACAAAATGTCGGCGGCGGATGTCATCCTAGATGCAGTTGTTCAGCGATCCGTCGCTGGATGACACAACCCCATTCACAAAGTTCTCCCACGCGGCAGCAGCCGCGCACTCCCAGGGAAGGTGATTTACATGTCCGAACTTCGACTGTTTACCTCTGAGTCGGTCACTGAGGGCCATCCGGATAAGATTTGCGATCTTATCTCGGACGGCATCCTCGACTCACTGCTTGAACAAGACCCGGCCGCACGAGTCGCGGTTGAGACCATGGTGACCACCGGTCAGGTGCATGTGGCTGGCGAGGTGCGCACCACGGGCTACGCGGATGTGGCCGGAATTGTGCGCCAAACCATTTGCGATATCGGCTACACGAGTTCAGATTTTGGTTTCGATGGCCGGCTGTGCGGCGTATCGGTATCGATCGGTAGCCAATCGGAAGAAATTGCGACCGGTGTCGACCACGCTCTCGAGGTGCGCGATGGCGATTCGGATGATGATATCGCCCGGCTGGGTGCCGGCGACCAGGGCATCATGTTCGGCTATGCCACCGATGAAACGCCCGAGCTGATGCCGCTACCGATCTGGTTGGCGCACCGGCTGAGCGAACGCCTCACCGAGGTGCGAAAAAATGGCACGCTGCCGTATCTGCGCCCCGATGGCAAGACCCAGGTGACCTGCGGTTATGACGGGGATGTGCCGAAAACTGTCGAGACAATCGTGCTTTCGACGCAGCACGGCAAAGTTGAGCAGGCGCAGCTTGCCGAGGATCTCGAACGCGAGGTGATTCGCCCGGTGATGAGCCGTGTGGCGCTCGACTCGTCGAAGACGCGGCTGTTGATCAACCCCTCGGGTGGTTTTGAGCTGGGCGGACCGGCTGCCGATGCCGGTCTCACCGGACGCAAAATCATCGTTGACACCTACGGTGGTATGGCACGTCACGGCGGTGGTGCGTTCAGTGGTAAAGACCCCTCGAAGGTTGACCGCTCAGCGGCATATGCGATGCGCTGGGTGGCAAAAAACGTGGTGGCTGCGGGCTTCGCCAAGCGCGTGGAATTTCAGGTTGCCTACGCCATCGGCTCGGCACAGCCGGTGGGCTTGTACTGCGAGACCTTTGGTACGCACACGGTTGAGCCCGAAAAAATCATTGCCGCTGTGCGAGAGGTGTTCGATCTGCGACCGGCCGCAATCATCCGCGATTTGCAGCTGCTGCGCCCGATTTATCGCCAAACTTCGAACTACGGCCACTTTGGGCGCGAGCTGCCTGATTTCACCTGGGAACGTACCGACCGGGTCGAGGCCCTACAGCAAGCCATCCGATAGCCGTGGCCTCCGTCGCGCGGGTTGCGATTGATTCTCCGCTGCCGCAGCTGGATCGCGTATTTGAGTATGCGATTCCGGCGCCGCTGGCAGAGTCAATCGCGCCCGGCGTGCGGGTGAAAGTGCCGCTGCGAGTTGGCGGTCGGATTATTTCGGGTTGGGTGCTTGGGGTATCCGATCAGGCTGAATACTCGGGCCGGCTGGCCGATATTGATTCGGTGGTGAGCGAAGCCCGCGTGCTCACCGACGAACTCGCGCGGCTCGCGCGTGCCGTCGCCGACCGGCAGGCAGGCACCCTCGCCGATGTGCTGCGTCTGGCGATCCCAAAGCGTTCGGCCAGGCTCGAGCAGCGCTGGCTGGATGACGAATCGGGGGAGCGGGCCCGACGCCTCGAAGCATCCCGCGCCCCGGTGGGCGGCAATGCATCCGAGTCCGCCACATCCTCGGGGATTTCCAACCCGCGAGCCGAAGTGGCAGCCATGCCGTGGGCGGAAGCAATCATCAACCCCGGCGGCAGGTTTTCGCTGCGCCCGCCCGTGGGAGTTGACGGCCATGAGCCGCGCGCCCTCGGTGCGCTGTCAGATCTGGCTGCAGCAACCCTTGCGAACGGACACTCGGCGATTGTGCTCGTTCCTGATTTTCGTGACCTGGAGCTCGCCGCTGCCGCGCTCGAGCGGCGCATCCCCGCCGAACTGGTACGGCGATTCGACTCGCGACTGAAGCCGATGCCACGCTACGAACAATATTTGCGTGCGCTCGAGCCGATTCCGCAGGTGGTCGTTGGTACGCGCTCGGCGGTCTGGGCGCCGGCTGAAGCGCTCGGACTCATCGCAATTTGGGATGACGGTGACGAAAGCTATCGCGAACCGCTGGCGCCCTATCCACACACCCGCGAAGTTGCGCTGATGCGTGCGGCGATGCAGAGCTGTTCAGTGGTGCTCGCGGCCCACACCCCATCACTTGAAACCCGGCGCCTGGTTGCCTCCGGCTGGCTCACCGAGATGGCAGCACCCGGGCCGGCCGCAGCCCGCGTGATTCCCGCCGCTGCAACGCTCGGGGACGATTCGGCAGCCAGCGCGGCGCGCATCCCCGAATTTGCCTGGCAAACGGCCAGTCGCGCACTGCGCGAGGGGCCCGTGCTCGTACAGGTTGGGCGTGCGGGCTATCGTCCCACGCTGCGCTGCGCGAGCTGTCGGGAAATTGCTCGCTGTCGCAGCTGCTCGGGGGAAATTGTGCAGCGCTCAGACTCAGCCCCGATTTCGTGCCGGGTTTGTGGCGCGATTCAAGCCGGCTGGCACTGCGGTGAATGTGGCGGCGAGTCGCTGCGTGCCGGCGCGGTGGGGCATCAGCGCACCGCCGAAGAGCTCGGCCGCGCGTTTTCCGGGGTGCCGGTGATAGTTGCGGATGGGCAGCAGCGGCAGGTCACGATCGGGGCGGCACCGGCGCTCGTGGTGGCAACCCGTGGCGCCGAACCGGTTGCCGAAGACGGTTACCGGGCGGCGCTGCTGCTTGATGCCGAGTTTGCGCTGGCCCGCGAATCGCTCGACACCGTGGTTGAGGTGCTGCGGATGTGGTCGAACGCCGCCGCGCTATCGGCCGATGACGCGATTGTGGCGATCACCGGCGCGGTCTCCGAGCCGGTTGCGGCGCTGCAATCTTGGCAGCAGGCGCTTATCGTTGATGCCGAACTTGAACAGCGACGTGAACTGGAATTTCCACCGGCAGTTCGCGTGGCCACTGTGCGCGGCACCCAGCGAGAGGTCGATGCGGCGTTGCGCCGCATCCGCGATCTACAGCTTGCCGAGGTGTCGATACTCGGCCCCGTGCCCGATGAGGACGACCCGAAACTGCACCGGGCCACGCTGCGTTTTGGGTACCGCGCAGGCTCGGCAGTTGCCACCGCGCTCAAAACCGAGCTGGTGGCGCAGGCTACTGCGCGCCGCGGTGCCGGTGGCCGCGGTGTAGCGTCGACGCTGCGGGTGCACCTGGATGACCACAGCGTTTTTGCCTAGTCGTCGAACGGTCACCGGCCGGGCCGTCATTGAGGCAGGGGAGGCGCGTGCAATCCGAACGCCAACCAACAGCCGAGTACCCTAGAAAACTATGCGACTTGTTGTAGCCGGTACACCCGATGCCGCGGTGCCCACCCTCGAAGCCCTGGCCGCATCCGAGCACGAAATTGTTGCGGTGATCAGCCGTGAAGATGCGCCGGTCGGACGTAAACGCGTGTTGACGCCCTCACCGGTTTCGGCGCGCGCACTCGAACTCGGGCTGCCGCTCATCCGCACAAACCGACTCGACGAACAGGTCACCGCACAGCTCACCGAACTCCAGCCCGACCTGGGCGTTATCGTCGCCTATGGCGGCATCGTGCGCGAACCGCTGCTGACGATGCCGCGGCTGGGATGGATCAACCTGCACTTTTCACAGCTGCCCAAATGGCGCGGTGCGGCACCCGTGCAGCGGGCGGTGCTGGCGGGGGAGCACGAAAGCGGGATTGCCGTGTTCCAACTCGAGGCCGGGCTCGATACCGGTCCGACCTTCGTGAACCGTGCCGAACCAATTGGTGCTGACGAGACCGCCGGAGAATTGCTCGAGCGGCTTGCGCAGCTTGGGGCCGCAGACGTGGTCGAAACCGTGAACGCGCTCGCCCGCGGCGAAGCGGTGGCAACACCACAAGAGGGGACCCCCACGCACGCCGCAAAACTCGGCGCCGCTGACGGCACAATTGACTGGCAGTTCGATGCCGAGCGGGTGTACGCGACCATTCGTGGTGCCACCCCAGAACCCGGTGCCAGCACCGAGCTCGACGGGGCACGATTCAAAGTGCATGAGGCGCGACGCTCCGGGGCTGACGAGGAACTGCAGCCGGGACAGGTGCGCCTTGTCTCGGGAGCGGTGCTGGTGGGCACCGGCAGCGGGGCGCTCGAGCTGGTGCGCGTGCAGCCCGCGGGTAAAGCCGCCATGAATGCCGCCGATTGGTTCCGGGGCTGCCGCGCCGAGTCGGTGATATTCGGATGAGCGGCGCCGATAGGCCGTCGCGGCGACCACGCAGCGGCGGCGGTCGTGGCCCAGCACGTGCAATTGCCTCGAGCGGCCAGCGGGATCGCGGTGGGCGCCGCGGTGGGCGGCACCGTCGCGTACAGATTGCCGAATCCAATCCGCGTCTGGTGGCACTCGATGTGTTGATTGCCGTCGAACGTGATGACGCCTATGCAAATTTGTTGCTGCGGCCACGGCTCGACGCTGCCGGCGTTACTGGAGCCGACGCGGCACTGGCCACCGAACTCACCTACGGCACACTGCGACTCATTGGCTACTACGACGCGGTCATTGAACTTGTCGCGCAGCGGGAGATCACTGATATTGACACCCTGGCCAAGAACGCGCTGCGACTGGGTGCGCATCAGCTTTTGGGGATGCGCACCAAAACACACGCCGCGGTGAACGAGACCGTGAACGTCGCCTCAGCTCGCGGTTCGCGAGGCGCGGTGGGATTTATCAATGCCATCCTGCGGCGCATCGCTGAACGCACACCCGAACAGTGGCATACCGCGGTGCTGGCGGCACATCCCGGCCCGATCGAACGCCTGGCGGTTGCACATTCGCATCCCGTTTGGATCGTGCGAGCGCTGCGCGACGCCCTCGATATTGAGGGCCGTGCCGATGAGCTGGAGGCGCTGCTGGCAGCCGATAACGACAACCCGGCCGTGCAGCTGGTGGCGCTGCCGGGCCGCGCCGATCGCGACGAATTGCTGGCGGCGCATCCCGATGTGCTCACCGCCGAGACTGCCAGCCCCACGGCGATGCGCCTGCGCCACGGTGACCCGATCGATTTTGCTTCGGTGCGGGAGGGCACCGTGCGGGTGCAGGATGCTGGCTCGCAACTGGTTGCCCTCGCCCTGACCCGAGTCGCACCGATTGCCGCCGGCGAGCGAATACTCGATCTGTGTGCCGGTCCCGGCGGGAAATCGGCCGTGCTCGCAGCCGAAGCGTTGCGCCACGGTGCTGAGTTTCAGGCCAATGAGGTGACACCCGCCCGGGCCAAGCTTGTGCGTGATGCCCTGCGCCCGCTCACAAACGGCGACGAAGAGTTGCCGGTCACCGAGCTCGACGGTCGGGTCTATGCCGAACGGCCCGAGAGCTTCGACCGGGTGCTGGTGGATGCACCGTGTTCGGGGCTCGGTGCCCTGCGGCGCCGCCCCGAGGCGCGCTGGCGCAAGCGCCCCGAGGATATTGCCGAGTTGACGCAGCTGCAGGAAGAGCTGCTCGCGGCGGCGATCATCGCGACAAAACCTGGTGGGGTGATCGCCTATGTCACCTGTTCGCCGCATCTTGCTGAGACTGCGGCGGTGGTGCGGCGGGTAATGCGTTCGCATCCGGTAGCGGTACTGGATGCGGTTGCCACCTGCCGTTCGCTCGCACCTGAACTTGATCTTGTGCCGCGGCAGCTTGGAGAGGGTACAGCGGTGCAGCTGTGGCCGCACCGCCACGGCACCGATGCGATGTTTATGACGCTCTTGCGCAAACCCAACCGGTAGCGATCGGTGGGCGGGCGGCCGGGTAGGCTCGAAACATGACCGATGTGCGTATTCAGCCCTCCATCCTCGCCGCCGATTTTGCAAACTTTGCACATGAGTTTGACCGCATCGCCACCGCTGATGCCGCCCATGTGGATGTGATGGACAACCACTTCGTGCCGAATCTCACGATGGGTCAGCCGATGGTGGAGCGGCTGCAATCGCTGGATAAGCTGCCGCTCGATCTGCACCTAATGATTGCCGATCCCGACCGCTGGGCGCCGCAATTTGCCGAGATGGGAGTGTTTTCGGTGACCTTTCACCTGGAAGCGGCAACTGCACCGGCAACGATCGCCCGTAATATTCGTGCGCAGGGGGCCAGGGCCGGGGTGGCGCTGCGCCCCGGCACCCCGTTCGCGCAGATCGAAGAGCTGCTCGAGCATTTTGATCAGCTGCTCATCATGACCGTTGAACCGGGATTTGGCGGGCAGAAGTTCATGCCCGAGACCATGCCGAAGCTTCGGCAGGCACGCGAGTGGGCCAATCGTCACGGCAGTGAAATTTGGCTGCAGGTGGACGGCGGTATTTCGGCCGACACGATTGGGATGGCGGCCGAGGCGGGTGCCGATACTTTTGTGGCTGGTTCGGCCGTGTTCCGTGGCGAACCAGAGGTGGAGATCGCCCGGCTGCGACAGCTCGCCACCGAGCATCGACACTCGGCTCATTAGTTGAATGTGTGAGTGGCCCGGTGCACGACGAAACTCTGGCCACACTGCCCCGACTAGACTGGATAACCGTGAAAACCTTTGAATCTCTTTTTGCCGAGCTAAAAGAAAAAGCACAGACCCGTCCTGAGGGGTCGGGTACGGTGGCCGAACTTGATCGCGGCGTGCATTTCATCGGCAAAAAGCTGGTCGAAGAGGCGGCTGAAACCTGGATGGCTGCCGAATACGAAAGCGATGCTGAGTGCCAGGAAGAGATGGCACAGCTGCTGTATCACCTGCAGGTGATGATGATCGCCAAAGGCTACGAGCTGAACGACGTCTATCGCTATCTCTGACCTGTCTCACTATTTGATCTTCCGCTATTTGACGGCTGCTGAGACAGCCAACTCGAAAGGAATTAACGATGCTGCGCATCGCAGTGCCGAATAAGGGCATGCTGGCTGAAACCGCAAACGAGATGCTTGTGGAGGCGGGGTATCGCGGACGCCGAGGCCGTGAACTCACCGCCATTGACCCGGCCAATGACGTCGAATTTTTTTATATCCGGCCCCGCGATATTGCCACCTATGTGGGTGAGGGCGTGCTCGATATCGGCATTACCGGCCGCGACCTGCTGCTCGACAGCGAATCGAGCGCGCAGGAGGTGCGCGAGTTGCACTTCGGTGACTCGACATTCCGTTTCGCGTCGCGCCCCGGCGAGTTCACTGATGTCACCGAACTGGCGGGTAAGCGCGTGGCTACGAGCTATGTGGGGCTGCTGAGCCGCTATTTCGCCGAGCGTGGCATCGACGCCGAGCTCGTGAAACTTGACGGCGCCGTCGAATCTTCAATTCAGCTCGGGGTCGCGGATGCAATTGCCGATGTGGTTTCGACTGGCAACACGTTGCGCGGTGCTGGCCTGGAGATTTTTGGTCCGGTGATTTTGAAATCGACCGCGGTGTTGATTTCCACGCCCGACAAGGTGGATTCGGCTTCGACGCTGATTAAGCGGCTCGAGGGTGTGCTGGTGGCGCGCGAGTACAGCATGATGGACTACGACATTCCAGCCGACCGGCTCGAAGCCGCACTCGAGGTGACCCCCGGGTTCCAATCGCCGACTGTCTCCGACCTGGTCGACCCGGAGTGGAAGGCCGTGCGTTCGCTGGTGCCGCTGGGCGATCTCAACCAGGTGATGGATCGGCTCAGTGAAATCGGCGCGCGGGCCATCCTTGTAACCGCGCTGCAAGCGGCTCGGATGTGATCGCAATGACCACGAACGGAACTGGTGGCACCGCGCCGGCAAACGGGTTGGCGGTGCGGGTTATCCCGTGCCTGGATGTGGCCGATGGTCGCGTGGTGAAAGGCGTCAACTTCCTGAACCTGCGGGATGCGGGTGATCCGGTTGAGCTGGCGGCCAAATATGCTGCCGAGGGCGCCGATGAGATCACTTTTTTGGATGTCACCGCAACCAGTGATGCGCGTGAGACAACCTACGATCTGGTCACCCGAACCGCCGAGCAGGTGTTTGTACCGCTGACGGTCGGCGGCGGTGTGCGCAGCGTCAAGGATGTCACGCGACTGCTCGCCTCGGGCGCCGATAAGGTCGGCGTGAACTCTGCGGCGATCGCCCGTCCCGAACTCATTGACGAAATTGCGGCGCGTTTTGGTGCCCAGGTGCTGGTGCTGTCGCTCGATATTCGCCGCAGCAACGAAACCGAATCTGGTTTTGAAGTGACCACTCACGGCGGCCGCAAGGGCACCGGCCTTGACGCGATTGCCTGGGCCCGGGAAGCGTGTGAGCGGGGTGCCGGTGAGCTGTTGGTCAACTCGATGGATGCTGATGGCACCAAGGCCGGGTTTGATCTAGAGCTGACACGGCTGGTACGCGAGATCGCAACTGTGCCGGTGATTGCATCCGGTGGCGCTGGCGCACTCGACCATTTTGCACCGGCGATTGCTGCTGGCGCGGATGCGGTGCTGGCCGCGAGCGTTTTTCACTACGGTGAGTTCACGATCGCCGAGGTGAAACACGCCATCGCCGAGGCCGGCTATCCCGTGCGCCAACCCGGTGACGGTGAGGCGGTTGCAGATGCGCAGCGTTGAGGGGCTCAGCGAGTCGGAGATTGCCACGATCGTCGACTCGGTGTGCTTTAACCATGACGGGCTGGTGCCCGCCATCGCGCAACAGTTTGACAGCGGCGAGGTGCTCATGATGGCGTGGATGAACGCCGAATCGCTCGCCGAGACGCTACGGCACCGGCGGGTGGTGTACTGGTCGCGTTCGCGCGGGGAACTGTGGCGTAAGGGAGACACCTCGGGCCACAGCCAGCAGCTGGTGTCCGTTGCGCTCGATTGCGACCGCGACACCGTACTGCTCGGCGTTCATCAGGTGGGCGCCGCCTGTCACCGCAATACGCGCACCTGCTGGGACACGGACGAGCTGGCTGTGAGGTTCACGCAGCCGATTGGAGATCTGTGACCACAACCGAAATAAATTCGCCACAGCTTGCTCGGGGACGCGCATACCAGCGGGCCGCGATGCTGCTGGTGCTGGCCGGAGCGCTGGCGGGTCTTGTCGCCACGCTGCTGCCGTGGGTAACTGTGCAGGTCGAAGGCGGTCAGCAGCTGAGTGCCAGTGCCGATGTGGCAAATCCAGCAACCTTGGCGCTGTCGCTTGCCGGTCTCGCGAGCGTCGCAGCGCTCTGGCTCGTTGGCCGCTGGCCGCGCGTTGTACTCGGAGTGCTGCTGGTGCTGATCGGCATCGCCGGCGTCGTGACCGTGGCAACAATGGCGGATGCACAGGTGCTGCAGCGAGAGCTCGAACAGCAACTGCACCTTGACCCGGCCGGTGCGCTCAACAGCAGTGCAGACCTAATGCCGGCTCGCACATTTGCGCCGTGGCTGGCGATGCTCGGTGGGGCATTGCTCGCCATCGGCGGCGCGTTGGCCGCCACAACCGCACAGCTGTGGCGAGGCGGCGGACGGCGTTACGCGGTAGCCGGTGGCGGGGTAGCATCCGAATCAGCTGCGCAAACGAAAGCCGACGTGCGAGTAGACCAGTGGGATGCACTCAGCGCGGGTGAAGATCCGACGCTCGATGACGAGGATGTCTCCAGCCGCGAGAATTCACAGTAGACTAGCGAGAGTTCCAGACCTCTTGAAGGAGTTATGCATGTCGAACCAGCAGGCAGCCATCGAGCACTACGAGGACGAGGGCCACTCGGTCGCCGGGTGGATCGGCGTCACGCTGATCATGTTCGGTTTTGCGCTGGGTGCTGTTGGCCTGTTCATCGAATCTGAGGTGCTGGTGTGGATCGGTGTGGCTTGCGTGCCTGCCGGCGCAATCATTTGGCCGATTCTGAAGGCTATGGGGCTCGGGCCGAAGGAAGCGTAGTGATTCTCGACGACCTGTTTGCCGGGTCGCTCGAAGACGCTGCCCGCCGTCGCGAACAGCTGCCGACGGCCGAACTCGAACGTATTGCTCTCGCACAGGCACCGGCTATCGCTGCTGCTGTAGCCCTGCAGCACGATGATCAGGTGCACATTATTGCCGAGGTGAAGCGCGCTTCGCCCTCACGCGGGCGCCTCGCCGGTATTCCCGACCCGGCGGAGCTGGCTCGCCAATACGAACAGGGCGGTGCCTCAGCGATCAGTGTGCTAACCGAGGAACGCAAGTTTTTGGGATCGCTTGATGATCTGCGCGCGGTGCGTGCCGCGGTTGATGTCCCGGTGCTGCGCAAGGAATTCATCGGCGAGGAGTACCAGATTCTTGAAGCTCGCGCCGCGGGCGCCGATCTGGTGCTGCTTATCGTGGCGAGCCTCACCCAGGCACAGCTAGAGCGGCTCAAGCGCTTCACCGAACAGCTCGGTATGACCGCCCTCATCGAGGCACACACCCGCGATGAATTTGCGCGCGCGCTCGATGTGGATGCGCGGGTGCTCGGCGTGAACGCGCGCGATCTAAAGACCTTTGAGCTGCATCCCGAACTATTTGCCGAGCTTGCGCCGGAATATCCCGAGGGCGTGGTTCGGGTGGCCGAATCTGCGGTGCTACGCCCCGAACACGTGCGTGCCTATCGCGATGCCGGCGCCGATGCGGTGCTCATTGGTGAGGCGCTCGTGACCGGTTCCGACCCGGTGACAGCCATTAAGGAGTTCAGAAGCGTATGAGCGAGCAGCAGCTGCGCCACGCCGAAGGTCCCTACTTCGGCGAGTTTGGTGGACGATTTGTGCCCGAAAGCCTGATGGCAGCGCTTGATGAGCTGACGCAAGAGTGGGATTCGGCGAAGCGCGACCCGGAGTTTTTGGACGAGCTTCGTCGTCTGGGCCGCGAATATAGCGGTCGACCGTCACTGCTCACCGAGGCACCGCGATTTGCGCAGCACTGCGGGGGAGCGCGCGTTTTTCTCAAACGGGAAGATCTCAACCACACCGGTTCGCACAAGATCAACAATGTGCTCGGTCAGGCACTGCTCACCAAGCGCATCGGAAAAACTCGCATCATTGCTGAAACAGGCGCTGGCCAGCATGGCGTTGCGACCGCGACCGCGGCAGCACTGTTTGGGCTTGATTGCACCATCTATATGGGCGCGGTCGACATCGCGCGGCAGAGCCTAAATGTGGCGCGGATGCGATTGCTGGGCGCCGAAGTAATTTCGGTGGCCTCGGGTTCACAGACGCTGAAAGACGCGATCAACGAAGCATTCCGCGACTGGGTCGCGAATGTTGAAACCACCAACTATCTTTTTGGTACGGCAGCCGGTCCGCATCCGTTCCCAGCACTGGTTCGTGATTTGCAGCAGGTCATCAGTGAAGAGGCCCGCGAACAGATTCTTGAGCGCACCGGAAGGCTTCCGGATGCGGTGCTCGCCTGCGTTGGTGGCGGTTCAAACGCGATCGGCATGTTCGAGGCCTTCCTCGATGATCCACAGGTGCGCCTTTACGGTGTCGAGGCCGCCGGTGACGGGCTGAACTCGGGCCGTACCGCCGCGACAATTGAGGTGGGCCGGGCTGGTGTGCTGCACGGAGCGCGCACCATGCTCATGCAGGACGCCGATGGCCAGACCATCGAATCGCACTCGATCTCGGCCGGGCTCGACTATCCGGGCGTTGGCCCGGAGCACTCGTGGCTGCATTCGATTGGCCGTGCAGAATACATTGGCGCCACCGACTCGGAGGCGATGACCGCGATGCGGCTGCTCTCGCAGAGCGAGGGCATTATTCCGGCAATTGAGTCGGCACACGCGCTTGCGGGGGCGATGCGCGTCGGTAAGCAGCTCGGTGAAGACGCGATCATCGTGGTGTCGCTATCGGGCCGCGGCGACAAAGACATGGAGACCGCGATGAACTGGTTTGCGCTCGGTGATGCGAACCGCGTGATCGGGGAGGGGCAGCTGTGAGTGAACTCGTCTCGGTGCTTGATCGGGCCCGTGCGGAGCGTCGCGGCCCGCTGATCGCCTACCTGCCCGCCGGGTTTCCCGATTTTCAAACTTCTGTTGATGCCGCGGTGGCGCTCTCGGAAGCCGGCGTGGATGCGCTTGAGTTCGGCGTGCCCTACTCCGATCCGGTCATGGACGGTCCGGTTATCCAGGCAGCCTGCCAGCGGGCGCTGCAGGCCGGTTTTCACGTCGACCAACTTTTCCGTGCGATCGAACAGGTGCGTTCGCGGGTCGATATGCCCATCGTGGTGATGGGCTACTACAACCTGATGCACGCTCGCGGCGTCGACAATTTCGCCCGCGATCTGAAAAATGCCGGTGGTGCCGGTATGGTGACCCCCGATCTCATCCCCGAAGAGGCCGGTGAGTGGCTGACCGCATCCGATAAATACGATCTTGACCGCATCTTCCTCGCGGCACCGACCTCGAGCGATGAGCGGCTGCGCAAAATCATCGGAGTCTCGCGAGGCTTTGTTTACACGGTTTCGACCATGGGAATTACCGGGGCACGAGCCGACGTCGACCGCGCGGCCCGCATTCTGGCCGACCGACTGCACGACCTTGGCTGTGAACGTGCCTGCGTGGGCATCGGTATTTCCACCGCCGACCAGGTGCGCGATGTGCTCGGTTACGCCGAGGGAGCGATTGTTGGTTCGGCGCTGGTACGGTCGCTTGCCGAGGGCGGTGTTACCGCGTTGTCTGCCACCACCACCGAACTTGTTCGAGGAACGGAACGTTAATGCCACCGGTACTGACCGCCATCCCGTCACCACCGCTCGAATGGCGTGCCTTCGCGCTCGGGCCGCTGACCATCCACACCTATGCGCTCATCATCGTGGCTGGGATTGTTGTCTCGGTGCTCTGGACGAACCAGCGCATGACCCGCCGCGGCGGTGAACCGTGGGTGATCATCGATATCGCGATGCCGGCGGTGCTGCTGGGCCTTGTTGGTGCGCGACTGTGGCACGTGTTTACGCATCCGGCCGACTATTTTTATCCCGGCGCGAATTTTTGGAATATTTTTGCGATCTGGGAGGGCGGTAACGCCATCATTGGTGCGCTCATCGGCGGGGCGATCGGTGCCTGGTTGGTGTGTCGGGTGCGAGGCATCCGGTTCCTTTCGTTTGCGGATGCGGCCGCACCGACGATTCTGCTCGCGCAGGCAATCGGCCGACTCGGCAACTGGTTTAACCACGAGCTTTTTGGCTGGCCCACGAATCTGCCGTGGGGGCTGGAAATTTTACCGACGAACCCCGCCTATCCGTCCGGTCTGCCGGCTGGCACGCTCTTCCATCCGACCTTTCTGTACGAGCTGCTGTGGAATCTCGCCGGTGTTGGCGTGTTGCTGCTGCTTGAACGGATGCTGCGCTGGCGAGGCGGGCGGATGCTCGCCGGATATCTCATCTGGTACGGCCTGGGACGAATGGCGATCGAATCGATTCGCGTCGACTATTCGGAAGTGATTTTTGGGATGCGCTCCAATGTGTTTGGCGCGCTGCTGATGGTGCTTGTTGGCGTGGCGGTGTACATCGTTGCCGCGCGCCGTGACCGTGAGACGCCTCTCGAACGCACCATTTATGTGTCGAACGAGCCATTTGTACCCGAAGACACCGATGCCAAGACTGCGGGTGTGACTGCTCCAGATGCTGCGACAGCAGATTCGGTTGACACCCAAGATTCGACCGGAGCCGAACGCCCCGGTGCCGAGAGCCGCGAAGCGTTGCCGGATGCATCCGATGACGCCGTCGGTAACCCCGACAGTCAAACCACATCGGTCAGGTAAAGTGCTGCCCGGATTCGTCACGTATTGATCGGAGGATCATGAATCGTCGCGCAAAGATCGTTGCCACGCTGGGACCGGCCGTCAACACACCCGAGGGGATCCGCGCACTGCTGAGTGCCGGTGTGAACGTGACTCGCTTCAACCTCAGTCACGGTGACCACACCGTGCACAGCCAAAACTACGAACTGGTTCGTGAGGCTGCCGCCGAACTCGGCCACCAGGTGGCGATTCTCGTCGACCTACAGGGGCCGAAGATTCGCCTCGGTAAGTTCGATGATGGTGCGCCATATGAGCTGGCTGAGGGCACGCTGTTCAAGATCACCACTGACGACATCGTTGGTAATCACGAGATCGTGAGCACCACCTTCAAAGGGCTACCGCAGGATGTGCGGGTGGGCGATCCGTTGCTGATCGACGATGGCAAGGTGATGCTGCGTGCGGTCGAAGTGTCAGACACCACTGTCACCGCGCGCGTGGAAGTGCCCGGCCCGGTGTCGAACAACAAGGGCATCAACCTCCCCGGCGTGGCCGTGAACGTGCCCGCACTGAGCGAAAAAGACGAGGCTGATCTGCGCTGGGCGCTGCGTATCGGTGCCGATATCATCGCGCTTTCATTCGTGCGCGGCCCCGAAGACATCCATCGAGTGCACCAGATCATGGAAGAAGAGGGCGTCACACTACCGGTAATCGCCAAGATCGAAAAACCGCAGGCGGTTGACCGGCTGGCTGAGATCGTGGATGCATTCGACGGCATCATGGTTGCGCGCGGCGACCTGGGCGTCGAATTGCCGCTCGAATCGGTGCCCATCGTGCAAAAGAAGGCCATTGAGCTGGCACGTCGCCGTGCAAAGCCCGTGATTGTGGCCACGCAGATGCTCGAGTCGATGATGAGTAACCCGCGCCCCACCCGTGCCGAGGCATCCGACTGCGCCAACGCGGTGCTTGACGGCGCGGATGCGCTGATGCTCTCGGGGGAGACGAGCGTGGGGCAGTATCCGATCGCGGCGGTTGAAACGATGAGCCGCATCATCGCATCCACTGAGGAACACGGACTGAACCGTATTCCGCCGCTCGGAACGAAGCCGTTTACACAGGGCGGTGCGATCACGCTGGCCGCGGTCGATCTCGGCGAGTTCCTTGGTGCGAAGTATCACTGTGTGTTCACCGAGTCGGGCGACTCGGTGCGCCGACTCGCGCGCCTGCGGCCGCGCATCCCAATTCTTGGATTTACGCCGCGCGAATCGATCTGTCGGCGTATGAATCTGTACTGGGGCGTGGAAGCGACGCTCGCCGAGCGGGTGACCCACACTGATGAGATGTTCCAGCAGGTGGAGCGCTATTTGCTCGACAACAACCTGGCTAAGCGCGGCGACAAGGTGATCATCGTTTCGGGGATGCCTCCCGGGGTTCCGGGGTCGACAAACGATGTGCGCGTGCATCGGGTGGGCGAGGCAGAGGACCAGAGTATCCCCGCCTACCGGGGGCGCCACACTCGCGAATAGTTCGATAGCTCTTGCTGTGGCGGCGAGCTCCGGACCGGTTGCGCCCCGGTTCAAATGCAAGCTTGCGCTACATGGTTAGGTAAGGCTAACCTTACCTATAGGTCGTGGAGTGATCACGACTTTCGTTAAAAACCAGGAGTTATTCGTATGCGCATTCGTCGCATTTATGCTGCAGCGGTTGCCGCTGCAGCTGCCTTCGCCCTCACCGCCTGCTCGTCGGCGGCAGCCCCGAACGAGTCGGCAAGCCCCAGCCAGGGTGCAGCCGCCGCGGATCTGACACTCACCACGGTTGACGGTGAGCGCACACTTGATGCGGTGCCCGAGCGCGTGGTCGTACTCGACTATGCGAGCCTCGACACGCTCAACGCGGTGGGGAAGTCGGATGTTGTGGTTGGTACCGCCACTAAGTCGCTGCCCGAGTCATTGAAGAACTATGCCGATGTCGAAAGCGTTGGCACGCTCAAAGAACCCGACTTTGAGGCGATTGCCGAACTCGACCCGGATCTGATCATCATCTCGGCCCGCCTGGCT
Organism: Gulosibacter sp. GYB002; assembly: GCF_036577665.1. NCBI lineage: Bacteria > Bacillati > Actinomycetota > Actinomycetes > Micrococcales > Microbacteriaceae > Gulosibacter > Gulosibacter sp. GYB002. Next base: position 118,549 of record NZ_JARBDD010000014.1, on the reverse strand, counting down.
GAGCAGGCGCCGCAGCTCGAGGAGATCGCCCCGACGGTGAACCTGTCGAGCGACTCAAAAAATTGGCTTGAAAGCGTGAGCGAGCGCGCACTCGACCTGGCAGCGCTGTTCGGCGAAGAAGCAGCTGCTCAGGAACGTGTTGACGAGATCACGGCGGCGGCTGACGAACTCCGTGGCAAAGCCGGTGAAGCCGGTAAAACCATGTTTGTCATGAGCTCCGGTGGCAAGCTCTCCACCTATGGCCCCGGTGGTCGATACGGCTTCGTTTTCGATGACCTTGGCTTCGAATCTGTAGATGAAGCGGCAGCCGCTGACGAAGCGCGTCACGGCAAGGAGATTTCGTTCGAATACATCGGCGAAAAGAACCCCGCACAGCTGCTGGTGATTGACCGGGATGCGGCAATCGGTCGCGAGGGACAGGCAGCCGAGCAGGTGCTCGACAACACGATTGTGAACGCCACCGATGCTGCCAAGAATGATCGAATCACCTACCTCGATGCGGCCAGTTGGTATCTCGTGGGTGGTGGCCTTGACACCACCAAGAGCATGATTGACGAACTCTCCGCTGCAATCGGTGGATAGTTTTCAGCGCAGTTTTTCGCGCTGGGGGTTGTGGGCGCTGATCGCCCTCACCTTGGCCGCGAGCGTCGTCAGCCTCGGAATCGGGGCTGCCGGCGCTGGCGGCGTTTCCAGCGCCACAAACGACATCAACCTGCTGTGGACCAGCCGCGTGCCACGCACGATTGCGCTGCTACTTGCCGGTAGTGCCATGGCCCTCAGCGGCATGATCATGCAGATGTTGGCGCGCAACCGCTTTGCCGAGCCCTCTACCGCCGGCACGGTCGACTCGGCCGCGCTGGGTATCGTGTTGGTGATGGTGTTTTTTCCGGGCATTCCTGTGATGGGGAAGCTTGCGGTTGGTGCACTGGCCGGCCTCGCGGGGACGCTCCTGTTCATGCTCATCCTCAAACGCATCCCGATGCGCGACCCACTCATGGTGCCGCTATTGGGCATCATGCTCGGTAACGTTATTGGCGCGGTGGCGTCGTTTATCGCCTATCGCACCGACCTGCTGCAATCACTCGGCAGCCTGCAGTCGGCAAGCTTCAGCGCGATCATTGAGGGACGCTACGAGCTAATGTGGATCGCCGCCGCCCTCACCGTCGTGGCGTTTATTGCTGCCGACCGGTTCACCGTGGTCGGGCTGGGCGATAACCTCACCACCAACCTCGGCCTGAACTACACACGCATTGTGCTGCTTGGGCTGGCTATCGTGGCGCTCAACACAGCTATCGTTGTCGTGCATGTGGGAGCAATCCCGTTTATTGGCCTCGTTGTTCCGAACCTGGTGGCGATGCTGCTCGGTGACAATGTGCGTCGAACTGCACCCTGGGTGCTGGTGCTCGGGATGCTGCTGGTGCTCGTGAGCGATATCTTTGGACGTCTCATTAATTGGCCCTATGAGGTGCCGCTTGGGCTCGTGATGTCAGTTGTGGGTGCCGCGATGTTCCTCACCATGCTGCTGCGGCCACGGCGGAAGGGAGCGGCTCATGGCTAGTCTGAGTCAAATAGCGGTGAATTCGCGCCACTCCGGCAGCACCGCCGGTGCCGCTCAGCGTGCGAACCAGCGGCGGGACCTGATCGTCATGGTGGTGCTGGCGGTGTTCATGGTCGCGCTCATTGCCGCGTACCTGCTGGTCGACCTCAGTGGCAATGTCGACTACGTGCTCGGACGTCGACTGCGCTCGATCTGGGCCTTCGCGTTGGTTGCGATTGCGATCGGGATTTCGACCGCAACCTTTCAGACCATCACCGCTAACCGGTTGCTGACCCCATCCATCATGGGATTCGACTCTCTTTACATCCTGCTGCAAACCGTCATCGTGTTTTTGATTGGCGGAACTGCGACGAGCGTATTCGGCACGGTCGGGAGTTTTTGGCTCGAGGTGGGCTGCATGGTCATCTTCGCCGTGCTGCTGTATAGCTGGCTGCTACACACTCAGGTGCGGGTGCACACGCTGCTGCTCATTGGTGTCGTGCTCGGAATGCTTTTCCGAAGCGTTTCGACTTTTTTGCAGCGAATGATCGACCCCGACACCTTCATGACCCTGCAGAACACCTTTTTCGCATCCTTTACGAACGTGCCCAAAGAGCTGCTCTTGCCAGCATCAGTCTTGCTAGTCATGAGCATGGCGGTGAGTTGGTACGATCATCGCCGGCTCGATGTGATGGCGCTGGGCGTACCGGTTGCCACTAATCTGGGTATTTCACCGCGGGCGATGCGGGTGCGCACACTCACTTCGGTGGCGTTGTCGGTATCGGTGGCAACCGCACTGGTGGGGCCGGTGACCTTCTTCGGTCTTATCGTGGTGCATCTGGCATATCGGATGCTGCGCGTTTCGCACCATGCCACGATGCTGCCAACCGTGGCGCTCATCGGCATGATCGCCCTCGTCGGGGGACAGCTGCTGGTGGAGCGAGTGTTCCAACTCGACATCGCACTCGCGATGATCGTGGAATTTGTGGGCGGACTGCTATTTATTGTGTTAATTCTGAGGAGGAAGCCGCTGTGATCACCATCGATTCGGTTGTGAAGCGCTTTGGTGACACTGTCGTGGTTGATGATGTCTCGTTGAGAATTCCACCCGGCGGCGTGACATCGATTATTGGCCCGAACGGGGCGGGTAAATCAACCCTGCTTTCCCTCATGAGCCGCCTCGAGCCGATGAATGCCGGCGTGATCACTGTGGACGGTCTCGACGTCAGCAAGACCAAATCGGCCGTCCTCGCCAAGCGGCTCGCTATTTTGCGGCAGGAAAACCACGTCACCATTCGACTGACGGTGCGCGACCTCGTCGCCTTCGGGCGATTTCCACACACGCAGGGACGGATCACCGATCACGACAATGTGCTGATCGATCAGGCGCTGGCGTTTTTGGGACTCACTGAGCTGCAAGACCGCTTCGTCGACGAACTTTCGGGTGGACAGCGGCAGCGTGCGTTTGTGGCGATGGTGATCTGTCAGGACACTGACTATGTGCTGCTTGATGAGCCGCTCAATAACCTCGATATGCGTCACTCGGTGGCCATGATGCAGCACCTGCGCCGCATCGCGACCGAGCTGGGTAAAACCATCGTGATTGTTGTGCACGACATCAACTTCGCCTCGGTGTACAGCGACACCATCATTGCCATGCGTGAGGGGCATGTGGTGGTCCAGGGCAAACCTGACGAGGTGATGACCGAACGTAAACTTGCCGAAATTTACGACATGTACATCCCGATTCACGAGATTGAGGGTCGACGTATCGGTATGTATTACTGGGCGCCCGAAATGCCGGTGCGTCGCGAGCAGCGAGCAATCGAGAAGCAGCGCAAATAATTGGTGCCGATGGTGGGAGTCGAACCCACACGTCCTTGCGGACAGCGCATTTTGAGTGCGCCGCGTCTGCCATTCCGCCACATCGGCATGTGTTGCTCACAATGAGCGTTCTTCAATTTGAAGTGTTTTTCAACATGAGTAGAGTAGCCTGATTTTGTGACTGATACTGATGCACCCCAAGTTCCACGGCGCGTCGTCGTCGCTGAAGACGAGTCGCTAATCCGAATTGACATCGTTGAAACGCTTCGCGACAACGGATTTGACGTGGTCGGCGAAGCCGGGGACGGCGAAACCGCTGTGGCATTGGCGCGCGAGCTGCGGCCCGATCTGGTCGTAATGGATATCAAGATGCCGAAGCTCGACGGTATTGCCGCAGCCAAACAGCTGACTGACGACAATGTCGCGCCAGTGGTGCTGCTTACGGCGTTCAGCCAGCGTGACCTTGTCGAGCGGGCGACTGAAGCCGGCGCGCTTGCCTATGTGGTCAAACCATTCACCCAGAACGACCTGCTCCCGGCGATTGAGATCGCGCTCGCACGCCACCAGCAGATCGTGGCCCTTGAAAACGAAGTTGCCGATCTTGCCGAACGATTTGAAACGCGCAAGCTGGTCGATCGCGCCAAGGGCCTGCTCACCGACAAGATGGGTCTGAGCGAGCCGGAAGCGTTTCGCTGGATTCAAAAAGCCTCGATGGACCGCCGCCTCACCATGCACGAGGTCGCCCAGGCGGTTGTCGAGCAGCTGGCTCCGAAAAAAACCGGCAAATAATTCCGCTCATGCCGCCGCCCCGCATCAGAGGCGTGTGGCAGCGGCGCAGACGGCTGACGGAAAGCGGCAACGCTGCCCGTCAGCCGTTGAGTTTCCGAATGAGATTGGTGATGCGCACCGTCGAGCACCGGCGGCCATCCGCATCCCGAATGATGATTTCGTGCACCGTTACCGATCTGCCCAGGCTGATGGCGGTGCACTCACCGGTCACCCAGCCGCTGGTTGCTGAGGCGGTGTGAGTGGCGTTGATATCGATACCCACTGCGTAGTGCTCGGGCGAAATCGTGGTGGCGTGGGCATACGCCGACATCGACCCGAGCGACTCACCCAGCACACAGTTCGCGCCGCCGTGAAGCAACCCGAGCGGCTGTGTATTGCCCTCGACCGGCATCACTGCGACGGTGCGCTCGGGCGAAAACTCGATCAGGTAGATCTGCATCGTGGCCGCCAGCGCGCCCGTACCGCGGCCGTGAGTGATGTGCAGCTGGTCGGGAACTAGCATCCCATTGATGGTTTCGCCGACATGTGCGGTGGGCGCGATCGGTGGCGGGGGAGTGTGCATCGGGCTCAAGCCTCCTATTTGGGTGGAGATCTGCGTGGGTGGGGATCTCCTGAGTGAACGGGAGCGTCGCAGCTGAACGGACCAGTAGGCTGGCCACTGTGACAACGAAACAGCAGCAACCCAAGCCCACGCTCATGGTCATCGACGGCCACTCGCTCGCGTTTCGGGCATTCTATGCCCTGCCGGTCGACAGCTTCGTGAACAGCGAGGGGCAGCACACCAACGCCATTCACGGATTCGTGTCGATGCTGCTGTCACTGCTGCGGGATGAAAACCCCTCACACCTTGCCGTCGCCTTTGACGCGGGATCAAAGTCGTTTCGCAACCGGGAATACCCCGAATACAAGGCCGGTCGGCAAGAAACGCCACCGGAGTTCCGCGGGCAGATTGAGCTATTGCAGCAGGCGCTCGAAGCCATGGGCATTATCTGGCTGCAAAAAGATGACTTTGAAGCAGACGATATTCTCGCCACGCTCGCGCACGCGGGTGAGCGGGACGGCTACCAGGTGCTTGTGGTCTCGGGAGACCGGGATGCAATTCAGCTGGTTAACGATGAAACAACGCTGCTCTATCCGGCGGTGCAGGGAGTTTCGAAGCTCACCCGCTACACCCCCGAAAAGGTCGCCGAAAAATACGGTGTCGGTCCCGAACGCTACTCAGAACTGGCGGCGATGGTGGGCGAAAAAGCCGACAATCTGCCCGGGGTTCCGAAAGTCGGCCCGAAGACCGCGGCGAAATGGCTCAACCAGTACGGTTCGCTCGAATCGATTCTCGAACACGAAACCGAACTCACTGGCAAAGTGGGCGAGTCATTCCGTGAACACCGTGATAATGCGATTCGTAACCGCAAACTCAATCAGCTGCTCACCGATGTTGAACTCGGTGTCGAGCCAGACGGGCTTGAAATCGCACCGGTGGATGTGGATGCGGTGCGCGAGCTGTTTACCCGGCTGCAATTTCGCACCCTGCAAGACCGGGTGCTGAAGCTGGCAACCGAGCGTGACGGTGCCGCTGTGAGCCGAGCCGCGCATCCCGCGGCTGAGCTGATGGTGCATCGCGACCTGAACGCCGACAAGCTGCGCGAGTGGATTGCGGATCAAGAGCCCGGCTGCCCCCTCGGTATCGGGGTTGAGCTCGTGTTCGGTGCCGATACCAAGAGCAGCACGACGCTGTTGCAGGCCGGCCTCGGTGGTAACGACTCAGCAGCGGTGGTTTCCACGCCCGATGCGCTGGCAGTGGTGGTGGAGTGGCTTGCCACCGAAACTCCGAAAACTTTCTTCACCGCGAAACCGCAGCTGCGACAGGCAATCGACGCGGGAATCGTCATTGGCGGCCCGATTAATGATGGTCGTATCGCCGCATTTCTCGGCAACCCCGTGGGCGTACCAAAGCGGCTTGCCGAACTGGTGTTGCGCGAACTCGGCGAAACGCTTCCCGAGTCGGCCCCCGAAACGCTGCTGGATGCTGACGAGGTGGGAGACAGCGTCGACGCCGGGTCGATCGGAGCGGATGCGTGGTTCATCCGTCGCGCTACCGAAGCCGCCGTTGCTTCGCTGCCCGAACCCACGAAGCCGGTGTTTACCGATATTGAGGTGCCGCTCATCCCGGTGCTGGCACAGATGGAATCGAGCGGTATCGCCATCGACACCGAGCTGCTGGCTGAGCTCTCGCGCGAGCAGGGGGAGCGCGCCGCAGAATTTGAGCAGCAGGCGTTTGCCGCCATCGATGGCGAGCGTATTAATCTCGCGTCGCCAAAGCAGCTGCAGGCGGTGCTATTTGACAAGCTCGGCATGCCAAAAACTCGACGCACGAAAACCGGCTATTCAACCGACGCCGAGTCACTTGAATCGCTCGAGCTGAAATCGCCCCATCCGTTCCTCGGAGCGCTGCGCGGCTATCGTGACTGGACCAAACTTCGGCAGATGACCGAGTCGCTCCGAAAGTCGGTGGCGGCGGACGGTCGCATCCACACAACCTATTTGCAGACCGGGGCCGCAACCGGTCGGCTGGCTTCTGCTGACCCCAACCTGCAAAACATCCCGATTCGCAGCCCAGAGGGGCAGCGCATCCGGTCGGCATTTCTTGCGGGTGAGGGATATTGCGAGCTGCTCACCGCCGACTACTCGCAAATTGAGATGCGCATCATGGCGCACCTCTCACAAGACCGTGATCTGATCGACGCGTTTGTGCGTGGGGAAGACACGCACCGATTTGTTGGCTCACGGGTGTTTGGTGTTGCGCCCGAGGATGTTGATCCCGAGATGCGCACCAAGGTGAAGGCCATGTCATACGGGCTCGTGTATGGGCTCAGCCCCTTCGGGCTTTCTAAGCAGCTGGGGATCCCGGTTGCGGAGGCGAAGGCACTGGTGGCGGGGTACTTTGAACGTTTCGGTCGCGTGCGTGACTATCTGCGGGGCTCGGTTGAGCAGGCCGCGAAGGATGGCTACACGCAGACGCTGTTCGGTCGACGGCGTCCGTTTGGTGATCTCAACTCAACCAACCGGGTTGCCCGCGAGAACGCGCAGCGGGCGGCACTTAACGCGCCGATTCAGGGCACCGCGGCCGACATTATTAAAATCGCGATGATTCGGATCAGTGAACGCATGACTCGCGAACAATTGCAATCGAAACTGCTGCTGCAAGTGCATGACGAATTGATCTTCGAGGTTGCTGAGGGAGAGTCCGAGCGGCTCGAGCAGCTGGTGCGCGATGAAATGGGTTCAGCTGCAGATCTTGATGTGCCATTGGATGTTTCGGTGGGACGCGGCAAAAACTGGCAGGAGGCAGGACACTAATGACACAGCCACAGGTAGGGGATGCTTCGGAAGCGCGGGCAGCAACGCCGCTGGATGCGTTTTGTGAGCGCTGGGTAGATCAACTCGTTGAGCTCTACCCCGAAATGCGAATTGACCTCGCACGTGCGGGCGATCTAGCCGCCTACGCCGACTATTCACCGGCCGGTATCGCAGGCGACCGCGAGCTGGTGGCTCGAGCGCTGCGCGAACTGGCTGAGGTGCCGGTGCAGGACGAGGTCGACCGCGTGACCGAACTCGAGTTGCGTCGCGACCTCGAACTGAGACTCGCGCTGATTGACGCGGGAATGCCGTATCGCGATGTGAACAATATTGCGACGCCGGCGCACAGCATCCGCGCAATTTTTGACCTGATGCCGCAAGAGAGCGCCGATGACTTCGCCGTCATTGCCGAGCGAATGCGACGGGTGCCCGAAGCGGTTTCGGGATACCTCGAGACGCTGCGCGAGGGTGTGCGGCGCGGGCATGTGGCAGCTAAACGCCAGGTGCGTGAGCTCGCCGACCAAACCGCTGCCTACGCCAAATTGAACGGGCCGTTCGGTGAACTTGCGGCGGCGGGGGCAGCGATCGCGCCCGAGCTAGCTGAAGAACTCGCGGCCGCTGCGCGAGATGCGGCCGAGGCGTATGGCCGACTCTCGCTGACGCTGCAGCGCGAGATCGAACCGGCCGCGAATGACTCGGATGCGTTTGGGCGCGAGCTCTACGCGCTCAACTCGAAAATGTTTGTGGGTGCCGAGATTGACCTCGACGAAACCTATGAGTGGGGTGTCGCCGAACTGCAGCGCATGATCGCCGAGCAGCGTGAAATTGCCGACTCGTTTGAACCCGGTATCGCAATCGCCGACCTTGCCCAGCGACTCGACGATGACCCGAAATACCGCATTGAGTCGGCGGAAACATTCCGTGACTGGATGCAGGTGCGCGCCGATCAGGCGGTTGCCGACCTCGCCGGTTCGCATTTTGAAATCAGCGACCAGATGCGTGCCATCCGCTGCATGATCGCGCCGACCAACGAGGGCGGTATTTATTACACTGGCCCGAGCGAGGATTTTTCGCGCCCCGGCCAGATGTGGTGGTCGGTGCCGGAGGGTGTGACCAGTTTTGCCACCTGGCGCGAGCTAACCACGGTGTACCACGAGGGAGTTCCGGGCCACCACCTGCAGATCGCTACAGCGACGGCTCAAAAAGGGAGCCTCAACACCTGGCGCCGCATGAACTGGTGTTCGGGACACGGTGAGGGTTGGGCTCTGTATGCCGAACGGTTGATGGATGAGCTCGGTTACCTCGATGACCCGGCCTACCGCTTCGGGATGCTCGATGCGCAGCGGATGCGTGCGGCACGCGTGGTGCTCGATATCGGCGTACACCTTGGCAAAGAAGTACCTGCCGAGTTCGCCAGCGCCGATGATCGTGGCCGAGTGTGGGACTACGATTTCGCGCTCGCATTCATGACCGAAAACATGATGGCGGATCCTGGCTCGATTCGTTTTGAGGTAAACCGCTATTTCGGTTGGGCGGGACAGGCACCCTCATACAAGGTGGGGCAGCGCATTTGGGAACAGCTGCGGGAAGCGGCCGCGCAGCGCGCGGGTGCGAACTTCTCGCTGCGTGACTGGCACACCCGGGCCCTGAAACTCGGCACTGTGAGCCTGGATACGCTGCGCGAGGTGCTTGCGGCCGAGAGTAACTAGCCGAGCGCCCGAGCTGGTCGGGTAGATATTTACCGAAAAAGTAGGGTAGACTCGAACAGCATTTTTGTGCGCTTTATCCGTTTCTGGATGTTGCGAATGGCAAACCCGCCACTGCTGCAGTCCAGCCGACCCTATCCATCCTCTGGAGCACGACCTACATGACGAATCCCACGACCGATCAGGCGAACAAGCAGATCGCAGTTAACGACATTGGGACTGCGGATGATTTCCTCGCCGCGGTCGAACAGACTATGAAGTATTTCAACGACGGCGACCTGATCTCGGGTACCGTCGTTCGCATCGACCGCGACGAGGTGCTCCTCGACGTTGGTTACAAGACTGAGGGTGTTATCCCGCAGCGCGAACTCTCGATCAAGCACGATGTCGACCCCGACGACGTTGTCGAACTCGGTGACGAGATCGAGGCCCTGGTCATCCAGAAGGAAGACAAGGAAGGTCGTCTGCTCCTCTCGAAGAAGCGCGCACAGTACGAGCGCGCCTGGGGTGACGTCGAGAAGATCAAGGAAGAGGACGGTGTCGTTACCGGTACTGTCATCGAAGTGGTCAAGGGTGGCCTCATCGTTGACATCGGTCTGCGTGGCTTCCTCCCCGCTTCGTTGATCGAGCTGCGTCGCGTCCGTGACCTCACTCCCTACCTCAACCAGGAGATCGAGGCGAAGATTCTCGAGCTCGACAAAAACCGCAACAACGTGGTGCTTTCGCGTCGTGCGCTGCTCGAGCAGACCCAGTCGGAGACCCGCGCGAACTTCCTCAACCAGCTCCAGAAGGGCCAGGTGCGCAAGGGTGTCGTTTCGTCGATCGTTAACTTCGGTGCGTTCGTCGACCTCGGCGGCGTTGACGGTCTCGTCCACGTCTCGGAGCTCAGCTGGAAGCACATCGACCACGCCTCGGAGGTTGTCGAGGTTGGTCAGGAAGTCACCGTTGAGGTGCTCGAGGTCGACATGGACCGCGAGCGCGTTTCGCTCTCGCTGAAGGCGACCCAGGAAGACCCGTGGCAGGTGCTCGCTCGCACCCACGCCATCGGCCAGATCGTGCTCGGCAAGGTCACCAAGATCGTTCCGTTCGGTGCGTTCGTGCGCGTCGCCGACGGCATCGAGGGCCTCGTTCACATCTCGGAGCTGTCGAACCAGCACATCGAGACCGCCGACCAGGTCGTTTCGGTGGGCGAAGAGCTCTTCGTCAAGATCATCGACATCGACCTCGAGCGTCGCCGCATCTCGCTTTCGCTCAAGCAGGCGAACGAGGGCGTTGACCCGGACGGCGTCGACTTCGACCCCGCCACCTACGGCATGCTCGCCGAGTTCGACGAGCAGGGCAACTACAAGTACCCCGAGGGCTTCAACCCCGAAACCAACGAGTGGATGGAAGGCTTCGAAGCCGAGCGTGAGGCTTGGGAGCAGGAGTACGCTCAGGCTCAGGGTCGCTGGGAAGCTCACAAGGAGCAGGTCCGTAAGGCCCTTGCTGCCGAGCCGGTCGCTACCGAGGCTCCGCAGGGTTCGTTCTCGAGCGAGTCGGATGACAGCTTCGGCACTCTCGCCGACGATGAGTCGCTCGCTGCGCTGCGCGAGAAGCTGGCTGGCCACTAGTCGCTAGCTTCACGGCATTGCCGCTTTTACTTCGGGGGGCAGTTCTTCACGAACTGCCCCCCGAAGTGGTTTTCCACCGGCGAATCTGCGTCAAATCCACGTGTCTCAGTCGCAATTTCCTCTCAGATGGCACCACTAGATTCGCCTTCGACACCTTCATCTGGGCAAGGAGCGAGTGATGGACATTGTGCTGATTGGCGGGCTTTGGTTACCGTCTCATGAGTGGGCTCCGACGGTTTCCCCCTTGGCGGAGCTCGGACACCGAGCACTCGTTGTCGATTTGCCGGGTCAAGACGACGACAACGGTGCCGCCACGCTGAGCGATCAACTCGATGCGGCACTAACTCGTATTGACGAAGCAAACCGTCCACTTGTGGTGGGTCATTCCGCAGCGGCAACACTGGCATGGATGGTGGCTGATGTCGCGGGCGATCGGATCGCCGGTGTCGCATTCATAGGTGGTATCCCGCAACCCGACGGTGCGAGCTACGCTGACTTCTTTCCAGCGGTTGACGGGTGGATGCAGTTCCCTGGTTGGGAGCCATTTTCGGGCCCCGACTCGGCCGATCTCAACGAAGAGACAAAACTTCGGCTGCAAGCAGCGCTGCGACCGGTCGCCGCAACAGTGAGCCAGTCGGCAGTCTCACTTTGTAACCCCGACCGCTTTGGGATACCGGTGACGATCATTTGCCCAGAGTTTTCACCCGCCGAAGCGCGTGCTTGGATCGACGGCGGCGAAGTACCTGAACTCACGCAGATACGAAGAATCAAGCTTGTTGATATCGACTCTGGTCACTGGCCGATGGTGTCTTGTCCCAATCGGCTCGCCGTTGCACTTGATGAGGTTGCTCATTGGTGTGAAGCCGAGGGCGTTGCGTCTAGTGAGACCGGAGGGCTTGACTAAGCGGGCCTTGCGGCAAGCTCGCGGCGAGTTCGACGCCGTATGCGGAGCATCCGTACGAACGTCAACGCGAGCAGGATGAGTGCCGCGAACAGTAGGAGCACCAGAACCGGAGCCAATAGTGCTGCCGCAACAAAACCAATGCTCATGGCATCCTCACCGGTGGAGATCACCGGCGTGACGACACCAGCTGTTGTCGTGGTGGCTGCGGCTCGGGTAGAGGCCTTGGCGAGGTGAATGCTCAACGAGATCACAATGCCGACAACCACTGAGATCCACGTTTGCTCGGTGAACAGGCCACCCGGATCAGCGACGGCAGTTGTGGTGGCGGCGGTGCCAGCACCAAAGACGATGCCACCGGAAGCGGGCCGAATGACGGTCTGCGCCACATCGTTGATCGAATCGACAACTGGAACCTTGTCGGCGATGAGTTCGATGGTGCCGAGTACCGCAACCAGGATGAGCATCCAGTCGTTCGTGATCCACGCCCATCCCGCCGGTAGCGAAACGAGATCGGTGAACCGACCAAGTAGACCGATGGCGAGCAACGGAATATAGGCGTTGAGACCTGCCGCCGAAGCAAGCCCGATCCCAGTGAGTGTTTCCAGCATGTTTTGTCTCCTCGGGAGTAGTCTGGCATGACAAGGAAGTTTGCTTCGCATCGGTGCGTGGCCCGGCCCTAAGGAGGTTCCAGTGACGACAATCGCACTCACCGGAGGGATCGCCTCTGGGAAGACCACTATTTCGAACCGACTTCGTGAGCTCGGAGCGTTCATCATCGACGCCGATGAAGTGGCCCGCGAAATCGTGCAACCCGGCACCCCGACGCTGCGCGCCATCGTGGAGCGGTTCGGTGAGGGAGTGCTTGAAGCAGATGGCAGCCTCAACCGGAAGGCACTCGCCGAGATCGTTTTTAACGATGACGATGCCCTCGCCGCGCTCAACGACATTACGCATCCCGAAATTCGCCGCGTGACCAACGAACGTATTGATCGCATCCGCGCCGAAGAGCCCGACACAATTTTTGTGCACGATATTCCGCTGCTTGCCGAAAACCGCTCCAATTTTGACTATGACGAAATTTGGGTGGCGGATGCACCGGCATCGGTTCGTCTTGAACGGCTCATGGAAACCCGAGCGATGAGCCGCGAAGAGGCGCAGGCCCGCATTGACGCGCAGGTGAGCGATGAACAGCGCCGCGTGATCGCGGATGTGGTGATTGACACCACCCGGCAGCTTGCTGAGACGCTCGACCAGGTGGATGAACTGTACGCCCGACTACGCGCCGGTGAGCTCGCGACGATTGATGAAGTGAGCTACGACACGGCGCCAATCACGATCCCAAAAGAAGAGCGCAGCGACGAAAGCTAATCGGTAAGAGCTAGCGCAGATCAACCCAGCCGGTGTCCAGCAGCTCGAGGTCGGCCGTGCCCTGCGAAAGCGCGGCAATTTCAGCCTCGAGTGCGGCCACCTCGTCCGGTGCGTCCGGGATTCCGAGTGTGAACCGCACATCGGCGGTGTCGTAGTCGGTGCCGAGTACCGCGACATCCTCGCTGCGCAGTTCGTTTTCCCACCGACCGGCAGCATCAAGCGGTGCTGTCACCGTATACTTTCGCGTTTGCTGGCGGGTAATAAAGCGTGCCGTGGCCAGCGCCTCGGTAACAGAGTCGGCGTAGGCGCGCACCAGTCCGCCGGTTCCGAGCAGCACGCCGCCAAAATAGCGCACCACCACCGCAATCGTGTCAGACACATCAGCCACAGCTGTGCCCGGCCCCACAAATCCGGTGAGCGCTTCGAGCATCGGGGCACCGGCGGTGCCGGACGGCTCGCCGTCATCGTTTGAGCGCTGGAGCTGGCGGCTCGCGCCGAGCACAAACGCCGAGCAGTGGTGGCGGGCAGTGCGGTGTTCTTGGCGAATCAGCTCGATAAACTCGCGAGCCTCATCCTCCTGTTCAACCCGGCCGAGATAGGTGATAAACCGCGAGCGTTTGACCTCGAGCTCATGCTCGACATCGTCTGCCAGCACGCTGTACGCCGGGGCGCTGTGGAGATTCGGATCGGGCGCGGCAACCATGTCTCGAGTGTACTGATTGCGCGGCTGGCATCAGGTTGGCGGCATAGGCTGAACATATGGAACCAACCCGACTTGTGCGCCCGTTTGAAGTGGTGAGCGAATATCAGCCCTCCGGTGACCAGCCGCAGGCGATTGCTGAGCTCGCGCAGCGAATCAACGCAGGTGAGACAGACGTGGTGCTTTTGGGCGCAACCGGTACGGGTAAATCGGCGACGACGGCCTGGCTGATTGAGCAGGTGCAGCGACCCACGCTCATCATGGCGCACAACAAAACGCTTGCCGCGCAGCTGGCGAATGAGTTTCGGCAGCTCATGCCGAATAACGCGGTTGAGTATTTCGTCTCGTACTACGACTACTACCAGCCCGAAGCCTATGTGCCACAAACCGACACCTTCATCGAAAAAGACTCGTCGATTAACGATGAGGTTGAGCGGCTGCGGTATTCGACCACCAACTCGCTGCTTTCGCGTCGTGATGTGGTGGTGGTGTCGACCGTTTCATGCATCTACGGTCTCGGTAAACCCGAGGAGTACTACGACTCGATGCTGGCGCTGCACGTGGGGGATTTCGTCGACCGTGACGAGATCATCCGCAAATTTGTGGCGATGCAGTACAGCCGCAACGATGTGGCGTTTGAGCGCGGCACTTTTCGGGTGCGTGGTGACACCATCGAGATTATTCCGGTGTATGAAGAGCTCGCCATTCGCATCGAACTTTTTGGTGACGAAGTGGATGCGATCAGTATGCTCAATCCGCTCACGGGGGACGTTGTGCGTGAGGCCGACTCGGTGAGCGTGTTTCCGGCATCTCACTATGTGGCGAGCCAGGATGTGATGCATCGGGCCATGGACGGTATCCGTACCGAACTTGCCGAGCGGCTGCAGGAGTTTGAATCGCAGGGGAAGCTGCTCGAAGCGCAGCGGCTGCGGATGCGTACCGAATTTGATCTCGAAATGATGGAGCAGATCGGATTTTGCTCGGGCATCGAGAACTATTCGATGCATATTGATGGCAGGCACCGGGGCGAGCCACCGCACTGTCTGCTCGACTACTTCCCGGATGATTTTTTGCTGGTGATCGACGAATCGCACGTGACAGTGCCGCAGATTGGTGCGATGTATGAGGGGGATGCCTCACGCAAGCGCACCCTGGTCGAATACGGTTTCCGTTTGCCTTCAGCCCTCGATAACCGGCCGCTGCGCTGGGATGAATTCAAAGAACGTATTGGCCAGACCGTCTATCTGTCGGCAACTCCCGGCAAATACGAACTGTCTCAGGCGGATGGTGTGGTCGAACAGATTATTCGCCCCACCGGCCTACTCGATCCAAAGATCGTTGTGAAGCCCACGAAGGGACAGATTGATGATCTGCTCGAAGAAATTCGTGTGCGAGTCGAAAAAGATGAGCGGGTGCTGGTCACCACACTAACTAAACGGATGGCCGAAGACCTCACCGAGTTTCTCGCCGAAAACGGTGTACAAGTGCGCTATTTGCACTCGGATGTCGACACGCTCAAGCGGGTGGAGCTCCTCAGCGAATTGCGTGCGGGGCAGTTCGACGTGCTGGTGGGTATCAACCTGCTGCGCGAGGGGCTCGACCTGCCGGAGGTGTCGCTGGTGGCAATTCTTGACGCCGATAAAGAAGGCTTTTTGCGTTCATCTACTTCGCTTATCCAGACGATCGGGCGTGCTGCTCGAAATGTTTCGGGCGAGGTGCACATGTATGCCGATAAAGAGACCGAAGCGATGCGGGTTGCGATCGAAGAGACCGAGCGCCGTCGTGCCAAACAGATGGCGTACAACAAAGAACACGGCATTGACCCGAAACCGCTGCGCAAAAAAATCAACGACATCACCGAGGTGCTCATTCGTGAGGGACACGACACCGAAGAATTGCTTTCGAGGCGTTCCCGTGACGATCGCCGCAGCACCACCCCGAATCTGCGTCGTGAGGGGATCGGCGCCGAGGGAGCGGAGACGCTCGAGGCGATCATCCACGACCTCAACGAGCAGATGCTGCAGGCCGCGAGCGAACTCAAATTTGAGTTGGCGGCGCGGCTGCGTGATGAGCTTGCCGAGATGAAAAAGGAGCTGCGGCAGATCGAAAAAGCGGGCCACGCCTAACTGGACCAAAACCCGGCAAGATTGCAGCGCATCCGGGATACTGGAGAGGATGCGAAACGAAACTAGCCGCCAGACCCGCTCTCAGCAGCCCCGCAGTGACCGACCCCAGGTGCGTCCCACCGCCGAGGGGTGGGTGCAGCCGATGGGTCCGGACGGGCGTCCGCAGCTGCAATTCGCCGCCAAGCGGCGCGTGAAGCCGTCGCCCCGCCACCTGGCGGATCTCACCATGACCGAGCGGCAGGAGTGGCTAAAAGAACTCGGCTTTCCGGCGTTTCGGGCGAAGCAGCTTTCGACACACTACTTCCAGCATTACACCGACCGGGCAGAAGATATGACCGATCTGCCAGCGAAAGATCGCGATGAGCTGGTGTCACAGACCCTGCCGACGCTGCTCACCGAGGTGCGCCGACTGCGCACCGATGATGGCAACACCATTAAATTTTTGTGGCGCTGTTTCGACGGCGTGCTCGTCGAGTCGGTGCTCATGCGCTATCCGGGGCGGATCACGCTGTGTGTTTCTTCGCAGGCGGGATGCGGGATGAACTGTCCGTTCTGTGCCACCGGACAAAACGGTCTGACGCGTAATCTTTCCACCGCCGAGATTGTCGACCAGATCGTGCAGGCCAACCGGGCGATCGCCGGCGGTGAGCTCGGGGGAGTGCGCGCGGATGGCGTACCCGAGCGAGTGAACAACATTGTGTTCATGGGGATGGGTGAACCGCTCGCCAACTATAAGCGCATCATGAATGCGATCCACCGGATGGTCGACCCGGTTCCCGAGGGGCTCGGCATGTCGGCGCGCGGGATTACGGTATCGACGGTTGGCCTCGTGCCCGCCATCCGTAAACTCGCGGATGAGGGACTGCCGCTCACATTCGCGCTCTCGCTGCACGCCCCAGACGATGAGTTGCGCAATGATCTCATCCCGGTCAATAGTCGGTGGCAGGTGGATGAAGCGCTGGATGCGGCCCGCGAATACTTCGACAAGACCGGTCGCCGGGTGTCAATTGAGTACGCGCTCATTAAAGACATGAACGACCACGCTTGGCGCGCCGACCTGCTGGCCGACAAACTCAACGCGCGCGGTCGCGGCTGGGTGCATGTGAACCCGATCCCGCTGAATCCCACCCCGGGCTCGATCTGGACTCGGTCAACTCCGGAAGCCACCGAAGAGTTCGTGGAACGGCTGCGTGCCAAGGGCGTACCGACGACGCTGCGCGACACCCGCGGTAAAGAAATTGACGGCGCTTGCGGCCAGCTGGCGGCTGCCGACGAGCAGCGTTAGTCCTGTGAGAGTAACCAGGCGAGCGTAGCTCGGTTATTGGGAAGTGGCTTGCGGGTTTGCCTCTTTTTGGATCGGGGCAGATCTGGCTCGCTGATGTGCGGCGGACCGACCAATTCTAATTGTGGCGACGTACCCTGGTTTGGTGCCAGAATCTGCGTTTATGTCTCCCAACCAAGCCAAGACCCCTGTGCTGCACGTGCAGCATGCACGGGTACACAATCTCAAAAATGTGTCGGTTACGGTTCCCCGCGACAAAATGATTGTGTTCACCGGGCTTTCGGGGTCGGGGAAGTCATCGCTGGCTTTTGACACGATTTTCGCTGAGGGGCAGCGCCGCTATGTCGAGTCGCTCTCGTCATATGCGCGCATGTTTTTGGGGCAGGTTGACCGGCCCGATGTTGACCTCATCGAGGGGCTGAGCCCCGCGGTTTCGATCGACCAAAAATCAACCAACCGCAACCCGCGCTCGACCGTTGGCACCATCACCGAAATTTACGACTACATGCGTCTGCTGTGGGCGCGAGTTGGGACCCCGCACTGTCCCGTATGCGGTGAACAAATTGCGGCGGCCACCGTGCAGCAGATGGCCGACCGTTTGATGGAGCTTGACACCGGGACGCGCTATCAGATTCTGGCCCCGGTGGTGCAGCAAAAAAAGGGCGAGTTTGTCGAGCTGTTCTCGTCACTGTCACAGCAGGGGTTTGCCCGTGCGATTGTCGATGGCGAACGAGTGCAGCTGACGAACCCGCCGACGCTCAAAAAATCGTACAAACACGATATTTCCGTGATCGTTGACCGTCTCGCCGCCAAAGACGACCTGCTCGGCCGGCTCACCGACTCGCTGGAAACCGCGCTGCGATTGGCCGATGGGCGGGTCACGATTGATTTTGTCGATCGCGACAGCGACGATTCCGAGCGCACCATCACGTTTTCAGAGCAGCTCTCGTGCCCAAACAATCACGACCTGGCGCTCGCCGAAATTGAGCCGCGCACCTTCTCGTTTAACGCACCCTTTGGTGCCTGCCCAACCTGCGATGGTCTCGGCACGCGAATGTCGGTGGATGAGGAACTCATTATCGGCGATCCGGATGCATCCCTCGCCGAGGGCGCGATTATGCCGTGGTCGTCGCAGGGGAAATCGCTCTACCAGTATTTTGATCGGCTGCTGCGCGGCTTTGCCGATGAACTTGGCTTTTCGCTCACCACTCCCTGGCGCAAACTCCCGAAGGACGTGCAGCACGCTCTGCTGCACGGCAAAGACCACAAGGTGCGGGTGCGGTACCGCAATCGATACGGCCGCAACGTCACCTACTCATCGGGATTCGAGGGGGTCGTGCCCTACCTCGAACGGCAATTCGCCGAGGCAGAATCAGACACCGCCCGCGACCGGTGGCGCCAGTATCTGCGTGAAGTGCCGTGCGCCACATGTCAGGGCGCGCGGCTGCGCCCCGAGGTGCTGGCCGTCACCATCCAGGGCAAATCAATCGCGGATGTCACCTGGATGTCGCTCGACGAGGCGCTGGCCTTTTTTGACAACCTCGAACTCACTCCGCGCGAGCAGCAGGTGGCAGCCCAGGTGCTGCGCGAACTGCGTTCGCGGCTGAGCTTTCTCACCGAGGTCGGGCTGAGCTATCTCGATCTGGCGCGATCAGCGGGTACGCTCTCGGGTGGTGAGGCGCAGCGTATCCGGTTGGCAACACAGATTGGTGCCGGACTCACGGGTGTGCTCTACGTGCTTGATGAGCCCTCGATCGGTTTGCATCAGCGCGATAATCGGCGATTGATCGACACGCTCATCAAATTGCGTGACCTCGGGAACACCCTGATCGTGGTCGAACACGATGAAGACACGATTCGGGCTGCGGATTGGCTCGTCGATATCGGCCCGGGAGCGGGGGAGTACGGCGGTGAGGTCGTGCACTCTGGTAACTATGACGAGCTGCTCAAAAACGAGGCCTCGATCACCGGTGACTATCTCGCCGGCCGGCGCAGCATCCCGGTGCCTGCGAAGCGGCGCAAGGTCGACCCGAAACGCAAGCTCACGGTCGTGGGTGCCCGTGAAAACAACCTCAAAAATGTCACGGTCGACTTCCCCCTGGGCGTTTTTACCGCAGTGACCGGTATCTCAGGTTCCGGGAAATCATCGCTCGTGAACGATGTGCTCGAAAAGGTGCTCGCCAACCGGCTCAATGGCGCCCGACAGGTTCCGGGTAAACACACGCGAGTGACCGGTATCGAACATCTCGACAAGGTCGTGCATGTTGACCAGGCCCCGATCGGCCGCACCCCGCGCTCGAATCCAGCCACCTACACGGGGGTGTTCGACCGCATCCGGAACCTGTTTGCTGAAACGCCAGAAGCGAAGGCGCGCGGCTACCAGGCCGGCCGCTTTTCGTTCAACGTCAAGGGCGGCCGGTGTGAAGAGTGTCGCGGTGACGGCACGATCAAGATTGAGATGAACTTTTTGCCGGATGTCTACGTCAAATGTGAGGCGTGCGACGGCAAGCGCTACAACCGCGAAACCCTACAGGTGCACTACAAGGGCAAGACCATCTCAGATGTGCTCGAGATGCCGATTTCTGACGCGGCCGAGTTTTTTGAACCCATCACCGCTATCCACCGCTATTTGCAGACGCTGGTTGATGTGGGGTTGGGGTATGTGCGACTCGGACAATCAGCAACGACGCTCTCGGGTGGTGAGGCGCAGCGCGTGAAGCTGGCAACCGAACTGCAGCGGCGCTCAAACGGGCGCACGGTTTATGTGCTGGATGAACCCACCACCGGGCTGCACTTCGAAGACGTGCGCAAGCTGCTGGTGGTGCTCGAGGGCCTAGTCGAAAAAGGCAACACTGTTATCGTCATCGAACACAACCTGGACGTTATTAAATGCGCCGACTGGGTGATCGATCTCGGTCCCGAGGGTGGTGCCGGCGGTGGCGAAATTGTTGCTACGGGAACCCCAGAGCAGGTTGCTGCTGTCGCCGATAGTGCCACCGGTCAGTTCCTCGCCGAGATGGTTACACCGGCGCGAAGCCGGTCGCGCGGCAAAAGTCGTAGTGAATGATGCGTCATGACTGAAGCTCTGGATTGGCGGCCCCGCACCGGAGACATTCCCAATAAACCAGGTGTGTATCGCTTTATTGATGCCTCGGGTCGGGTGCTCTATGTGGGTAAAGCCAAGCGGCTGCGGCAGCGGCTACAAAACTATTTCGCCCCGCCGGCAACACTGCCTGAGCGCACCCGCCGGATGGTCACCTCAGCCTGCGATGTCCAGTGGACCGTGGTGCGGAATGAAGTCGAGGCACTGCAGCTTGAATACGCGCTCATTCAAGAGCTCTCGCCACCGTTCAATGTGCGGCTCAAAGACGATAAATCATATCCGTTCATGGCCGTCACCCTGGCTGATGAGGCACCGCGGGTGATGGTCACCCGCAACCGCAAAATCCGCGGCGCACGCTATTTCGGACCGTATCCAAAAGTGTGGGCGGTGAACGAAGCGATCGATCTGATGATTCGGGTGTTTCCCATCCGCACCTGCAACGACAGCAACTATCGTCGCGCCATGCTGACCGGCAAACCCTGCTTCGCCGGGCAAATTGGCAAATGCGGCGGCCCCTGCTCGCAAAAGGTCAGCATCGAAGAACACCACAAAATCGTCGCCGAATTTGTGCACTTCATGGAGACCTATGACCGGTCGATAGTGGAAGATCTTGAACGGCAAATGCGGGAGGCATCCGAGCAACTGCGATTTGAAGATGCCGCCAAACTTCGCGACCGGGTGCTCGCGCTCAACACCGTGCTCGAAAAATCAACCGTGGTGGTTGCCGACTCAACTGACGCGGACGTATTCGGGCTTGCCGACGACGAACTTGCTGCCGCAGTGCAGCTGTTTACCGTGCGCAAAGGGCGCGTGCGCGGGGTACGCGGGTGGGTGCTCGATAAAGAACTTGATGTGGAGCATCCGGTGCTGGTTCAACAGATGCTGCAAGAAGTGTATGGCGAACTCGAGCAGGTTCCGCCACGCGTCGTGGTGGTGCCGGAACTCCCCGATGATGCCGAAGCGCTTGCCGATGTGCTCAGCCAAATACGCGGTGCAAAGGTTGAGCTGCGCCAGGCACAGCGTGGGGCGCTGGCAGACCTTTCGCGCAGTGCCTATGCCAACGCGGCCGAGTCGCTGAAACAGTACAAATTGAAGCGCACCGCCGACTATGTTGCGCGCACTGACGCACTCAATGATTTGCAACGGGTCCTCGGCTTGAGCGAAGCGCCGCTGCGGATCGAGGCCTTTGATATTTCGCATCTGCAGGGCACCGGCATCGTCGGATCGATGGTGGTGTTCGAGGATGGGCTTCCCAAGCGCGGCCACTATCGCCGCTTCAATATCGCCGCGGCTCGAGACGATACGGATGCGATGCACCAGGTGCTTTCGCGACGCCTGGCATATCTTGTCGAGCCAGAAGCCGACGCTGGGGCCACGGCAGATTCTGGCGTGGATGCGGCGGCAGCGAAACAAAAATCAAAATTTGCCTATCCGCCGCAGCTGCTGCTTATTGACGGCGGGCAACCGCAGGTGGCTGCTGCACAGCGCGCCGTCGAAGAGTCTGGGGTGTCCGGGCTCGCCGTGGTCGGCATCGCAAAACGGCTCGAAGAACTGTGGCTACCGGATGATGATTTTCCGGTTATCCTGCCCCGTTCATCGGAGGCGCTCTTTCTCGTGCAGCGGCTGCGCGACGAGGCCCACCGGTTTGCGATCACGGCACAGCGCAAATCGCGACGCCGGGATATTCGGTCGCAGCTCGAAACGGTGCAGGGGCTCGGACCCACACGGATTGCAGCGCTGCTGCGCACATTCGGTTCGGTGGCGAAACTGCGACAGGCGACCATAGCCGAGCTGTGTGAGGTGCCGGGCATCGGAGAAACAACCGCCAAAGCAATCCATGACGCTCTCGGCAGCCCAGAGAACTAAAAAATCAGTCTCAAGCTGAGGTTTAAACTCGGAGCGGAAGCGCGGGTGAGGTCGGTACGCTTTAGCTACTGCCTGCAGCTGAGGGGGAAGTATGGAAGACACATCGGTATGTTCGGTGGATGATGAGCGACAGCGGCTGGTCATTGTTACCGGTATGTCGGGGGCCGGGCGCTCTACCGCCTGCAAGGCGTTTGAAGACCTGGGCTGGTTTGTAGTCGACAATCTGCCACCGCAGATGATTCGGCCGCTGAGCGATATTGCCACGCACGCGAGCGGCTCTATTCCGAAGCTTGTGGTGGCAGTCGATATCCGCGGTGGCCGACTTCTCGAAGGCTTTGCCGACTTTATGAAGACGCTGCGTGAAAACCACGATGTCGACGTGGTTTTTCTTGACGCTACCGATGAGCGGCTGGTGCGCCGTTACGAACACTCGAGGCGGCCGCATCCGTTGCAAGAGGGCGGCACCGTTCTTGAGGGTATTCGACGCGAGCGCGAACGGCTCAGCGAAATCCGCAGCATCGCTGATATGGTCATTGACACCACCGAGCTCAACGTGCACCAGCTGGCGCGGCGAATTTTTGAGCGCTTCGGAGACCCGGATGAAAACCGCATCCAGGTGTCGGTGACCAGCTTCGGTTTTAAGTACGGCATTCCCGCCGATGCCGACTTGGTGTTCGATATGCGGTTTTTGCCGAACCCGTTCTGGATTGAAGAACTGCGACCGTTCAACGGCCGTGACAAGCAGGTGAGTGACTATGTGCTCGAACAGGATGGGGCTGAAGAGTTCCTCGCCGCATTCCGCCAGCTCATTGGGCCGGTGCTGGATGGTTACGAGCGAGAAAATAAGCGGCACGCACTCATCGGCATCGGCTGTACGGGCGGAAAACACCGTTCGGTAGCCATGACCGAGCGAATTGCGAGTATTCTTCGTGAGCGCGATGATGTCGCCGTCCAAGTGCGACACCGCGATCTTGGTCGCGAATAGATCTGGCTGCGCTCCGATAACAACCGGATGTTCGCACCGCGTCATCGGCCAAAGCACGAGCAGACAAAGCGGTAGCCGCAACTCAGGCGGAACTACCGAGTGATGAGAAAGCAGGAAACCAATTGTTGTTGACCGCGCAGGTGAAGCGTGAGATCTCTTCGGTGAACCCGGGTAGTACACAGGCTCGGGCTGCTCAGGTGTCGAGCCTATTGCGTTTTGCCGGCGGCCTGCAACGAATTTCGAACCAGTATGTTATCGAGGCTGAACTCGGCGACGAAAAAGCCGCCCTGCGGCTGGCCACCGAGCTCAGCGCCCTGTTTGCCGCCCGCCCACGGGTGAGCAAGCAGGTTGGTAGCGAGGGCAAAACCTTCGTGGTGCGAGTGCTCGAAAAAGGTGACACCCTCGCTCGCCAAACCGGTCTCATGGACAACCGCGGTCAAATCGTTCGTGGTCTACCAAACCGGCTCGCGATCGGTCAGGCTGAAACGCTCGTGGCTGTGTGGCGAGGTGCTTTCCTGGCAGCCGGCACGCTCACCGAGCCCGGCCGCTCGGCGTCACTTGAAATCGCCTGCCCCAACCAAGAGACGGCCATGGCTCTCGTGGGTGCGGCAGCACGGCTCGGCATCTCGACGAAGGCGCGGGAAGTGCGCGGCGCACATCGCGTGATCATCCGTGAGCCCGAAGCGATTAGTGCCATGCTGTCGGCGCTCGGAGCGAAAGAAGTGCTGGCCGAGTGGGAGAAAAACCGACAGCGTCGCGAAACCCGAGCAACAGCAAACCGGCTCGTCAATTTTGATGACGCGAATCTGCGCCGTTCGGCGCAGGCTGCCGTGACCGCCTGCGCGCGTGTGGAGCGGGCGTTTGAAATTCTCGGTGACGATGTGCCCGAGCACCTGCGCTATGCCGGTGAATTGCGGCTGAAATATCGGGATGCATCGCTCGACGAGCTGGGGCGTCAGGCTGAACCGCAGATGACCAAGGACGCAGTTGCCGGGCGCATCCGTCGGCTGCTGGCCCTCGCCGACCGAAAGGCCGCTGAGCAGGGGATTCCCGACACCGAAACGGCGCTTGAGCACGAAGATTTGATCTAGTTGGTCGGCCGCCTGACCCGAACTCGATAGCCGCGGGTATGCGGGCTTAAAAGCTGGGAACCGAGTTTGCGTTTTCCCGCTAACCTGGCCCCGGAGTCAATCCGGGGTCAATACCGCGTTACCTCAACCAGAAACGCACACTCCCAACACCTAGGAGCATCCTGTGACCAAGATCGCGATCAATGGATTTGGCCGTATCGGACGTAGCTACGCCCGTGCCCTACTCGACGGCAGCCACCCCAACCTCGAACTGGTTGCCATCAACGATCTCACCGACAACCACACTCTTGCTCACCTGCTGAAGTACGACTCGACCTCGGGTGTGCTGCCCAACGACATCCGCCACGATGACGAAAACATCTACGTGGACGACCGCCAGGTGCACGCACTCGCCGAAGCCGACCCGGCTAAGCTGCCGTGGCGCGAACTGGGCGTTGAGCTCGTGCTTGAGTGCACCGGCCGCTTCAACGACCCGGCTAAGTCGCAGGCCCACATCGACGCTGGCGCCAAGAAGGTGCTGCTCTCGGCTCCTGCCAAGGGAGCTGGTGCTCCCACCTTCGTGTGGGGTGTGAACCACACCGACTACAACCCCGAAACCGACCACATCGTCTCGAACGCTTCATGCACCACCAACTGCCTCGCACCCATCGTCAAGGTGTTCAACGACAGCTTCGGTATCGTCTCGGGTCTGATGACCACGGTGCACGCCTACACCGCTGACCAGAACCTGCAAGACTCACCGCACCGCGACCTGCGTCGTGCTCGCGCGGCCGCGCTGAGCATCATCCCGACCACCACGGGTGCTGCTAAGGCCATCGGCCTGGTGCTGCCCGAGCTGGCAGGCAAACTCGACGGGTTTGCGCTGCGCGTGCCGGTCGAGACCGGTTCAATCACCGACCTCACGATCGTCACCGAGCGGGAGCTCACCGTCGAAGAGGTGAACGAGGCGTTCCGGGTAGCTGCCGAGGGCGAGTTCAAGGGCATCCTCAAGTACAACGAAGACCCGATCGTCTCGCGCGACATCATCGGTGAACACCACTCGTCGATTTTTGATGCACCGCTGACTCGCGTTATCGGCAACCAGGTCAAGATTTCGTCGTGGTACGACAACGAGTGGGGTTACACCGAGCGTCTCATGGACTTCTCGGCCTACATCGCTGAACGCCTCTAACAACCCACCGCTTCGACACCTTCGAACCTCTAGGGAAGGAACTAGCAATGGCTCTGCGTACGCTGGAAACCCTCGGCGACCTCGCCGGTAAGCGCGTGATCGTGCGTTGCGACCTCAACGTGCCGCTCGACGGCACCGAGATCACCGACGACGGACGCGTGCGTGCCTCGCTGCCCACGCTGCGAGCACTGCTCGAACAGGGCGCCAAGGTCATCGTCATTTCACACCTCGGTCGCCCGAAGGGCACCCCGCAGCCCGAGTTTTCGCTCGCGCCCGCGGCAACCCGTCTCGGCGAACTGCTCGGTCAGGATGTTGTGCTCGCGGCCGACACCGTGGGTGAGAGCGCCCAGGAAGCGGTGGCGAACCTGGCTGACGGTCAAGTCGTGGTGCTTGAAAACCTGCGCTTCAACCCCGGCGAAACCAGCAAGGACGATGCCGAACGCGAAGCCTTTGCCGCTGAACTCGCGAAGTTCGGTGACGCCTATGTTTCGGACGGCTTCGGTGTTGTGCACCGCAAGCAGGCGTCGGTGTACGACCTCGCCAAGGCGCTACCATCAGCTGCCGGCTACCTCGTTGCCAACGAGGTAGAAAAGCTTGGTCGCGTGGTAAACGACCCCGAAACTCCGTTCACCGTGGTGCTCGGCGGTTCGAAGGTGTCGGACAAGCTCGGAGTCATTGAAAATCTGCTTCCGCGGGTGAATCGCCTGGTTATCGGCGGCGGGATGCTCTTCACCTTCCTGGCAGCTCAGGGTCACGCCGTGGCCAAGTCGCTGCTGGAAGCCGAACAGCTCGACACTGTCAAGGGATATATCGACGAGGCTGCTGAACGCGGCGTTGAGCTGCTGCTGCCCAGCGATATTGTCGTTGCCGAAAAATTTGCCGCGGATGCCGACCACGAGGTGGTTGCAGCAGACGCGATCGAATCATCGAAGTTCGGTGCTGAGGGCATCGGTCTCGACATCGGCCCCGAAACTGCTCGGGCCTACGCTGAGGCGATTCGCACCTCGAAAACGGTGTTCTGGAACGGTCCGATGGGTGTGTTCGAATTCCCGGCATTTGCCAACGGCACCCAGGCCGTTGCGCAGGCGCTCACCGAGGTCGACGGGCTTTCGGTGGTGGGTGGCGGCGACTCGGCCGCTGCGGTGCGAACGCTCGGTTTCGCGGATGACGAGTTCGGCCACGTCTCAACCGGTGGCGGTGCGAGCCTCGAACTCATCGAGGGCAAGCGCCTACCGGGCCTCGAGGTGCTGGGATGGTAACGCAGCGCACCCCGCTCATGGCGGGCAACTGGAAGATGAATCTCGATCACCTGCAGGCGATCGCTCTCGTCCAGAAGCTCGCATGGACCCTGAAAGATGCCGGGCACGACTATCAGGATGTTGAGGTGGCGGTATTTCCGCCATTCACCGACATCCGTTCGGTCCAGACCGTGGTGGACGCCGACAAGCTCGGCGTCCGCTACGGCGGCCAAGACCTGTCGCCGCACGATTCGGGTGCCTACACCGGTGACATTTCGGGCGATTTTTTGAAGCGCCTCGCCTGCAGCTACGTGCTTGTGGGGCATTCAGAACGTCGCACGATTCACGGCGAAACCGACGAGGTGTGCGCCGCGAAGGTGCAGGCAGCACTACGCCATGAACTGGTGCCGGTGCTGTGCGTTGGCGAAACGCTCGAGCAGCGCGAAGCGACCGATCACCCGGCCGAGGTCGCGGTGGCGCAGATGCAGGCGGCGCTGGCAGATGTTGCGAATGACGCCGAAGTGGTAATCGCCTACGAACCAGTGTGGGCAATTGGCACCGGGAAGGTCGCGAGTGTCGAGCAGGCCCAGGAAGTGTGCCAGGCGCTGCGAGCTGCACTCGCCGAGCGCTTTGGCGCCGAGCGTGCCGCACAGCTGCGGATTCTGTACGGTGGCTCGGTCAAACCTGACAATGTCGCTGCGCTCATGCGCGAACCGGATATTGACGGTGCTCTCGTGGGAGGCGCCAGCCTGAACGTTGAAGATTTCGCTTCGATCGTTCGATTCCGGCACCACGTGGGCGCGTAGTCGTTTTCTGTGGCGTATCACCGTTAGACTGTTACGAGGTCTGGCTCCGGGCAGGCCTCGTAACAGCATTCGGTGCCATCCGTAAACAAGAGGTTTCTGTGGACATCTTCCTCATCATCCTGCAAGTCTTGCTCGCTATCACCAGCGTGCTGCTCGTGCTGCTTGTGCTGCTGCACCGCGGTAAGGGCGGCGGTATTAGCGACATGTTTGGTGGCGGGATTACCTCGAGCGCACAGTCATCGGGTGTGGCCGAAAAAAACCTCAACCGCATCACCACCTGGGTGCTCGTGTTTTGGGCACTCATCATTGTGCTGATGGGTATTATCACCAAGTACCAGACCCCCGGCCTGGCGTAGCGGGCGAGCTACGCTCAGCTGAGCGCGGCATCGTCGGCATATAGCCGCAGCGATTCTTTTGCGGCAATCCGAGCAATCGGATAATTTTCCCGGTTTTCGCCGAGCGCATCCGCCAGCGCGTCGCGTTTACCGGCCCCGGTTGCGTACACCGCCACCATCCGGGATGCATTGATCAGCGGCAGCGTTAGCGATACCCGTTCGGCGGGCGGCTTAGGGGAGTCGTGCACCGCAATCGCAACCCGGTCGGTCACCTCGACCCCGGCCAAACCGGGGAAGAGTGATGCAGTGTGTCCGTCGGGACCCATCCCGAGCAGCATCACATCAAATTGCGGAGTACCGGATGCATCCGCGGGCAGCGTGCGAGCGATTTCGTCACTGTAGCGGGCCGCTGCGGCCGCCACATTCACCACAGCACTTGCTGCGGGCACTTCGTGCACCTGCTCATGATGCACATCGGCAGCCTCAGCTAGCGCAGCTGCCAGCAGCGTGGCATTGCGTTCGGGATCCTGCACGGGCAGAAATCGTTCATCGGCGAACCAAAAGTGCACCCGCTGCCAATCAAAACCGGCGGCAGTGCCGGCACGGAAAAGCTGCGGCAACACCACGTCTCCGAGTGAGCCACCCGAGACCGCGATCTGGATGTTTTCGGGAGCTTCGGCACGGCGAATCAACCAGTTGAGTACATCGTCAACGAGAGCTGCGGCCGCAGCCGCCGGGGTGGGCGCGTGGACGAGAGCAGCGTCGCGCAGCGACATCAGATCCTCCATCTGGGTGGTGAGCGGGGATGTGTTCGGGGCTGGCGCGCTAATTATTGCGCGCCGTGGTGGTCATCGAGCTGCAGGCGCGGAACACCACGAAGCAGCACATCGGCGTACACCTCATCGGGGGCCAGTGAACGAAGTTCTTCGGTGAGCACTTCGGTGACCGTACGCACCGGCAGCGGGATGAGCTGCTCGGGTTGCTCCTCCTGGCTAAACCGCAGCGTGTCGGCAGCAATACGTTCGAACACAAACGATCCCGAGTTGCGCTGCAGCGTGACCGAATAGAGGTTCACACGGCTGTTGGCGCTGAGATGCTCATCGGTCTCATCGGCGATTGGCACAATTTCAACCGGAACTTCAAGGAAGTGCTGCAGCCACGCCGACATCAGCAACGGCACCGTACTGCCGGCACGGCCAACGACGCGGGCGCCCAGCACCGTCTCAAACGGTGGTTGATCGAGCACCGCCGCCAGCTGTGCACGCCAGCCGGTGAGGCGGGTCCAGTCGAGGTGCGCATCCCCGGGGTGAAAATCGGCGGCCAGGCGCCGCAACCGCTCGAGTGTTGAGGCACAGTGCGGTAGCTGGTTGGTAGCCTCATCAACAATACGCACGGCCGCCAAACGTCCCAGGGGAGTCGTCGAGGGCGAGCCGCCGGCCCAGCGAGGCCACCAAACCACCACGGGCG
Source organism: Gulosibacter sp. GYB002 (assembly GCF_036577665.1). NCBI lineage: Bacteria > Bacillati > Actinomycetota > Actinomycetes > Micrococcales > Microbacteriaceae > Gulosibacter > Gulosibacter sp. GYB002. The sequence goes on along the minus strand of NZ_JARBDD010000014.1, from coordinate 89,284 downwards.
CGTCCGGCAACAACAGGCCCTGCACGAGCGTCTCGGCGTCTGCAGCTGCCTCGCCACTGGCGTGCAGCACCACGACCTCACCGGCACCGGCATCGCGACCGACACGGATTTCGGCATCCAACTGGGTTTCGGCATCGGGACTCGTGTGGATCACGATGACGCGCATCGGGTGCTCGCTGCTGGCCTCATTCGCGGCGCGAATGGCTTCTTCATCCACCGTGTTTTCGTTAACAACAACGAGTGTGAGCACTCGGCTGAGCGCCAGCGCGCCGCCCTCCTCACGCACCTCAACGAGTCGGCGGGCGATCTGCGAGGTGGTGGTGTTGGTCAGTTCGATAATCACGGGCGCCTCCACATCCGTCCGTCACGACGCATCAGCGCATCCGCCGACGCCGGCCCCCAAGAACCGGGACGATAGATTTCGGGTGCTCCGGCCGCTGCCCAGTACTCCTCAATAGGGTCGAGGATGCGCCACGATAGCTCCACCTCTTCGTGTCGCGGGAAAAGGGGCGGGTCACCCAGCAGCACGTCGAGGATGAGCCGCTCATAAGCCTCAGGACTCGACTCGGTGAAGGCGTGTCCGTAGCCCATATCCATGGTCACGTCACGCACGCGCATCCGAGCACCCGGCACTTTAGAACCGAAACGCATTGTCACGCCCTCATCGGGCTGCACGCGAATCACGAGGGCGTTGGGCCCGAGCGAGGCACGTTCGGCAGGAGCAAACAGGTGCACGGGCGCCGGCTTAAAAGTGATCGCAATTTCGGTAACGCGGCGGCCAAGCCGTTTACCGGTGCGCAGATAGAACGGCACCCCCTGCCAGCGACGCGAATCAATTTGCAGGCGCATCGCGGCATATGTTTCGGTGAGCGACTCGGGGTTCATCCCCTCTTCTTCACGGAAGGCGCATACGCGTTCGCCGCCCTGCCAGCCGCTGCCGTACTGGCCGCGGGCTGTGGTGAGTCCGAGATCATCACCGAGCCGCACCGCCGCAAGCACCTTTTCTTTTTCGGCACGCAGATCTTTGGCGGTGAACGAAAGCGGTTCTTCCATCGCGGTGAGCGCCAGCAATTGCAGGAGGTGGTTCTGGATTACATCGCGGGCAGCGCCGACCCCGTCGTAGTAGCCAGCGCGACCAGAAACGCCGATATCTTCGGCCATGGTGATCTGGACATGATCCACCCAGTTCGCATTCCACAGCGGCTCGAACATGGTGTTTGCAAAGCGCAGCGCCAACAGGTTTTGCACCGTCTCTTTACCGAGATAGTGGTCGATGCGGAAGATCGAATCGCTCGGGAAGCACGACTCAATGATGTTGTTGAGCTCGCGGGCGCTGGCCAAATCGTGACCGAACGGCTTTTCAATAATCACCCGGCGCCACTGATCGCCGACCGATTCGGCCAGGCCCGAGCGGCGCAGCTGCTCGGTAACGGCGGCGAACGAGCGCGGCGGAATTGACAGATAGAAGGCGTGGTTGCTGCGGGTTCCACGATCACGGTCGAGCTCGCCGAGCACTCGGGTGAGTTCATTAAACGCCGCATCGCTGTTGAACTCACCGCTCACGAAACGCACGCCAGCGGCCAGCTGTCGCCAGACTTCTTCATTCCACTCGGTACGCGCATGGGCGCGAACACTCTCGAGCACAAAACTGCGGAACTCATCGTCGTTCCACTGGCGGCGGCCAAAACCAACCAGTGCGAACGAGGGCGAGAGCAAGCCGCGATTGGCCAGATCATAAATGGCCGGCAGGAGCTTTTTTCGGCTGAGATCGCCCGTAACGCCGAACAGCACGAGACTGCTGGGGCCAGCGATGCGATCGAGACGCCGCTCGACTGGCGGCCGGAGCGGATTATGAGTGGCCGAAACAGGAACCGGAGTCAACTCTGTTGCCATCCCCTAAAGATCACGAAGTGCGTCGAGCAGCTGCTGTGAACCGGCCTCGGGGTCGGTCAGCTCCAGGCGCAGCACCGGCATACCCGCGGCTGCCAGCACCGATGCATCCCCGGCTGCCTGGGCGGCAATCAGGCGACCAAAAGTGAAAGGACGGCCGGGGATTTCAACGTCAACGTCTTCATCCGTGGTGATCTGCAAGAACACTCCCACACGCGGTCCGCCCTTGTGGAATTGACCGGTCGAGTGTAGGAAGCGCGGAGCCCAGCCGAAGGTGACCGGACGACGCGAACGATGCGCGATCAATTCGCGGGTCTGAGGGAGCAGCTCGGCGGCCAGTCGGTTGGCGTAGGCCTGGATGCTGACATAGCCACCCTCGGGCAGCAGCGCGAGCAGGGCCGCGACAGCGTCCTTGACTGATGCGTCGCCTCGCAGCACGTCCTCGGTGCCACGCACTGCGATTGCGCCATCAATAAATGCGGCTGCCTCGGGCTCGGGGGTGTTGTCGAGCAGTTCGCGCGCGGCGGCCTTTGCCGACTCAACATCGGGCTGGTCGTAGGGGTTGATACCGATAATTCGACCGGCCACAGCAACCGCCACCTCCCACAGCAGCATTTGCTCGGCCAGTGTGCCCGAAACGGCAATCTCATCGCCCTGTGCGGGAGTGTCGGCGGCGTCGGCGACCAGCCGGACCACCTGCAGATCGGGAATGGGGAGCCCAATTTCTGGTGCATCCGCGCCGAGCACTACCGGTAGCAGTCCCTTGCCCTCTTTACCGGTCGATTCGGCAATGAGCTGTTCGGCCCAGTCGCCGAACCCGACGATCGGGGTGCCATCCTCAACGATTCCCACATAGGTCTTGAGCGGGGCGCCGCCGGCAAGCGCGGCAGCGAGCACGAGGCCCGGGTTGTCGGGTGAGTCGGCGGCGAGTTCAGCGGCCACGGATTCGGCGTCGGCAAGTACCGCGGCAATATCCAGACCGGCGAGTCCCGTGGGGACCAGCCCGAAAGCGGTGAGCGCCGAGAACCGGCCACCGACGCTCGGGTCGGCGAGGAAGTGGCGGTAGCCCGCCTCCTGCGCCCACTGTGCGAGCGGCGAGCCGGGATCGGTAACGATGCAGATGCGTTCGGCCGGGTCGATGCCGAGCTGCTCAAACGCCGCGATGAACGCGCGACGCTGCGAGTCGGTCTCGACCGTCGAACCCGACTTTGACGACACCACGACGGCGGTGTGCTCGAGGTCGGATTCGAGCACGTCGGCAACGTGTTCGGGATTGGTTGAGTCGAGCACGTCGAGTTCGATTTGGGCGGTGCGCGCCATTACCTCGGGTGCAAGTGACGAACCACCCATACCGCACAGCACGATTCGCGTGACCCCTTTTGCGCGCAATTCATCGCGGGCCGCGGTGATGTGCGCAACCAGCGGCTTTGACACTTCGTGGGCCGCCGTCCAGCCAAGCCGTTTGCTTGATTCGTCGACCGCGGCCTCGCCCCATAGCGTGGCGTCCTGTGCAAATAGCCGCGAAGCGAACTGCTCGGCGACAAGCTGATCGAGATAACGTCGAGCTGCACTGGTGGCAGCGTTTGCGGTAGAAACCTTGATGGCCATGAGCGGTACTTTCTCGGTAGAGCGGGCTGCGGTGGTCGACGGGTTTAAGCGGGGGGCTTGCGTGAGCTTATTTGGCGGCGGCGAGCTGATCAGCGACGGTTTGCTGCAGTTCACGCCACGAGACAATGAATTTTTCAACGCCTTCACGTTCGAGCAGCTCGACCACCTCGGTGTAGGAAATGCCGGCGGCGTCGATCTGATCGAGCAGTCGATTAGCGTCGTGGTAGGTGTCGCGAATTGAATCACCGTGTAGCTCACCGTGGTCAGCGAATGCCTCGAGCGTTTTTTCGGGCATGGTGTTGACGGTGTTGTTTGCGACTAGCTCGGTGACGTAGAGCGTGTCGGGCAGCTGCGGGTCTTTCACGCCGGTGGATGCCCACAGCGGGCGCTGCAGCTGTGCTCCGGCATCGAGCAACACTTTGGCGCGCTCCGAGCTGAACATTTCTTCAAACAGCTGGTAGGCAAGGCGGGCATTCGCGAGCGCGGCGCGGCCGCGCAGCTCGTGGCCCTCACCCAGCCGGCGGTCGATCTCGACATCCACGCGCGACACGAAGAACGATGCGACCGAGTGGATACTCTGCAGATCATTGCCGCGTTCGAGCGCCTGTTCTAGACCGGTGAGATAGGCGTTGATCACCTCGCGGTAGCGGGGGAGCGAGAAGATGAGCGTGACGTTCACCGAAATCCCGGATGCGATCGCCTCGGTAATTGCCGGCAGGCCCTCGACGGTTGCCGGGATCTTGATCATGGCGTTGGGGCGGTCGACCTTCTCCCACAGTGCCTTCGCCTCGGCGATAGTTCCCTCGGTGTCATTGGCCAGCAGCGGCGAAACCTCGATTGAAACGCGGCCGTCGATGCCGCCGGTGGCGTCGTAAACGGGACGCAGCACGTCGCAGGCGCGACGCACATCCTCGGTGGTGATTTCGATGATGGCGCTGTCGACATCGGTGCCGGCAGCCGCGAGCTGGGCAACCTGTTCGGCGTAGCTTTCACCGTCACGCAGTGCGGCAGCGAAGATCGACGGGTTGGTGGTTACGCCCACAACATTGCGCTCGGTGATGAGCTGCTGCAGTGAGCCCGAGGTGAGTCGTTCGCGAGAGAGGTCGTCGAGCCAAATGCTGACGCCGAGTTCAGAGAGTGCCTGGGTGTTGGGGTTCGACATGGTGGTCTGGCTCCTCGGAGTTTTTGTCGGTACGAGAGTGCTGACGGGCTGGGCGACTACTTGCCGGCCGCAATCGATTCGCGCGCGGCGGCAACGACAGCCTCAGTGGTGATGCCGTAGCGGCGCAGCAGATCGTTGCCGTCGGCGGATGCGCCGAAGTCTTCAACAGAGACCGAGCGTCCCTGGCTGCCCACGAAGGGTGCCCAGGTGAGCGCCAGACCAGCTTCAACACTGACGCGAGCGGTTACCGCGGCGGGCAGTACCGATTCACGATAGTCATCGCTCTGCTGCGCGAACCATTCCTGACTCGGCATCGAAACCACGCGGGTTGCGGTGCCCTCATCCTCGAGCTGCTCGCGCGCGGCGAGTGCCAGCTGCACCTCCGAACCGGTGGCGATCAGAATTACCTCGGGAGCGCCATTGCGAGCCTCAGCGAGGATGTAGCCACCCTTGCTGGTTGCCGTGGCCGACGCGAGTTCGTCACCCCGCGCATCCCCGGCGCAGCGCTGCAGCACGGGCAGGTCTTGGCGGCTCAGAATGAGCCCCACCGGCGCGGTGTGGCGGCGCAGGGCTTCGAGCCACGCCTGCGCGGTTTCGGCCGCGTCGGCGGGCCGAACGATCTCTACGTTCGGAATGGCACGCAGCGAAGTGAGCGTTTCGACCGGCTGGTGGGTCGGGCCGTCACCGCCGAGCGCGATCGAGTCGTGGGTCCACACATAGATGGGTGCGATCCGCATGAGCGCGGCCAGACGTACGGCCGGGCGCATGTAGTCGCTGAAAATGAGGAAGGTGCCGCCAAAGGGGCGGGTGGGGCCGTGCAGCACGATGCCGTTAAGGATCGCGCCCATGGCGTGTTCGCGCACACCAAAGTGCAGCACCCGACCGGTAAGATCACCGGTCCAGGTCGAGGTGGAGTGCTCGGCGGGAACAAACGACTTCGCGCCCTTGATGACGGTGTTGTTCGAACCGGCAAGGTCGGCGGAGCCACCCCAAAGTTCAGGGAGTTCGGCTGCGAGCGCGTTAATCACCTGCCCCGAAGCCTTGCGGGTTGAAAGTTTTTCAACACCCTCGAAGGTCGGTAGCGCCTCGGCAATATCGGCGGGCAGTTCGTGCGCCATGAGCCGGTCGAACAGCGCCTTGCGTTCGGGGTTTTTGACAGCCCAGTCGTCAAAACGCGACTGCCACTGATCGCGCACCGGCTGCATCCGCTCGGCAAGACCGCGCGTGTACTGCAGCACCGCGTCTTCGACGATGAAATCTTCATCGGGGTTGAAGCCAAGGATTTTTTTCGTGGCGCGAATCTCATCCGCACCGAGCGCGGCACCGTGCGAAGCGCCGGTGTTCTGCAGGTTTGGTGCCGGGTATGCGATGAAGTTCTTGAGGATGATCAGCGAGGGCTTGTCGGTGACCTGCTTGGCGGCCTCGATCGCCTCGGCGAGCGCGGGCACATCTTCGGTGACTCGCGTGTGGTTGTTGGTCCAGTCGACCACTCGCACATCCCAACCGTAGGCCTCGTAGCGTTTGGCCACATCCTCGGTGAAAGCAATATTGGTGTCGTCTTCGATCGAGATGCGGTTCGAGTCATAAATCGCGATGAGCCGGCCCAGCTGCTGGTGTCCGGCCATCGAACCGGCCTCTGAGGCGACGCCCTCTTGCAGGCAGCCGTCGCCGGCGATCACATAGGTGTAGTGATCGAAGGGGCTCTCACCCTCAGGGGTGTCGGGGTCGAACAGGCCCCGTTCGTAGCGCTGCGCCATTGCAAAACCGACTGCGGTTGAGATGCCCTGGCCGAGCGGGCCGGTGGTCATTTCCACATGTTTGAGGTGGCCATATTCGGGGTGGCCGGCTGTGGGTGAACCCCAGGTGCGCAGGTTTTTGAGATCGTCGAGCTCCAGACCAAAACCGCCCAGGTAGAGCTGGATGTACTGAAGCAGCGAGGCGTGCCCGTTCGACAGGATGAAACGGTCGCGTCCCAGCCACTGGTCATCGGCCGGGTCATGGTGCATGACGTTCTGATAGAGCAGATGAGCTACGGGCGCGAGACTCATCGCGGTGCCGGGGTGGCCACCCTTTGCGAGTTCGACCGCGTCTGCGGCGAGCAGGCGGGCGGTGTCGGTTGCGCGCTGGTCGAGTTCGGTCCAGTTCACAGTGCTCAAGGTGGCTCCTCAACGAGTCGACGGTGTTGCGCCGTTTGGCTTTGCTTCGAGCCTAGCGCGCAGGCGTGGCTCTTCGCTGACGAAACCGCACGAGATGTGGGCGAGTGCGGTGAATTGCGGGATGGGCGCGGCTTTGCAGCCGCGTGACGTTACGTGACTCTGCGCGCGCCTGACGGTAGAATGCCGTGAACGCGTTTGTAAGGGATTGGTGTCTGTGTCAATCAAAAATATTGCCGGTGCGCACACCGGTTCGGTCCACCAAGTCGAGCCCGCGGGCTCGCAAGCTGGCGCCAAGGCGGGTGTGGCGACGCCGACCTGGCGTCGGAAACTGGCCGCCTACATCTCCCTCGTCAAACCGCGCATCATTGAGCTGCTGCTGATCACCACGCTGCCAACGATGATTCTCGCCGAGCGCGGTTTGCCCGATGTGTGGCTGATGCTCGGCGTGCTGGTGGGTGGGGCCATGTCGGCAGGCAGTGCCAACACCTTCAATTGCTATATCGACCGCGATATCGATCGCTTGATGAAGCGCACTTCGAAGCGGCCTCTGGTTACCGGTGAGGTTAGCGACCGCGAGGCGCTCATTTTTGCTTGGACGCTCGGTGTGCTGTCGACAGTGGTGCTGTGGGCGGTGTCGAACCTGCTGGCCGCGGTGCTGTCGGTGGTGGCGATTCTGCTGTATGTCGTGCTGTATTCGCTGATCTTGAAGCGTCGCACCGACCAGAACATCATCTGGGGTGGTGTCGCCGGATGTATGCCGGTGCTTATCGGCTGGGCTGCCGTGACCAACTCGCTCAGCTGGGAACCCCTCATCCTGTTCCTGATCGTTTTTCTTTGGACCCCGGCACACTACTGGCCGCTTTCGGTGAAATACGCCGACGACTACGACCGCGCTTCGGTGCCGATGCTCTCGGTTACTGAGGGGGTTGGCTCGGTGGCACTGCAATCGGTGATCTACGCCTGGGCCACGGTTATTGCCAGCCTGATGCTCGTGCCGGTGGCACCGATGGGCTGGGTTTACACGGCTGTTGCACTGCTTGGCGGCGTCTGGTTCATTTGGGAAGCGCACAAGCTGTACTTCAATGTGGTGCAGGATGATGGTCGAGCTCGGCCGATGCGGGTGTTCCATCTGTCGATCACCTACCTGACGCTCGTATTCCTCGCGGTGGGTATCGACCCGTTCGTCTATCTGACACTACCGGGGCTCTAAGCGGATGTGTTTTCGGCGAGTGTGGCTGACTGTTGTAGCGACAGCGGCCACACTCGCACTGTTATTACCATCGAACGCCGGGTTACCCGCGGCAGCGCTACCGGCGGCAACCGCAAGCACACCACCCACCGGCAGCGAGTCACCAGTCGCCGCCCAAATGCCATTTACGTCGATTCCGCCGGTGACGACGAGCGAACCGGCGACCGGGATCTGGGACCCCTCAGCACTTGAGCGCATCGTGGTGGTCCAAGCCGGGCTTACATCGTCGTCAACCGCCAATGACGTCGCACCCGGCGCGCTTCGCGAAGCTGACCGGCTCGCGCACGAGTTTGCCACGGCCGGGCTCGTGGCGAGCGAACCAACGATCACCTACACCTCGCCAGAAGTTGTCGAACAGCAGCCCGATGCGGCGCAGCTCGTGCTCGCGCTCGATGAAGGACACCGTGAGCGACGCGATGAGGACGACCCGAACGACAACGCCACCATTACGGTCGCTGAGCGCGGCATCACGATCAGTGCCGCTGACACGACTGGCCTGTTTCGCGGTGGCCGCGCACTGTTACAAACACTGAACGCTAATGGTGGCGTGAGCCACGGCAGCTACGAGCTGGGGCAGTCAAGCCCGACTCGCAGCGTGCATCTGGATGTTGCCCGCAAGCGCTATTCCGTCGAGACCATTGAGCAGCTGCTGTTGCAAATGTCGTGGCTCGGACTGAACGAGCTCGAACTGCATTTTTCAGAAAATGAAGGGTGGGCAATTGCGAGCGATGCGCATCCCGAAATCGTCAGTGACGATGCCTACACGAAAGCTGAAATCCGAGAGCTGATCGCCTACGCGGCCGATCTGCACATCCGCATCACCCCGTCACTCGATATGCCGGGGCATCTCGATCACGTGCTTGAAACGCATCCCGAATGGCAGCTGCGGGCGACCGATGGTTCGCCGGTATTTGGCGCGCTCGATATCAGTGATCCGCAGGCGCGCGAGTTCGCGTTCGAGCTGATCGACGAATACGCCGAGCTTTTTCAACCGGGCCCGTGGAATCTCGGTGCTGACGAATTTGTCGACTTCGCCGACTACAGCGAGATCGCGGTACTGAGCGAATATGCGCGGGCGAATATTGGCGCGGATGCGAACGCCTCGGATGCGCTCACCGAGTTCGTGAACGAAGCGGATGCGCGGCTGCAGCAACACGGCTACTCGGTGCGCGTGTGGAGCGACGGGATGCTGAAGGGCAGCTCGGTGGCGCTCAACCCGGAGATTACGGTGGCCTATTGGACGACGCGGCCCGCGGACGTAGCTGGTATTGACGAGTTCGCCGTGAACGGTAATCCGCTGCTCAATGTGAACGATGAGTACCTGTATTTTGTGCTCGGTGAACGGGTGGGCTATCGCTATCCCACCGGCGAAGCGATTCTCAGTGATTGGGGTGCCGGGGTTTTTCCGGGTGGACAGCTCGCGGGTGACGATGCCGAGGTCACCGGCGGCATGTTTGCGGTGTGGAGCGATATTCCCGAGGCGCTTGACGATACTGAATTGCTTGCGCGCCTGCGGTTGCCGCTTGCGGCGATGGGGTGGAAGCTCACTATCAGCGAAGAAGTGCCAGGCTGGGATGAATTTCAGCAGCTTGTTGAAAACACCGGCGAGCCGATTGCGGTGCCGCTGAGTGCGGATGGCAGCGAGGCGCAGGGGGAGTGGCCGGTCGAATCGAGCCGCTCGCTCACCGCGAATGAACCGGATGCGTCCGGCAATGGCCCGGGTCTGTTGCCGTGGCTATTCGCTGTGGGCGCAGCTCTAGTGGTAGCGGCGTTCGCCACATTTCGGCGCCGGCGGGCGGCTAACTGAGGTCGAAGGATGCGAGTGGCCGCATTAGCGAGCGCTTTTTATCGACATGGCCACCCATCCGCGAGAGGATCGAGTCGAGCGCCGAAATCGCTTCGACAATGAACGGACCCTTGTTCAACATCACCGCCTCGGCCCGGCGTGCCATGGCCGCATCCGTCACCTCGGCCCGCGAGGGCAGGCCCGTGCGAGCGAGTGAGTCGAGCACCTGCGTGGCCCAGATCACCGGCACGTGAGCGGCCTCACAAACCCAGAGAATTTCTTCCTGCACTTCGGCCAGGCGATCAAAGCCGAGTTCGACGGCGAGATCACCGCGAGCGATCATCACCCCAACTTCGCCCCAGCGCATTGCCTCGAGGAGCATCTGGGGGAGCGCCATAAAGCCGGGCTCGGTTTCGATTTTGAGGGTGATCGCCAGCCGGTTGGCACCGAGCTGCTCGAGTTCATGGATGAGGTCGGCGACGTCTTCGCGCGAACGCACGAATGAGAGATTCACCATGTCTGCGTGCTGCGCCACAAACGGCAGATGCGAGCGATCATCGTCGGTGAGTGCCGGAATGCGCAGGGTGGTGTCGGGCAGATTGATGCCCTTTTCAGCACGCAGCTTGACGCCAGCGGCACCGGCACGCACGACATCCACGACGATTTCATCCGGTGTAACTTCGCGGACGAGCCCCTCGATCTTGCCATCGTCAAAGAGTGCACGGTGGCCGGGACGCACATCACTGAACGCGGCCTCGAGTGAACAGCCGATGCGATGCACCCGCGTGGTGTGTGCGGGCTGGGGTGACATTTCCCGCTGCAAACGAATTTCCTCGCCGGCGAGCACGAACAGGTGCTGACGCACCTCGGGAAGCTCACCCACCGTGATCGCATCGAGCGCGCCGGGCTGGATCTGCTCACCGGTTTCGAAATACACCGTGCGGTCAAAGGTGACGACCACGGCAGTCTCATTGGCAGCGACAACCTGCAGTTTTCGCCGCCGGCCGCGAGCATCCCGCATCTTGAGCTGATCACCAACGCGCAGGTCCGATAGTTTGCCGCGCACCGGGATGACCGTCTCGATTTCGGTTGTGTCAGCTTCGACGCCCTCACTCTCGAGCACAAAACGCACGCGTGCGGGTTCGGTGACCACACCCTGATCGTTGCGTGTGGGTTTCACTTTGACGACTTTGGGGCCGGCTTCAAGGGGACCGGTGCGCAGTTTGGGGCCGCCGAGGTCCATTGCCACGAGCACATCACCGGGGAGTTCACGCACCGAATTCACCATCCGGCTCCAGGCGGTTTCATCATCGTGGGCACAGTTGATGCGAGCGAGATCCATTCCGGCGGCACCCATGCGGCGTACGAGGGCGTCATCATCGGCGGCCTCGGAGGGCATCGTCACCATGATGCGGGTGTCGCGATCAGCGCTGCTGTGGACGCCACCGAGGGTCGCCATGGTGTTGCGTTCGAGCACAAGGTCGCCACTGTCGAGCGCACCCCAGATGTCGTGACGGTGTCGTCCTTCGAGCATGGCTGCAACGGTCTCGATGACGGTCAGCAGCCACGAGAGCACCTCAGATTCGGTGCGGCCAAGGCTCGAGAGGCCATAGGCCGACAGCGATACCTGCAGTGGGCGCAGATCGTGCTGGCGAATTGCCACGTAGTGGACGAGATTGCGGGCGCTGGAACGATGCTGGGGCTGTACCGCAGCGATCTGGTCGACGGCCGCTGCCTCGGCCGCATACAAGCTGTCGCGCAGCGTGCACAGCTGCGCGTGCAGCTCTGGAAGTGACAGGACGTGAGCACGCTGGAATTCCATAGTCTTCATTGCATCGCATGAAGGTGAATTACGCGAGCATGTTTGCGGGCATCCCCACCTGCCGCGACTGGTCGGAACCAGCATCCCGCAGCAGTGAGCAGGCAGCGAGTGCTATTGATCGCGGCGCTATTCAGTCACCTCATTTGGCTGGCTGAGTTCGCGTCGAAGATTTACCAGCAGCACTGAAAGCATTGCCAGCACGGTCACTGCGAGCACCATGTGGACTGCCACCGAGTGGATCGGCAGCCCGGTACGCGCCTGATAAATACCGAACCCAATCTGCATCATGACAAATACCGCGAGCGTGTCGGTAAGTTTTTGCGAGGCATCAAGTTTGGCGCGGGCCACCAGGATGCGCAGCACCACGATTGAGATCAGCAGCGCATACCCCGGCCAGGCGTGCACGTGGTGCATAATCACCGGGTCGAGGCCGTTACGCGCTGCAAGCTCGTCACCGGCGTGCGGGCCAGACCCGGTCGTGAGCACCCCAACGAGCTCGGTGAACCAACACAGCACCGTCACCAATAGCGCCACAAACCACACGCCACGATCGCGCGTGATCGCCAGGTTTGCCGGAAGCTCATGCACTCGCTGCACGCGAGCAAGCTGCAGTCCGGCGAGAGCAGCAAGGAGGGCTGAGATGAGGAAGTGCACCCCGACGATACGCGGATCGAGTTCGAGCCACACGGTAATTCCACCCACCACGGCCTGCACGATGATGAGCACACCGATCCACAGCGGAATCCGGCGTAGCGCGAGCTGCTTTGGCGTGCGCACCACCGCGAGAAACGCCAATAGGGCCACCACCACCAGCACGAACGTGAGGGTGCGGTTGCCGAATTCGATCATCCCGTGGATGCCAAGCTCGGGGGTGGGGAAGATCGACTCGGGCGTGCAATAGGGCCATTCCGAGCATCCCAGCCCCGAGCCGGTGAGTCGCACCAGCCCGCCGGTGCCGACAATCCCGATATTGGTGATGACGTTCAGCCAGGTGATCACCCGCGTGTAGCGCGTGGTCTCGACGGGCATAATTCGGTCGCGGAAGGAAGACTGAGTTTTTGCGGAAGGCATCGCCATAGTTCCTGGTCGGGAGCTCGTCACCGCTGCCGGATTACGACCGGCCGCGGGCTGGGTAACAGCTGCGAACGGTAATCAACGGTGGCCTAGACTCGTATTGCTGTCGGAAAAGCGAGGCTGCGGAAGCGGCACTACGCGGGCGCGGAATGTTTTGCCGCGCTAGGTTGTTTCATTCTATGTTCGAAACTCCGAACCGCGCCGACGACCGACCACAAAGAGAGGAAGAGCTATCGATGTCTGACGTGCTCATCGACCGCCCTGAACTGAACGACCTAGGAAACTATGAGTTCGGTTGGCATGACACGGATGCGGCCGGTGCTGCGGCGCAGCGTGGTCTCAGCGAAGCAGTTGTGCGGAATATTTCCGAGATTAAAAACGAGCCCGAATGGATGCTCGAACGCCGGCTTTCGGGCCTGAAGATGTTTGATCGCAAGCCGATGCCGCGCTGGGGCGCTGACCTCAGCGAGATCGACTTTGACAACATCAAATATTTCGTCCGCGCCTCGGAGCGCCAGGCGACCACCTGGGAAGAACTGCCCGAGGACATCCGAAACACCTACGAACGGCTCGGCATTCCCGAGGCCGAGCGCCAGCGCCTGGTTGCCGGTGTTGCGGCACAGTATGAATCTGAGGTGGTCTACCATCAGATCAACGAAGAGCTCGAGCGCCAGGGTGTCATCTTCATGGACACCGATACCGCGCTGCGCGAGCACCCGGAGTTTTTTGAAGAGTACTTCGGCACCGTGATTCCCGCCGGTGACAATAAGTTCGCCGCGCTCAACACCGCGGTGTGGTCGGGCGGTTCGTTCGTGTACGTGCCCAAGGGCGTCCACGTAGAAATTCCGCTGCAGGCCTACTTCCGCATTAACACCGAAAACATGGGCCAGTTCGAGCGCACGCTGATCATCGCCGATGAGGGCAGCTACGTGCACTACATCGAGGGCTGCACCGCGCCGATTTACAAAACCGACTCGCTGCACTCGGCAGTGGTCGAGATCATCGCCAAGAAGGACGCCCGGGTTCGCTACACCACCATCCAGAACTGGTCGAACAACGTCTACAACCTCGTGACCAAGCGCGCGATCGCTGAAGAGGGCGCCACTATGGAGTGGGTTGACGGCAACATCGGTTCGAAGGTGACCATGAAATACCCGTCGATCTACCTCACCGGTGAACACGCTCGCGGTGAGACGCTCTCGGTAGCGTTCGCCGGACCCGGTCAGCACCAGGATGCGGGCGCAAAGATGATTCACCTCGCACCGCACACCCAGTCGTCAATCGTTTCGAAATCGATTGCCCGCGGTGGTGGGCGATCGGGCTACCGCGGCGAGGTGCGCATCGGCGACGGTGCCTATCACTCCGCAAACTCGGTGATCTGTGACGCCCTGCTGGTCGACACCATCTCGCGTTCTGACACCTACCCGGCCATCGATATTCGGGTGGATGACGTACAGCTCGGTCACGAAGCGACTGTCACCAAGGTTTCTGAAGAGCAGCTGTTCTATCTCATGAGTCGCGGCCTGGAAGAAACCGAAGCGATGTCGATGATCGTGCGCGGCTTCATCGAACCGATTGCCCGCGAGCTGCCCATGGAGTACGCGCTCGAACTCAACAAGCTGATCGACATGTCAATGGAAGGATCGGTGGGTTAAGCCACATGACGACCGCAAAATCACCGGTGGCGCACAACGCTGAAAAATTTGTTCCGGTACAGACTCGTTCGGAGCGTCCCAAATCGTTCGTGCCGGCCGATTTCAGTGCGCCCACGAATCGTGACGCCGAGTGGAAATACTCACCGGTAGACAAATTCGCGCCGCTCTTTGTCGACGAGGCGGCACAGGCTCAGCTCAGCTATGACGTTGACGCCCCCGAGGGTGTCGAGGTGGCTTCGATCGCTGCCAATGAAGCTCCGCGTGGCCGCGCCTTCATTCCTGAAAACATTGCCTCAGCCATCGCACACGCCCGCACCGAGCAGGGTCTGCTGGTGCGCATCCCCGCCGAGCAAGAAATTGCTGAGCCGGTGCGCGTGCGAATCTCGGGTGATGACGCCACCAAGCGTTCACTCGGCCACATCGTGCTGCACGCCGAACGTCACGCCCGCGGCACCGTAATTCTCGAATACACGGGCTCGGCGCTGCACAGCGAAAACGTCGAAATTGTGCTCGACGACGAATCTTCGCTCAAGGTCATTGCCCTGCACGAGTGGAATGACGACACGGCGCACCTGGGTATCCACCACGCCACCGTCGGCCGAGCCGCGGCGATTGACCACTCGATCGTCACTTTCGGCGGTGCCGCTGTGCGCGTGAACCCAGAGGTGCACCTGGATGGAAACGGTGCCGAATCGGATGTTCGCGGCTTGTACTACGCCGACTCCGGTCAGCACTTTGAGCACCAGGTGTACATCGACCACGCGGCCGAGCGCACCCGTACTGATGTCAATTACAAGGGTGCACTGCAGGGTAGCGGCGCACGCACCGTATGGATTGGTGACGTGCTTATTCGTGAGGGCGCAGTTGGTACCGATAGCTACGAGCAGAACCGTAACCTCGTGCTCTCGGATGGTGCCCGTGCCGACTCGGTACCCAACCTCGAAATTGAATGCGGTGACATCGAGGGTGCCGGACACGCCTCTGCCACCGGTCGCTTTGATGAGGAGCACCTGTTCTATCTGATGGCTCGCGGCATTGATGAGCTCAGCGCCCGACGCCTCGTGGTGCACGGCTTCCTCAACGAGATCGTGCAGCAACTCGATGATGAAGCACTCGCTGAGCGCGTGCAGAACCGTCTCGAAGAAGAACTCAAGGTGGCAGACGCCGCCATTGCAGCGATTTACGAGCGCGAGCAGGCCGAGAAGGAGCGCAAGTAATGGCGTTCGAACGAGTCTGTGCCGCATCCGAAGTGCAGGTCGACACACCCAAACGAGTGGTGGTGGGCGAGTGGCCCATTGCCGTTGTGCGGGATTCGGCCGGTAACCTCTTTGCGATCGGTGACCGCTGCACTCATGGCGACATCTCGCTTTCGGAAGGTTTTGTCGAGGGATGCGAACTCGAGTGCTGGGCACACGGTTCACGTTTTTCGCTGACCACTGGCTGGCCACAAAACCTCCCGGCATTTGAGCCGGTACCGGTTTTCGAGATCAAGCTCGAAAACGATGACATCTTGATTGATCCCACTCCGATCTACAAGGAGAAAGAATAAATGCCTCAGCTTGTTATTGAAAACCTGCACGTTAGCGTCGAGACCGACCAGGGACCGAAGGAAATCCTGCGCGGTGTGAATCTCACCATCAACTCGGGAGAGATTCACGCCATCATGGGTCCGAACGGTTCGGGTAAATCAACTCTCGCGGCCACTATCGCCGGTCACCCCAGCTATGAGGTGACCGAGGGCTCGATCACCCTCGACGGCGAAGACGTGCTTGAAATGTCGGTGGATGAGCGCGCCAAGGCCGGCCTGTTCCTCGCAATGCAGTACCCGGTCGAGATCCCTGGCGTGACGCTGTCGAACTTCCTGCGCACCGCCAAGACCGCCGTTGATGGCGAGGCTCCGGCGATCCGCTCGTGGATGAAGACCGTCAAGGGCACGATGGAAGAACTCCGCATCGGTGACGAGTTCCTCGCCCGCAACGTGAACGAGGGCTTTTCGGGCGGTGAGAAGAAGCGCGCCGAGATTTTGCAGCTGCGTCTGCTCGAACCGAAGTTCGCCATCCTCGACGAAACCGACTCGGGTCTTGACGTTGACGCCCTGCGCATCGTCTCGGAGGGTGTCAACAACGCCAAGGAAGAGACCGACCTCGGTGTGTTGCTGATCACGCACTACACTCGCATCCTGCGCTATATCAAGCCCGACTTCGTGCACGTGTTTGTCAACGGCCGCATGGTTGAAGAGGGTGGCCCCGAGCTCGCTGAGCGACTCGAAGAAGAGGGCTACGACCGCTACCTCGCGGACGCGAGCAGCAACTAGTCGCTGAGCCCCGGTAGCTCGTCAACGTGGCGCACTACCGGGGCCCATCCGGGTTCTGAGGAACGGAGACAAGATGGCACTGATCACGCTAGAGCCGGCACGATACGACGAAATCGAAGAGGCGATCAAAGACGTTGTCGACCCTGAGCTGGGCGTCAACATTGTCGATCTCGGGCTCGTTTATGACCTGCACTGGGAAGACGAGCTGGATGCGCTGATTATTTCGATGACGCTCACCTCGGCCGGTTGCCCGCTCACCGACGTAATCGAAGACGATATTGCCAAGGCATTGGACGGTGTCGTGGAACGGTTCAAGATCAACTGGGTGTGGATGCCGCCGTGGGGGCCCGAAAAGATCACCGATGACGGACGCGAAATGATGCGTGCGCTCGGGTTCAATATTTAGCCCGGTTGGGGTAACGCCAGCATTGAAATGGGCGGATGCGGCACCGATTTGTGGTGCCGCATCCGCCCATTTTCTTGTGTTGTCTCGGGTCGTGCTACTTGAGGTATTCGACCTCGATAAAGACGACATCGCTGTCGCCGCGGTTTTCGTTTTCGTGCTCTGAGCCGGCATCGCGACCGTAGGCTGTGCCCGGTTTTAGTGCCGCTTCAATGAGTTCGCCGTCAGCGGTGGTGACGTGCATCAGGTTATCGCTGAGCGGAACGACCACGTAGTCATATTCGTGGCGGTGCATCGGAATCGTGCCACCGGGCTGGATGGTCCACTTGGTGGCGCGGAATCGATCGTTTTCGAAGACAATCTCACTGTGGCTTTTCATAGTGTAATCCTAGTGGGATACCGAGCCCTAACGTCGAACTAGTTGTTTGCGTCGCGTTCGACTGCGCGCACGAGTCGCCAGGCCAGGGGCAGCAGGGCAGCGGCGAGCAGCCACTTCACGATGCCACCAATGATGAACGGGGTTACGCCGTACTGCATTGCGAGCGCGAAGTTCATGTCGGTGCCGAGCTGTTCGAGCGCGACCCACATGTACGGAACGCCAAAAACAAACGGCACCAGGCTCGCCCCAAAAAAGGCGACAAGTGAGAGGAGCGGGCGACGGTCCCAGTTGCGTTGCGCGAGCCAGCCAATGAGCGCGGCTGCAAATACGAAACCGATGATGAACCCGAACGAAGGTTTGGCAACGCTTGCGATACCGCCGGTCAAACCGGCAAATACCGGCAGTCCCGCAATCCCCGCGACGAGATAGGTGAGCAGCGCCGCGGCGCCGCGCCAGGCACCCAGAGTGGCACCAACGAGCATTACGCCGAGCGTTTGGCCGGTGATGGGTACCGGCCACATCGGAATCTCCACCTGTGCCAGCAAAGCAACGGTTGCGGCACCGGCGCCGATCAGCGCAATGTTTGCGACCGTCGAGCGGTTGGTGACCAGGTGGTCAGCCAGGACGGTGCCATGGGTGGTGAGGGATGATTCGCTGCTGGTCATTGGCGGGTTTCCTTCAGCTGGTGAGTGCGCCGAAATGTAATCGGCGGCATGGTTTGATAAAAAAGTTGAACGGCGTTCAACGCACTTGAACAGTGTTCAAGATAGCCAATGAGGGGGATCGACGCAATGACCAAGCTCACCCGCGAGTCGATACTGCAAGTGGCGATGCGACGACTGCACGAGTACGGGCTCTCGGGCCTATCGATGCGCGGTATCGCCACCGAACTCGGGGTACAGCCGGGCGCGCTCTACTGGCATTTTGCAAATAAGCAGCTGTTGGTGGCGGGGGTGTGTGATGAGCTGATTGCACCGCTTGCCGACCAGCAATATCGTGACCCGGTTACCGCCGCGATGGCTATTCGCGAGTGCCTTGTGTCGGTGCCGGATGGTGCCGAAATGGTGGCGAGCACCATCGCGTTTGGGCTCGGGGCTGAGGTCGCCCACTCCTGTTTGGTCGAGGTCTGTCGGGAGGCGAATCAACCGGTCGAGCTCGCCTCCACCGCACTGCATCTGGTGTTGGGTGAGGTGCAGCACGAGCAGCAGCGGGCTCAGGCTGTGGCGCTCGGCATTGAGATCGGTTCAGAGTCAGTGCGGGCCAGCGAGCAAACGCTGCGCACCGGATTGCAGGCACTTTTTGGTGGCAGGCATGAGCATTGTTAGCCGCGATCGGGCTGCAATTCCAGCGCCGCAACCCGTGGTTCGAGACACAGTATGAGATCGGTGATTACCTGCGGATCGCGTATTGACGCATCGAGTGCCTCTTCAATTCGGCCGAGCCGGTATCGCACCGTATTTGGATGCACATAGAGGTGTTGAGCTGTGGCTGGAATCTCCATATGGCTAGCCAGATACACGACCAGGGTGTGGAGCAGTTCGGGCTGATCATCGAACGCGCGCAGGATGCGTCGGCGTCGTGCTGCAAACTCGCCACGGTCGGCTGTGGCGGTAAGCCACTGACGCAGTGGGAGTTGAGCGTAGTGCACTTGCGCGACCGGGGGAACTGGGGCACCGGTCGACGGGTGCAAAGCGGCGCCGAAATCAGCGGCTACGCGCTTCGCGAGATCTGCTTCCCGAAGTGCCCGAGGTACGTCTGTGAGTATTGAGTGAACACCTGAGATGCCCAAGAAGTGGCTTTCGCCGAGCCTTTCAAGCCAGGCGCGCGCATCCGCAGTGTCGGCAAGGAGCGCGTGGAATTCCTCATCGCTCGCGGCCGAGACCAGGTGATCCGCAAAAAGGACGCCAAATTCAGCGCCACCGACTCTGGTGATGTGCTCGTGAACGGCGCGACTAGCATCGGCGCTCGGTGATGCTGGAGCGCCCGTCACGAACACGAAGGGTGCGTGCGCGATGAAACCAAACTCAACCAGTCGCGGCCAGAAGCGCGACTCGCGATCTCGGGGGATACCCTGCTCGAGGGTGGCGAGCAATCCGGCGCGGTCGCGAATTCGCGTGGAGTCAAGCCCCTGCAGGGCCGAGAGTACCGCGGTAGTGGCGGTGCCGGCGACGAGTTTGGTGGTCTCATCTATCACGCGATTATCGAGCGTTGCCAGTACGAGCACGTGCGCGGCGCTGCGCGTGCCGGTGATGAGGGGATGCAGCTGCCAGCGGCCCACGCGCAGCACCGGGAATGCAGCGGATGCATCCCTTTCGTTTTCATGCAGATGCGGCTGGAGCGCTTCCCAGATGAGCCGTACTGGAGCGGGGCCAACCGTTGCTCGCGTCTCGCCGACGGCGTTGAATAACACTGCGGAGGTGCCGGTTTGCTGGGCGATGCGCTGCAGCACGCTCTGCAGCTGCTGGTGGTCGGGTAGCTGCGTCAAGGTTTCGTGCAGCCAGTTCAAAGAGAGTTGAGCACACATGAAAATGAACCTTTTTCAACTATTCGCGGCGTAAAAAATTGGCTGAGTGGAAGCTGAAAATACAAGCCGTTCATCGGCGCTGATATGCAGGGCGCTCCACAGGTATTTGTAAATACTACAAAGAGGTCGGCGAGGAATCTGTATTTTGCGCAATAGAGTTTTTGAAACTCACAATCCAAGCTTGTCGACAAGTTCAACGACGAACCCAACTGGAGGAAGCAATGACGCAACTTCGAGTCGCCGTCGACGTGGGTGGCACGTTCACCGACGTGTGCATTTTCGACGAAGACGAAAAGACAATGAGGGTCACCAAGGTTCCCTCAACCCCGCACGACCCCATGATCGCCGTTATGAACGGCGTCAAACGAGCCGAAATCAACCTCGCGGATGTCGAGCTGTTTTCGCACGGCACGACCGTCGCAACCAACGCGCTCATCACCCGCAACTTCCCGCAGGCTGCGCTGGTGACCACCACGGGATTCCGCGACGTGATTGAAATCCGTGACGGCACCAAGGACGACCTCTGGGATGCCTACCGCGACGTACCGGGCCCGTACATCCGCCGCCGCGACCGCTTTGAAGTCACCGAGCGCACCGACTACCGCGGCGAGGTGCTCACCCCGGTTGACGAAGACGAGGCCCGTAAACTCGCCGCCCTGCTTCGCAAGCGCGGCACCAAGACCATCGCGGTCTGCTTCGTGAACTCGTTCGCCAACGCTGCCAACGAAATTCGGATGCGTGAAATCCTCGAGGAAGAAATTCCCGACGCAACCATCTCGACCTCGGCAGAAATTCTCCCCGAGATGTTCGAGTACAACCGCTTCAACACCGCAGTTGCGAACGCGGTGCTCGCGCCGCTGGTATCCGGATATGTGAACCGGCTCGAAAAACAGCTCAGTGACGGCGGCTACCAGGGCGACCTGCTGCTCCTGCACTCGGGCGGTGGCTCGATGACTCCGCGCATGGTCGACCGCTTCCCGGTGCGACTGGCTGCCTCGGGTATTGCTGCGGGCGCGATTTCGGCCCAGCACATTGCCTCGCAATGCGGCTACGCCAACGCGGTCAGTCTCGACATGGGCGGCACCTCAACCGACATCGCCATGGTCGCTGATGGCGAGCTGCGCGTGACTCAGGAATGGGAGGTCGAATACGGTCACCCGATCATCTTCCCCTCGATCGAGGTGCTCACGATCGGCGCCGGTGGTGGCTCACTCGCACACATCGACGTCGCGGGATCGCTGCGCAACGGCCCCCAGTCGGCCGGAGCCGACCCCGGCCCCGCCTGCTACAACACCGGCGGCGACCAGCCCACCAACACCGACGCCAACGTCGTGCTCGGACGTCTCGGCACCTCACTCGCGGGCGGCGCAAAGTCGCTCCAGCGCGACCTCTCGATCGAGGCGATCAACCGGGTAATTGCCGAGCCGCTCGGGCTTTCACTCGAAGAGGCAGCCGAATCGATCCTCAAAGTCGCGAACGCCAATATGGCTGATGCCGTCCGCCTCATTTCGATTCGCCGCGGCTACGACCCGCGCGATTTCGCGCTGCTCGCCTTCGGTGGTGCCGGTGCACTGCACGGTGTGGATGTTGCTCGAGAACTCAACATCCCCACGGTAGTGGTGCCCCCGAACCCGGGTGTGACCTCAGCGATGGGCTGCCTGCTGGTCGACATCCAGCACGACCTCTCACAGATGCACACCGGTGCGCTTTCAAACACCGCCACCGAAAAAATTGAAGATGTCTTCCGTCGCCTCGAGAGCGAAGCGCGTGACCGCCTGCGTCACGAGGGCGTCAGCGAAAGCGACACCGTGCTGCAGCGACTGATTTCGATGCGCTACGCGGGCCAGTGGCGTTCGCTCGTCGTCCCGGTCGGCAGCGGCCCCGACTTCCTCGATGCCGCGGTGGAGGCCTTCCACGAGCGTCACGAACGCGAATTTGCCTTCCGCAACGATGAAGCACCCGTTGAAATCTATGAGGTGCAGGTCAAGGCCGTGGGCAAGGTCAACAAGCCTTCCTTCGTGCCCGCCACGAAACAAGACGCCGGTCCCGGTGAGCCGGTTGAGGTGCGCCCCGTCTACTTCGACGGGGAGTGGCTCGAGACCCCCGTCTACGACCGCGACAACATCCCCGCCGGTGCTCAATTTGAAGGTCCGGCCATCATTAACCAGCTTGACTCCACCACGGTCGTGCCGCCTAACACGCACGCTGAGATTGACGAGTGGCTGAATATCCGCATCCACCTGGAGAGGAGCGCGAAATGACCACCAAGGTAAACACTCTCGACAGTAAACTCGACCCGGTCACGTTTGAGGTGCTGAAAAACGCCTTCGCGACCGCAGTCGACCTGATGAGCGAACAGATCCTGCGCACGTGCTACTCGTTCGTCATCTACTCGCGCGACTTCTCGTCGGCGCTGTGTGACGCACAAGGGAACACGGTGATGCAGGGTTCGGCCGATATCGCCGTGCACGTGGGAACACTGCACTTTCAAGCCCAAGCCGTGCTGGAAGAATTCGGCGACGATATCCACCCCGGTGACGTGTTCATGATCAACGACCCGTATCGCGGTGGCACCCACTTCAACGATGTGTCGTTCGTGCGCCCCATCTTCGTGGACGGCGAGATCATCGCGTTCTCGCAGAACAAGGGCCACTGGGCAGACATTGGCGGAGTTGTGCCCGGTTCGTTCTACGTCAACGCCTCCGACCACTTTGGTGAGGGTGTGCGCATCCCGCCGGTGCGCGTGTGGCGCAAGGGTGAGTTCCTGCACGATGTGGCACAGCTCGTTGTCTCGAACACCCGCTCGCCTGAGGTTGCCATGGGTGACCTTCACGCGCAGTCGGAAGCGACCGCAGTGTGTGAGCGCGAGGTGCTGCGACTCGTCGACCGCTACGGCAAAGACACCGTGGTCGACGCGATGCAGGAGACCCAAGACTATGTCGAGCGCACCGTACTCGCCCGCATCGCCGAGCTACCGAAGGGCACCTGGGAGACTGTCGACTACATCGACAACGATCCTTCGACTCCCGAGGGCATGATCCCGATCCGGATCAAGCTCACCGTTGATGACGAGGGTATTCACTATGACCTCAACGGTTCGGCACCGGCTGTCGCCACGTTCTTGAATTCGGCCTACGGCACCACCCACTCGTCGCTGTACTCGGGTACGAAAACATTCTTCCCCGAGGTGCCGCTGAACTCCGGTTTTTATCGCGCGGTTACTGCAGATATTGGTCCCGAGGGCACCGTGGTAAACGCCGGCTGGCCCAACGCGGTGACCGGCTTCTGCTCGGGACCGCACGAAAAAATCATGAACGCCGTGTTCGAGCTGTGGTCGCAGATCATGCCCGAGCGCGCCATGGCCTGCGCTTTCAACCTCGAATATTTGCTCGTCGGTGGCCGCGATGCTCGCACCGAAGCCAAGCCGTACTTCATGTGGTACGACTGGATGGCCGGTGGCTGGGGCGGCCGGGCAACCAAGGACGGTTCGGATGCCACCGCGCCCGTGTTCGGTGCCGGCCTGGCAGTGCAGCCGCTGGAGGGTCAGGAACGACTCTCGCCGGTACTCACCACCGAACACGCCATTCAAACCGACTCGGGTGGCCCCGGTAAATTCCGCGGTGGTTGCGGTATCCGCAAGGGCGGCGTGCTCACCGACGGTGAGTCGACCGTGATGAGCTACTGCTGTGACCGGTCACGCTCGCTCACCTGGGGAATCGAAGGCGGGCTGCCCTCAATTCCGCACGGTGTTTGGCTCAACCGTGGCAGCGACGACGAACGCTTCCTCGGCACCGTCTTCTCATCGGTGACGCTGCAGCCCGGTGACCGTTTCGAGCGCCCTTCTGCCGGTGGTGGTGGCTTCGGCGACCCGCTCGAGCGCGACCCTCACGCGGTGCTCGACGACGTCATCGACGGTTATGTTTCGCTCGAGCGTGCCGAACGCGACTACGGTGTGGTCATCACCACCGGCGATATTGAGCTCGACGAGTACTTCCTTGACGAAGCCGGCACCGAAAAGGCACGCGAACACATCCGCGCCAACCGCGCAGAGTGGTTCGCCGCCGACGCCGAGAAAATTGCCGCGGGCTACCGCAGCGGCGAAATCGACATGCTCGATGTGATTCGCCGCTACGGCGTGATCCTCGACTGGGGAACCGGCGAGCTGCTCGCGAAGTCGACCGAGCAATTCCGCGAGTCGATGCAGCGCCGCAGCGTCGACCACTGGAGCTAGCGCATCGGCTGACCGACATCGTTGTCGGTGCAGCAGGGGATGGGGTGGGTATCGCCCCATCCCCCTACCAACTCTTTTTTTCGCGGGGGGAGTCGACCCGCCTGGCTCAATGGGGAGTCTGAAATGTCTATCAATCTCACTGGAACAAACGACACGGTCGAAGCAACTGACGCGCTCGCACGCGAAGGTAACGATGACGACCAAATGAGGCGCGGGCCGCTGACCATGGCCTTTTACGGTGTTATCAGCGCCATGTTTTTCGTCTATATCGGCGCCGCCATGGCGCGGGGCTACGGCACGTTGAATGCTGCGATCGGTATCGCATTGACGATCGTCACCTATGGGGCAATCAACATGCTGCTCTCAAAATATGCGATAAACAACCGCACCACGGTGGCGCTGTTTTCGCGAACCATCCTCGGGCGATCGGGTGCCTCCATCGCCGCACTCATCTTTGCGCTCGTGGCGATCTACTACGCGGTGTTTGAAGGCTCGATCGTGGCCTACGCATTCCAGGCTGCCTTCGGTGGCGAGACCTGGATGTGGTACCTAATCGTCGTCGTTTATTCGACGCCACTGATCATGGGCGGTGCGCGTCGCTTCCTCGACAAGATCAACGGCATCCTGATGCCGCTTTATTGGGGCGGGTTCATCATCGCCTGCATCTGGGCTGTCGCGCAGTACGGATACAACGACGCCTGGCTGACACACACCGGACCCGAGCTGCCACTCGCCAGTGGTGGCCCTGGTTGGCTCGCCACCTATGCCGGCTATATGGGCGTGTGGATCATGATGATGTTCACGATGGACTTTGCCGCGCTCGGCAAACGCCAAGACATCAAATACCACCAGCGGGTGACCTTTGGGCCCCTGTTCTACATCCTCGCGTTTGGACTAAACGGCTTTTTCGGGGTCTTCCTCAGCTTCATGATCCCCGGCATCGAAGCATCCGAACTCGGCATCGCCGCCGGACTCGTCAAACTCATGGGGCTGTTCGGCCTACTCGTCGTATTCGCCTCGCAGACACGCATCAATACGGCCAACTACTACCTGGGCGCTGCCAACCTGCGAATCTTTGGCGAGAAGGTGTTCCGCATCAAGCTGCCAAATCTGGTGTGGGTGTGTATCTCGTCAACGATCATCTTCCTGCTGATGCTGTTGCCGATCGTTGAGTACATCCTCCTCGCACTTGCTTGGCAGGGGGTGCTCGTAACCGCCTGGGTAGCCATCGCGGTGACACACATTTTGATGAACCGCGGAAAACGTCAGGAGCACGCCGCAGTTGGTGATCATCACTACCGTCAGTTCAACGTGGTCGGCATGATCTCGTGGCTGGTTCCAACCGTGGTCGGCATTGCCATGATTCAGTTTGCAGGTGGTCTTGGTGCCACCTGGGGCCCGATTATCACTGCAGTGCTGGCCGCCGCGATGTATGCCGTGTTGCGCAGCACGATGCACGTCGACACGGCGCTGGTCATCACAATCAACGCCGACGAAGCAGCACTCGACCGCCAGCGCAAGGCACAGCTAGCCGTCTCATAGCGAGCTATCTATTGCCCGGTGGCGCCACAGAACTTCGGTTGTGTGGCGCCACTAGCTGCGGTTAGCCCCGGATCAAAACGATGCGGTGATGCCACGAGACGTCTAGAATTGGCTGGTTATTGCGCGCCGTATCCGATGCCGCCGCCGTATCGATCCAACTAGCCACAGGGAGCCACCGCATGATTGCCGTCCACGATCTCGAGATCACCGTGGGCGCGCGCACCCTGATGAGTGAGGTTAACTTCCGCGTTGGTGCGGGCGACAAGGTGGGGCTGGTGGGGCGTAATGGTGCCGGCAAGACCACGTTGACCAAGGTGCTCGCGGGCTGGATCCAACCCAGCGCGGGCCGAGTCGATAGCTCCGGCGAGATCGGCTATCTGCCGCAGGATCCGCGGGCTGGCGACCCCGAGCAGACCGCGCGTAACCGCATCCTGGATGCGCGCGGCCTCGGCCAGGTGCGCAGCCGGCTCGCCGAGTCGGCAAAGCTGATCGCCGACGCCGGAACTGATGCCGATCGCGACCGCTATATGCGCCGCTATTCGCGACTCGATGACGAATTTGCGATGCTCGGTGGTTACGCTGCCGAGTCGGAGGCAGCGGCAATCGCATCGAACCTTTCGCTGCCCGACCGCATCCTCGACCAGCCGCTGCGCACTCTCTCGGGTGGCCAGCGACGCCGCGTCGAACTGGCCCGCATCCTGTTTTCGGATGCCGACACCATGATTCTTGACGAACCAACAAACCACCTCGACATCGACTCGGTGGTGTGGCTGCGCGAGTTTTTAAAAACCTATCGCGGCGGGCTCATCGTCATCTCGCACGATGTTGAACTCATCGGCGAAACCGTAAACCGGGTGTTCTATCTCGATGCCAACCGGCAGGTCATCGACATCTACAACATGGGCTGGTCGCACTATCTCAAGCAGCGCGAGGCTGACGAAGAGCGGCGGCGAAAAGAGCGTGCAAATATCGAAAAAAAGGCCACCGCGCTTCAGCAGCAGGCGGCAAAATTTGGTGCGAAAGCCACCAAGGCTGCCGCGGCCCACCAGATGCAGCGCCGCGCCGAACGGATGCTCGCCGGGCTTGAAGATGTGCGGCAAACCGACCGGGTGGCAAACCTCCGGTTCCCGACCCCCGCTCCGGTGGGGAAAACGCCGATTCAGGCGACGGGGCTGTCAAAGTCGTACGGTTCGCTCGAAATTTTTACGGGTGTTGATCTCGCCATCGACCGCGGTTCGCGAGTGGTGGTGTTGGGCCTGAACGGTGCCGGCAAGACCACGCTCTTGCGCATCCTGGCCGGTGTGGATGCACCTGATACGGGAGAAATTATTCCCGGCCACGGTCTCAAAGTCGGTTATTACGCGCAGGAACACGAGACGCTCGACGTGCAGCGTTCCGTGCTCGAAAACATGATTTCGGTGTCACAGCACCTCACCGAAACCGAGGCGCGCAAGGTGCTCGGCTCGTTTTTGTTTACCGGCGATGATGTGCACAAACCCGCCGGGGTGCTTTCGGGTGGTGAAAAAACCCGCCTGGCACTGGCAATGCTGGTGGTGTCGAGCGCGAATGTGCTGCTGCTTGACGAACCCACCAACAACCTTGACCCGGCCTCGCGCGAACAAATTCTTGGCGCGCTTGCGCACTACGAGGGTGCGGTGATCCTCGTTTCGCACGACGAGGGGGCGGTTGCGGCGCTGAGCCCAGAACGCGTGCTGGTGATGCCCGAGGCGGTTGAGGACCTGTGGAGCGCCGATTATTTTGAACTCATCGGCATGAACTAGCGCTTCAGCATCGCGGCGCAGGAGCTACCGGTTCATTGCCTCGTCGATCAGCGCATCCTCAATTTCGGCATCGCTTGGCCCGTAACGCTCACGCCGGCGCTGTGCGCGCAACCGTTCACGCTGCTTGGCAGCCTGAACCCGCGGGTCATCGGCGTTTCGCTCACGGAATTCGGCGCGCACGCCGTGGATCAGCCCCACCGCGGCGATTACCGCAAAAATGATCCACTGCACCGCGTAGCTGAGGTGGTTACCCTCAGTGATCTCTGGTTTTGCGGTGAGCGTACCGGTCTCGGCGTCACCGCTTTCGCTGCGCAGGAGTCCATAGGCACCGGTATAAACCTCCCCGCCAAGCTGCTCGGCAATACCGGGTAAATAGATGGTCGGCACCTGACCGTCGGGCGCCTCGCGACCGGGAATCTGCGGCTCGGTTGGCTTCAATCGAGCCGTCAACACGACCTGCCCCTCGGGGGGAGCGGGGATGTGGTCGGGCAGATCACCGCGCTCACCGGTTGGCAGCCAGCCGCGATTGACGATAAAAATCTCACCCGAGTCAGTGCGAAACGGGGTGAGAATTTCAAATCCCGGCTGGCGCTCATACGGTCGGTTGCGAGCCAAAAGCTGCTGGTCGGCGAGATACTCGCCGCGCATCGCCACCGGCAGCCATTCCTGTTGCGGGTCGAACGAATCCAGCTGTGGCAGCGCCTGCTCAAGTGTTACCGGTTCGGCATCGAAGTTGGCGATTACCTTGTGATTTTCGCCTAGCCGCCAGTCACGACGTTCAAACTGCCAGTGCGAAAGAAAGCCGCAGGCGATCGCAAAAATAACCAGCAACACGAAGTAGCTGATCCAGCGACGTGACAGCAAAAAACGCAAGCCACCGCGCTGGCGGTCGGAATGTGACTCAGTCAAACAATCGGCTCCTCATTCACCGGGTCGGCTACCGCGTGCAAACGCACCGGGAAGCCGCGCGACTTGAGAAAACCCAGCAGGAACTCGAGATGTTCATCGCAGCTCAACCAGATTTTGATCCGATCTTCACTGTGAATGCGCGGGTTGCGCCATTCGATGCGCCGGGTAGCGGTCGTATCGCATTTCGCTCGCGAGCAGGTCACCTCGGGCGCAAATGCCTCTAGCCCGATACGCGTGCGAAGATCAAATTCACCGGAACTCATCATTGTGCTCCTGTCGTTGTTGTTGCTGCGACTGCGCGGCGTCGCGCCAGGCCTCTTGATTCACACTCGCACGTGTGACGACCAGCGGCCGCTCTTCGGGGCTGGTCAGCTTACCTCGGCGGCGCTGTCGGAGATGGTTGGCAAAAACCACGGCGATCCAGGGGAGTACGATGGCGCCGGCCGCGAATACCCAGATCATTGGGCCGCGCACGACCACCATGCCCACAACGCAGAGCGTGCGGATCAACATGGTGATGGCGTACTGGCGCAGGCGCGACTCACGTTCTTCGTGCATTGAATCAGCCATCGAGGTGATGGTGGCCACCCGATCGCCCATAGCTGCACCCGCCTCCTGTCTATCAGTCCAGGATAGACCTTCACCGCATAGGATGTCAGCGCTGACGCGGAGTATCTCCGCGTGTTATTTCCAACCAGACGCCGAGCAAAGGAGCACTATGACAGAGTCGCGAATCGCACTCGTAACCGGTGGAAATCGAGGTATTGGTCGAGCAATCGCCGAAGACCTCATGGCCGCCGGCTATCGGGTCGCAGTGACCTCGCGATCGGGCGAGGGCGGCCCCGAAGGCGCGCTCACGGTCGCCGCCGACGTGACCGATAGTGCATCCATTGACGCTGCCTTCGCCCGTGTTGAAGAGGAGCTCGGTCCGATCACGGTGGTGGTTGCGAACGCTGGCATTACGCAAGATACGCTGCTGCTGCGGATGAGCGAGGATGATTTCACGAGCGTGATCGACACCAACCTCACCGGTGCGTTCCGGGTGATTAAGCGTGCCACCAAGGGGATGCTGCGCGCAAAGTTTGGTCGCGTGGTGCTGATCTCGTCGGTGGTGGGGCTGTATGGTTCGCCCGGTCAGATCAACTATGCGGCCTCGAAGTCGGGCCTGGTGGGGGTTGCGCGCTCGCTGACGCGCGAGCTCGGCGGCCGCGGCATCACCGCCAACGTTGTGGCGCCGGGCTTTATCGAAACCGAGATGACCGCGGTGTTGCCGGAAGAAACCCAGCAGCAGTATCTCGCATCAATTCCGGCCGGTCGCTTCGGACGGGTGGATGAAATCGCCAAGACTGTCCGCTGGCTGGTATCCGACGACTCGGGCTATATTTCCGGCGCGGTCATCCCGGTTGATGGCGGCCTCGGGATGGGCCACTAGCCGGTGGGCTGCTGCTACGGCAACCCACCGCCTGGTGTCTACGGCAGTAACGAGATGAGCTGAGAGAGGTCGCGATCGGGCATCGAGATCGATGCCTGTTCGCGGACCACCGGTTTGGCGTCGAAAGCTACCGATAGGCCCGCGACTGACATCATCCCGAGATCATTTGCACCGTCACCGACGGCGATGGTGCGCTCAGTCGGCACTCCGAGTGAGTTTGCCCACGACCGCAGAGTGAGCAATTTTTGCTGCTTGCCGATGATGGTGCCGTCGACCTCGCCAGTAAGCACGCCCTGCTCGTCAGCAGCGAACCGGTTGGCGCGCCAAAGATCCAGCTGTAGATCGCGAGCGAGCTCGTCGAGCACCTCATGAAAACCGCCCGATACCGCCGCGACGCGGCCACCACGCTCGTGTACCGCGCGCACCATCGCGGATACGCCGGGCGTTACCGTGATGCGGCCCCGCACCTCGGCGATCTCAGCCAGTGTCACGCCGCGCAGCAGCGCCACGCGCTCGCGCAGCGACCCTTCAAAGTCGAGTTCGCCACGCATGGCACGCTCGGTTACTTCGGCCACGCGGTCACGCACACCAGCGTAATCGGCGACGAGTTCGATTACCTCGTCGTTAATGAGTGTCGAATCGACATCAAGCACGACAAGGAATCGGGCGCCAGGGGTGATGTCGCCGCTACCGACGACCGGATCAAGACGGAGCTGAGAATTGGTCACCGTTTGATAATCGCATTTTTTGGCACCACGGTGATGCCGCTTTCGGTGACGGCGAACCCGCGAGCCTCATCCTGAGCGCGATCAACACCCACCTGGGCACCATTTTCGACGACCACGTTTTTGTCGAGAATCGCGCGACGCACTACCGCTCCGTCGCTCACCACGACTCGGTCAAAGGTCACCGAATCCACGACAAGTGCGCCGCTGCGAACGTTGGTCCACGGGCCGAGCACCGAACGCTCGATGTGTGCTCCGGAGATAACCGAACCGAGCGAAATGATCGAGTCGATCATCGTGCCGGTTGAGCCGCGCGCATCGCGTACGAACTTCGCCGGCGGCGAGTTCAGCTGCTGCGACATGATCGGCCAGCTCTCGTTGTAGAGGTTGAAAACCGGCAGCGTGGCGATGAGGTCCATGTGGGCCTCGTAGAACGAGTCGATCGTACCCACATCGCGCCAGTAGTCGCGGTCTCGCGGCGTTGAGCCGGGCACATCGTTGTTCTTGAAGTCGTAGACACCGCAATCGCCCTGCTCAACGAAGTAGGGGATGATGTCGCCACCCATATCATGTTTTGACTCATCGTCGAGCGAGTCGCGCGAGACGGCCTCGACCAGCTTGTCGGCGTCGAACACGTAGTTACCCATCGAGGCCAGGATCTCGTTCGGATTGTCGGGCAGTCCCTCGCAGTGTTCCGGCTTTTCGAGAAACTCGCGAATACGCCACGGGTTTTCGGGATCAACATCGATAACCCCGAACGACTTCGACATCTCAAGGGGCTGGCGGATCGCTGCCACCGTGGCGCCAAGACCCGACTCGACGTGCTGCTGCACCATCTGGGCGAAATCCATCCGGTACACGTGGTCGGCACCAACCACGACGACAATGTCGGGCTTTTCATCGTGGATCAGGTTGAGCGACTGGAAGATGGCATCTGCCGAGCCCGAAAACCAGTGCTTACCGCGACGCTGCTGCGCCGGCACGGTCGAAACATAAGAGCCGAGAATGGCCGGTAGGCGCCAGGTTTGCGAAACGTGCCGGTCGAGCGAGTGTGACTTGTACTGGGTGAGTACCACGATCTTGCTCAGACCAGAATTGATCAGGTTCGCGAGGGCGAAGTCGATGAGCCGATACTGTCCCGCGAACGGCACCGCGGGCTTTGCCCGGTCGGCCGTGAGCGGCATCAGGCGCTTACCCTCGCCGCCAGCAAGTACGATTCCGAAGACCTTTTTCTGCGCCATTACCATGGGGTCACAATAGCCCAGCCAGGTAACCAAATCTGTCGAGATTTGGGAGGCATTTTGAGGCCTGTGTTTACCCGATTCGCATAGGGTGGAAACATGCGTGTCGACGTGATTTCTCGTGAGTACCCACCGGCCGTCTACGGGGGAGCGGGGGTGCACGTCACCGAGCTCGTCAAAGCGATGCGAAACGACATTGACGTGGTCGTCCGCTGCTTCGGTGACGAGCGTGATGAGGTGAATACCTACGCTTACGATGTTCCGACCGATCTGCGAGATGCGAATGCGGCGCTCGGCTTCCTCGGGACCGACCTGCGTATCGCCGCCGATGTGGCCGGTGCCGATATCGTGCACTCGCACACCTGGTATGCGAACCAGGCCGGCAATATTGCCAAGCTGCTACACGGCATCCCGCATGTGATCTCGGCGCACTCGCTCGAGCCGCTGCGCCCGTGGAAGGCCGAGCAGCTCGGTGGTGGCTACCGATTGTCGAGCTGGATGGAGCGCGATGCCTACACCAATGCCGACCGCATTATCGCGGTGTCAAACGGGATGCGCGCCGATATTTTGCGCGCCTACCCAAACTTGAATCCCGATAAGGTCGTGACGATTTACAACGGAATCGACACTTCGGTGTGGCAGCCGGTGAACGACCCCGACTATGTGCGCTCACACGGTATTGACCCCGACCGCCCCAGCGTGTTTTTTGTGGGGCGCATCACCCGCCAAAAAGGGCTGCCGTATTTGCTGCGGGCACTGCGTTCGCTACGCCCCGAGGTGCAGGTGGTGTTGTGCGCGGGTGCGCCTGACACCCCCGAGATCGAGCGCGAGGTGCGCGGACTCGTCGATGAATTACGCACCGAGCGTGACGGGGTGTTCTGGATCTCAGAGCACCTACCCAAACAAAAGCTCATGGCGCTGCTCACGAACGCGGATGTGTTTGTTTGCCCCTCGATTTACGAACCTCTTGGGATCGTGAATCTTGAGGCGATGAGCTGCGGTACCGCTGTGGTTGGGTCGGGCACCGGCGGCATCCCCGAGGTGGTACAAGACGGGGTGACCGGCACCATCGTTCCGATCGACCAGGTCCAAGACGGCACCGGAACGCCGACCGATCCCGAGCGCTATGTCGCCGACCTAGCGGCCGCAATTGATGATCTGCTCGCCGACCCCGAACGCACCGAAGCCTATGGCCGTGCCGGTCGCGAGCGGGTCGAAGCCGAATTCACTTGGGAGCGGATCTCGCAGCAGACACAGCAGCTGTATCGCGAGATTCTCGAAGAGTCGGCGGTAGCGTAGCCATCATGAGCGAAGTGCTGCGATTTGAAAACGTCAGTGTTGTTCGTGACGGTAAGTCGATTCTTGACGGTGTCAGCTGGTCGGTTGATGAGGCAGACCGCTGGGTGATACTCGGCCCCAATGGCGCCGGAAAATCGACGCTCCTCATGCTGGCAGCCGGTTTTATGCATCCCACGCGCGGAAGGGTGACCGTTCTCGGCGAACAGCTCGGTCGCACCGATGTCACCGAGCTGCGCACCCGAGTGGGGCTCGCCGCATCCCGTCAGAGCCAGCTGCTTCCCGAGAACGAGACCGTGCTGAACTGCGTGATGACCGCGAGCTACGGCGTATCGGGCCGCTGGCGGGAAGAATACGACGAGATCGACTTGGCTCAGGCACATGCGGTGCTCGAGGCATGGCAGCTCGATGGCCTTGCCGACCGCAAATTCGGCACGCTCTCGGATGGCGAGCGTAAGCGCACGCTTATCGCTCGAGCGGTGATGGCCGACCCCGAATTGTTGCTGCTCGACGAGCCGAGCGCGTCGCTCGATCTCGGTGCGCGGGAAGCTCTGCTGGCATCACTGCGCGAATACGCGGCCAGCGAGCTCTCGCCGGGAATCATTATGGTGACCCACCACGTCGAAGAAATTCCCGTGGGGATTACGCACGCACTACTGCTGCGCGACGGGAAAGTCGTGGCGGCCGGGCCACTCGCAGACACGCTTACCTCGCAAAACCTCACCGCCACGTTTGGATTGCCGCTGCAGGTGATGGTGCAATCGGGCCGCTATTCGGCACGCGCCAGCTGAGATCGCCGCGGCAAGTCAAAGTTTGGCGCGAAACGCGCCCGATTGGATGCTGGATTGCTGCGAGCCTGCGTGGTAAGCTCAATGCTTGGCTTGTCACGTCCGAGCGTCCACGTTGGCGCCTGTGGCGCAGTTACCTAGTTCAACCGTTTCCAGAAGAGGAACCCGATGAAGGCAGATATCCACCCGGACTACCACTACGTGGTGTTCAACGACCTCGCGTCGGGCGAGAAGTTCATCACCCGCTCGACCATCACGAGCGACAAGACCATCGAGTGGGAAGACGGCAACACCTACCCGGTGGTTGACGTCGAAATCTCGAGCGCATCGCACCCGTTCTACACCGGTAAGCAGCGCATCATGGACTCGGCCGGTCGCGTCGAAAAGTTCAAGAACCGCTACGCGAAGTTCGGCAAGAGCAACTAAGTTCGCTTACGCAAATGGCGGGCACCACTCTCATGGTGCCCGCCATTTGCGTAAGCGCGGATGCGCGCAGCGGCTAATTGAGAGCGCGCATCGGCCAGCCGCGATCGGCCGTGAAATTCGCGTCGCGGGTGCGGCGCATATAGTCCTCAAAACTTGCCGCCTGCGTCTCGGCCCACTCGCGTTGTTTTTCATGCAGCGTGGGCAGATCGACCAGCAGCTCGTCCGGATAGCGCTGCGCCAGGGCCAGCGCGAGCCGGCCCGATGCCACTGCATCAGCACTGGCATCGTGTGCGTCGAGCAGCTCAACGCCGTACTCAACAGCGGTATCGGTGAGCGTGCGTTTACCGCGCCGATAGCGGTCGACTGCCCGGTCAATGACTAGCGGATCAACCACCTGCGGGCCGAGCACCGGCGCATCCAGGCCGTGGCGGCGACACTCGGCGGCAACCAGCGTCAGGTCGAACGGTGCGTTGTACACCACCAGCGGCAATTTGTTTCGGGCAATCCAGTTGAGCGAATCGCGGATGCGTTCCACCACATCACGTGCCAGTTCGCCGTTTTCCTGAGCCATCTCGGTTGAGATTCCATGCACTTTTGCTGCTTGCTCCGGGATCGGCACGCCCGGGTCAGCGAGCCAATCTGAGCCACGCTCGACCTCGCCATTGGCGTCAATAATGCCCACGAAAGCGGTGACAATGCGGTCGGTCAGCGGGTTCGTGCCGGTGGTCTCGGTGTCAAATACCGCGAGGCGTTCGGTCCAGCTCATGCCGCATCTCCGTCGTTTGCGCCGCCGAGCCCACGAATAATGGGGATGGCACTCGTTGCGGTGCTCACCGTGTCGGGTTCAGCCAGCAGCAGCCAGTAGAACTGTTTCGACCCAAAAGTGAGAGTGATCGTGCCCTCATCCGACACGGGTTCAAATTCCTGCCAACCAAAAATGTCGAATACGCGACGGCCCTCATTGCCAGGCAGCGAAATTGTTGCCTGAGTTGGGGTCTCGGCGAATGAAAACGCGCAGAGGATGCGCTCGGGCTTCGCTCCGCTGTGGGGGTGTTCCGGCTCACCCGCATAGTCGCGCAAATAGGCCAGCACCGATTCGTGAGTGGTGTCGCGCACGTGCAGGTCGCCAAGACCGAAGGCGGGATGCTGACGGCGCACCTGCATGATATTGCGGACCCAGCGCAACAGCGACGAGGGCTGTGCCATTTGCGCCTCAACATTGACGTGCTGGTAGTTGTAGACGAGCGACTGCACCACAGGGTGACGGAGTTTGCCCGGGTCGGCCGTCGAGAAGCCGGCATTGCGGTCGGGCGACCACTGCATCGGGGTGCGGGATGCATCCCGATCGGGAAGCCAGATATTGTCGCCCATCCCAATTTCGTCTCCGTAGTAGAGAATTGGTGAGCCCTTAAGCGACATCAAAATTGCGTTAGCGAGTTTGATTTCGCTGAGTGAGTTTTCAAGCAGTGGTGCGAGGCGTCGGCGGATTCCGACATTCGCTCGCATCCGCGGATCGTAGGCATACCAGCCGTACATGGTTTGCCGGTATTCCTCATCCACCATTTCAAGGGTGAGCTCGTCGTGGTTCCGCAGGAACACACCCCAGGTGGCATCGCGAGGAATTTCGAGCTGCTTGCGCAACACCTCTTCGAGTTCGGCCTTGTACTGCGATCGCAGGGCGTAGAAGATGCGCGGCATAGTGGGGAAGTCGAAGGCCATGTGACACTCGGGATCGTCGTCGGTGCCAAAATATTCGACCACCTCGTGCGGCCACTGGTTCGCTTCGGCGAGCAGCACACGACCGGGATATTCCTCATCAACCATGGCGCGCAGTCGGCGTAGGAACTCGTGCGTGGCGGGTTCGCTTTCACCGTTCCCCTCTTCGCTTTCGAAAAGGTAGGGAACCGCATCCAATCGAATACCGTCGACGCCGAGATCGAGCCAATATCGAATTACGTCGAACACCTCTTGCTGTACGGCCTCGTTTTCAAAGTTGAGGTCGGGCTGGTGAGAAAAGAAGCGGTGGAAGAAGTATTGGCGCCGCTCCGGGTCGAACGTCCAGTTTGATTCTTCGGTGTCGACAAAAATGATGCGGTAGTTCTCGTACTTCTCGTCGGTGTCACTCCACACGTAGTAGTCGCCATAGGGACCGTCAGGGTCTTGCCTCGACTGCTGGAACCATTCGTGTTGGTCGGAAGTGTGGTTGATCACGATGTCGATTAACACGCGCATATTGCGGGCGTGTGCCTGTGTGACCAGTTCGCGAAAGTCATCGAGGGTGCCGAAATCTTTGAGCACCTCACGGTAGTCAGCCACG
Organism: Gulosibacter sp. GYB002; assembly: GCF_036577665.1. Lineage (NCBI taxonomy): Bacteria > Bacillati > Actinomycetota > Actinomycetes > Micrococcales > Microbacteriaceae > Gulosibacter > Gulosibacter sp. GYB002. The sequence goes on along the minus strand of NZ_JARBDD010000014.1, from coordinate 52,574 downwards.
TCATAGCCGCCGTCGCGCAGCGGTGACTCATAAAAGGGTGGCACCCAGATCACGTCAATGCCGAGCCACTGCAGGTAATCGAGTTTCGAAATGAGCCCCTGGAAGTCACCGATACCATCGCCATCAGAGTCGGCGTAAGAGCCCACCAGCACCTCGTAAAAAACGCCCCGCTTGTACCAGTTCTCATCGCGCTGGAGTCCGGGCAGGAGGTCTGAGCCACCAAAACTCATTGCGTTGCTCCTCTCGGTTATTCGGCTGGCAACCCCTACACTCTTTCACGATGAGTCTGCACAACCCCCTCGAACAGCGCCTGACTGATATTCCGGTGCGTGAACAACACCTGACGGTTTGTGGCAGCGAAACTCGTGTGTGGAGCTACGGCCCGGAAACTGCGGACCACACCATTTTTTTGGTGCATGGCTTTCGCGGCACCCATCACGGGCTGCTGTCGCTCGTGGCGGCGATGCCCGATGTCCGTTTTATTGCGCCCGATCTGCCCGGCTTTGGTGAATCTTCGCCGCTGCCGAGGCCGCACACTCTGGATGCCTACGCTGAATGGCTACAGGATGCGCTCAATCAGCTCGATCCAGCCGGCACCGCGATTGTGCTCGGTCACTCGTTTGGATCGCTGATCGTTGCGCGTCAGGTGCAGCGGTTGCGCGACCGCCGCATTGTTCTGGTGAATCCGATCAGCGAAAACGCCCTCAGTGGCCCCGAGCGCATCGGCACCGCGATTGCGGTGGGCTACTACCGTTTGGGGGCGGTTTTGCCTGCGCCTCTCGGTCAGGCATTGCTTTCGTCACCGGTGATCACCCGCATCATGAGCGAGTTGATGGTGACCACGCGTTCGTCTGCACTGCGCCGCTGGATTCACGACCAGCATCACCGCTATTTTTCGCGGTTCACCGGTCGCGAGGTGCTGCTTGAAGCGTTCCAGGCCTCGGTGTCAGATGCGGTCAGCGCCCACGCGCCTGAGTTCCAGCCCGGCACTCAGCTGGTGGTGGGGGAGCGTGATGCAATTGCGCCACTTGCGGCTTCGCGCCGGCTGCACGAAGCGATGCCGGGCTCGCAACTGCACATTGTCGGCGGTGTGGGGCATCTCATTCACTATGAAGCGCCGCTGGCATTGGCTCGCATCCTGCGCGAGTGGCTCGGTTGAGCGGGCCCCGGCTCAAGGCGCGATAATTGGACGATGCACATCATCAGCGTTACCGAGCTCGATAGTTCACAGCATCCCGGGCTCGACGACTATCTCAACCTGACCGATGTGGCGCTGCGCAAAAAACTTGAGCCAGCCGGTGGTCTCTATCTCGCCGAATCAGAAAAAGTGATCGCCAGGGCGATTGCAGCCGGTCACCGTCCGCGATCGCTGCTGACCCAGCCCAAGTTTCTCGAACAGGCCGAGCGATTGCTCGCGAAGTGGCCCGAAACACCCGTGTACGTGGCCGCAGAAGAACTCCTCACCGAACTGACCGGTTATCGGATGCATCGCGGCGTGATCGCGGCAATGCACCGGCCCGAGCCCACCGATCCGGGCGAGCTATTGCAAAATGCGCACACAGTGCTGGTGCTCGAAAATATTGTCGACCATACCAATGTTGGTGCGGCGTTCCGCAATGCCGCCGCGCTCGGCGCCGATGCGGTACTGGTGAGCGAAGAGTGCGCCGATCCGCTGTATCGACGCAGCGTACGGGTTTCAATGGGAACGGTGCTGCAGATTCCGTGGGCACGACTCCCAAACTGGCAGCGGGCCGGTGAACTATTTCGACTGCACGGCTTTGAAACGGTCGCGCTGGCACTTGACCCGCAGGCGATTCCGATTCGTGAGTATGCGGCCAAGCGCGCGCCGCGAGTAGCGCTGATGCTCGGCACCGAGGGGCACGGGCTCAGCCGTGCGGCGCTCCAAACCGCCGACCAAACGGTGATCATCCCCATGCAGCACGGCGTTGATTCACTGAACGTTGCGGCAACGAGCGCTGTGGCGCTCTACGCACTGCTTAACGAAATATGAGATGTGTCGGTGGCACGGGCTACCGTAGTGGGGTGACTGAAGTGCAACCGTTCCGTATTGAAGACCTGCTGCCCGCATCCCTGCTGCACGAAATTCATGAGCGTGCCGCAGGAGTTGATCGGGAAAATGTTTTCCCCGATGAAGACCTCCGGGCGCTGAAAAATGCGGGCTATTTGCGAATGCTCGTGCCGACCGAGCTTGGTGGCGGGGGAGCGACACTGCTGCAGGCCGCTCAGGCACAGATGAAGCTGGCCAAAGCATCCCCATCGACCGCGCTGGCGATCAATATGCACCTCATTACCACCGGGATCGCGCGTAATTTTTATCAGCGCGGTGACCACAGTCTTGACTGGCTGTTGCGGGATGCAGCGGCCGGCGAAGTATTCGGCCTCGCTATTTCTGAACCCGGTAATGATGCTGTCACATTCGACTCAACCGTGATGGCAGCGGCGCAACCCGATGGCGGATATTGCTTTACCGGCACCAAGATTTTTACTTCGCTTGCTCCGGTGTGGACCCGGCTTTGGGTTTTTGGTCGGGACGATCAGCACGATGACCCGCGCGTTGTACACGCGGTGCTGCGCCGTGAGGATGGCGGCACGCGCAGCCACGACGACTGGGACACGCTCGGCATGCGTGGCACCCAGTCGCACACCACGAGCCTCGAGGACGCCTATGCGGCGCCCGAGCGCGTGGTGGGTTATGCACCTGCCGGGCCGAACGCCTCGCCGATCGTGTTCGGTATTTTTGCCAACTTCTTGCCGCTGATCGGTGCCTGCTATGTCGGTATGGGCGACCGCGCGATTGAGCTTGCCGCTGAGGCCGCACACCGCCGCCACAGTCGAGTAAACGAAGCCCCCTACGCAGACGACCCCGGCATCCGCGAACTCATTGCGCAGATGGGCACGCGGCAGCTATCGGCTCGCCTGCAAGTCGAGTCGGTGTGCCGCTCGGTGGATGAGCAGGAAGACCTGGGTGCGGAGTGGTTCCCGCGCCTGACGCTCGCCAAATACGTGGGCACCCGCGCAGCTCGCGAAACCGCAACCGACGCGCTCGAAGTTGTCGGCGGCAGCGCGTACCGGTCTGGGCACGAAATGGGCCGGCTATACCGTGACATCACCGCGGGCATATTCCAGCCCTCGCAAGATCGCGGGGTGCGCGCCGGCATCGCCAACTGGATTCTCGACGCGGCAGCTGAACGCCTGGCAGTTGAGGATTCGGATTCCCAAGGCGGCGCCGCACAGGCATGACCCAGCCCGCATCCGATTCACACCCGATCGATGAGCCGCGCCCGGGTGATGGCGAAGTACAGCTCGGTAGCTATGCTGCCGAGCATCTGTCGCCATCTTTCCCACGCCGCGCGCCCTGGGGCACCGCATCCAATTTGCGGGCCTGGCAGCAGGAGGCACTCGAGCAGTATTTTGCTACCGAGCCGCGCGATTTTCTCGCATCCGCAACTCCCGGCGCCGGGAAAACCACCTTTGCGCTGCGCTTGGCGAGCGAGCTGCTGCGCCGCGGCACGGTCAATCGCGTCATCGTGGTTGCGCCAACCGACCATTTAAAAACGCAGTGGGCGGCTTCGGCGGCGCGCGTGGGCATCCATCTCGACCCAAAATTTCGCAACTCGAGCGGCGCACTTTCGCGTGACTATCACGGCGTTGCCGTGACCTATGCGCAGGTCGCGCTGAAGCCCTATGTGCATGAGCACCTGTGTTCTTCCGCACGGTCGCTGGTGATTTTGGACGAAGTGCACCACGGTGGCGATTCGCTTTCGTGGGGTGACGGGCTGCGCGACGCCTACCAGTATGCCGAGCGCCGGCTCTCACTCACCGGCACGCCGTTCCGCTCTGATACCGCGCCAATTCCGTTCGTGCGGTACGAGTCGGATGCTTCTGGTGTGCGGGTGTCGAAGGCCGACTACAACTATGGCTACGGTCGGGCTTTGCGTGACGGGGTCGTGCGGCCGGTGATGTTCATGTCGTATGCCGGGTCGATGAACTGGCGTGACACGAGCGGCGAGCAGATGAGCGCCGGTCTTGCCGACGACAACACCAAAGACATTATTTCGCAGGCGTGGCGCACGGCTCTGGATCCCGAGGGCGACTGGATGCAGCAGGTGCTGCGGGCCGCAGATAGGCGGCTTACCGAGGTGCGTGAGCAGGTTCCGGATGCCGGCGGCCTGGTAATTGCCACCGATCATCAGGCTGCCCGCGGCTATGCAAAATTGCTCGAATACATCACCGGCACCGCGCCGGCGCTGATTTTGAGCGATGATCCCGGGGCTTCTGCCCGCATCGATTCGTTCTCGGCAAACGGAAGCGAGCGGTGGATGGTGGCCGTGCGGATGGTTTCTGAGGGCGTCGACGTGCCCCGGCTCGCCGTCGGCGTGTATGCCACGAGCTCATCGACGCCGCTCTTTTTTGCGCAGGCGATCGGCCGCTTTGTGCGGGCGCGTCGCCGGGGCGAAACTGCCACCGTGTTTTTGCCGTCGGTGCCAAAGCTCTCGGCTCTGGCTCACGAACTCGAACTTGAGCGCGATCACGCGCTCGACCGTAAAGACGGCAACGACGGTGACGACGCGGCCGGGATGACGCCCGAGGAGCGCGAACTGCGGGAAGCAGAGGCCGAAGACCGAGCCTCGGAAGAGCTCACCAAATACAAATTTGAGGCGCTTTCATCCGAAGCCCAGTTCGACCGGGTGCTCTACGACGGCGGTGACTACGGATATGCGGCCGAAGTGGGGTCGCTTGAAGAACTCGAATTTTTGGGTTTGCCGGGAATTTTGAACCACGATGAGGTTGCCGCTGTGCTTGAACAGCGCGCCCAGCGGCAGCATCGCATCCAGGATGCACGCGCGCGCGGTTCGCTGAATGACGGTCACCAAACCGTGCAGCCGATGCACCGCTCACTAAAAGAACAGCGAAACCTATTGCACTCGCTGGTGGGGCTCTATGCGCGACAATCAGGTCAGCCGCACGGGGCGATTCATTCGCAGCTGCGTGTCACCTGCGGGGGCCCTGCGGTGGGGCAGGCAACCGCCCATCAGATTCAACAGCGCATCGACTACCTGCGCCGCAAATTGCACTAGCTGGGCCAGTTGCACTGGTAAAGCCGGTGTCTCGCAACTGCTGCTGACCCGCGCGGGCGCGTGGGTTTCGATAACACCGGGAAAACAATGAGGCCGAACCGGATTGCTCCGATTCGGCCTTCCTATGCGCGAAGGGGGACTTGAACTGACCTCGACCCCCTCGCACCGCGAATCTCGGCGGCCCGTTCTGCCGCATAAAAACAACGATCTACGGCATGTGCCCTGTGGATAACTCCACCGCGATACCCCGACCTACGGGTTGCTTAGCACTTTCGTTAGCACTCTCTCGGCCGTGGAAGCCATCGATTCTCACTTCAGTGACTCTCGCAATGGGCCTAGGTGTTCTTCCCCGACACGTTGTGATCGTGTGAGGTAAGGCGAGGGCCTCCGGGGACGATGTGGGTTACCACACTCAGATCGTCGCCACGGAGGCCCTCGTGACTCACGCTAACGCGCCTTTGACGCCGGAGGGGCGTCGTCGTCTTGCTTCGCTGATCGTCGATGAGGGCTGGGCGGTGAGACGGGCGGCGGAGCGGTTCCAGTGCTCGCCGGCGACGGCGTCGAGGTGGTCTCGCCGGTATCGGGCGGGCTTGCCGCTGACGGATCGCAGCTCGCGCCCGCACCACTCGCTCAGTCGAGCGTTGCAGCATCTGGAACGCAGGATCGTCAACCTGCGGTTCACGCGCCGCTGGGGACCGCATCGCATCGGCTACCACCTCGGAGTCCCTCGGTCGACGGTCGGGCGGGTGCTCGCCCGCTACCGGATGCCGCTGCTGGCGCATCTGGATCAGGGCACTGGGCTGCCGGTCCGCAAGCCAACACCGGTCCGCTACGAAAAGCAGACACCGGGCGAGCTGGACCATGTCGACATCAAGAAACTCGGGATCATCCCGGACGCGGCGGCTGGCGCGTCCGCGGCCGCGATTCCGCTCAAGCCCGCCGCGTCGGCGTGGCATCTGATCGCGCGCCCCGTCAGGGCGCGTCCCCCTCCAGGGGATACGCGTTCCTACACCACGCAGTCGATGGCTGCACCCGACTGGCCTATTCCGAACGCTTGCCCGACGAACGCAAGGACACCGCTGCCGGGTTCTGGGAGCGCGCAAACGCGTTCTTCGCCGAGCACGGCATCATCGTCACCGCAGTGATGACCGATAACGGTTCCTGCTACCGATCGCACACGTTCGCCGCCGCGCTCGGGCCACGGATCACGCACCGCCGCACCCGCCCGTTCCGACCACAAACCAACGGCAAGGTCGAACGCTTCAACCGCACCCTCGCCGCCGAATGGGCCTATGCACGGCCCTACCGATCCGAGATCGAACGCGAAGCCGCCTACGCGACCTGGCTCCATCACTACAATCACCACCGACCCCATACCGGACTCGCAGGCTCAACCCCCGCCCAACGAGTTCACAACCTCACGGGGAAGAACACCTAGTACGGCGTAGCCGGCAGGCGTTTCGCAGCCGCGCCGGTAGACCAGAGATGCTCCCTGCCGGAACGCGTCGCGACGCGGACTCGTCTCATTGTGCATATCGATGTGCATGTTTCATGTACGATGATGACGTGAAGAAGAGCTGGCAGGTGTTCGCGCGCGACGTCGGCCGACTCGCCCGCGTACGCAAGGCGTGGATCATCGTGATCGGGGTTCTCATCACCCCGGCGCTGTACGCGTGGCTCAACATCAGCGCCTTCTGGGACCCGTATTCGAACACGGAGAACGTCAGCGTCGCCGTGGCGAACCTCGATGAGGGCGCGACGTCCGATCTGACAGGTGCTGTCAATATCGGGGATCAGGTCGAGGAGCAGCTCAGGGGGAACGACGATCTCGGCTGGGACTTCATGACCCACGAGGAAGCCCTCGAGGCAGTCCAGCGCGGCGACGCGTATGCGGCGATCGTCATCCCAGCAGGCTTCAGCGAGGACCTCCTCAGCATCACGACCAGTGATTTCGCCCAACCGGCGCTGCAGTACTACGTCAACGAGAAATCCAGCGCTATCGCGCCGAAGATCACCGACGTCGGGGCCACGGAGCTGGACAGGCAGATCACGTCCGCCTTCGCCGAAGAGGTCGCGTCCGCCGCGAGCGAGGCGGTCAGGGACGCCGGCGACGATGCGCAGCAGCGACTGCTGAACGCACAGGATCGTGCACTGAACACCTTCGACAGCACGTCGCAGAGACTCGCCTCCGTACGGGAGAGCATCGACGATCTGCAGCAGGGGATCGACTCGTCCCGCGAGTCCCTCTCGTCGACCCGGCGAACGCTGGGCGACATCGACGCGACGCTGGGAGACGTGCAGCAGGCGATCGACGAGACGCAGGGGATCATCGCGGAGGCGCGGACCCAGGTGATCGACTTCACAGACGCAGCGACGGCCGCGTACCTGCAGGGAACGACTCTGCTCGCAGACGCCTCGTCGAGCGCGAACACCTCGGTCACGCAGCTGACTCAGAGCCTCGACGCCGCGGGTGTGCGGGTGGAAGCCGCAATCGAGGATCTGCAGGGGGTTCTGGAGTCGAACGAGGCGGCGATCGCCGAATTGCGGACGGTTCTCGACGACGCAGGCCTCGATCCGGACACGGCGGAGCGGCTGTCCGGTGTGATCGAGGCCCTGGAAGAGCGCAACGCGGCCGATCAACAGCTCCTCTCAGAACTGTCTCAGCTCAGCTCCAGCGTGGCCGAGACCGTTCAGGCGCTTCAAGCGGCCGCGGATGCCATGGACGGCGCCATGCAGGACACAAAGTCGGCCGCCGTCGACCTGCGCGTAGCGCTCACCGAGAACCTGCCCGCGCTCAACAGCGCGATGTCGCAGTTGTCGGAGAGCGCCGGCGAGTTCTCGGCCGCCGTCGGGTCGCAGCGTCGGGTGCTGGCGCAGGCGGGGGAACTGCTGCTCGGGGTCGATACACAGCTGGCGTCGACCTCGGTGGCGCTCGGCAGCTTCGACGACGACATCGCGAACATCGAGTCGAGCGTTCAGACGGCGCGCACCGACGTCGAGGCGCTCGTCGCCGCGTCGGAGTTGGGGGCGTTGAGCACCCTCACCGGTCTGGACCCCGACGACATCGCGCAGTTCATCGCCTCGCCGGTCGAGGTCGATGAGCAGATCCTCTTCCCGGTGTCGTCATACGGATCCGCGATGGCGGCCCTCTTCACGAACCTCTCGCTGTGGATCGGCTCCTTCGTGCTCATGGTGATCTTCAAGATTGAGGTCGACACCGAGGGCGTCGAAGGCGTGAGCGTGCTCGAGGCCTATCTGGGGCGTTTCGGTCTGTTCGCAATGCTCGCCGTCGCCCAGGCGTTGATCGTCTCGATCGGCAATCTCATTATCGGTGTTCAAACAGCGAGCGCTGTTGCGTTCGTCGGCACGGCCGTGCTGATCGGGCTGGCCTACGTGAGCATCATCTACGCCCTGTGCGTCGCCTTCGGGCATGTCGGTCGGGGGCTGTGCATCCTGCTGGTGATCATGCAGATTCCCGGTGCGTCGGGCCTGTATCCGATCGAGATGATGCCGGACTTCTTCAGAGCCATCTATCCCCTTCTGCCCTTCTCGTACGGCATCGATACCATGCGCGAGACGATCGCGGGCTTCTACGGCAACCACTACTGGCGGTTCATGGGCGCGCTCGCGGTGTTCGTCGCTCTCGCGTTCCTGCTCGGCCTCGTGTTGAGGCGTCGCCTGGCCAACCTCCACATCCTGTTCAACAAGGAGATCGCCTCGACCGACCTCCTGATCGGTGAGAAGGTGCAAGTCACCGGAACCGGTTACCGCCTGAGCCAGGTGATCCACGCGCTGTCGAACCGTCGGGAGTACCGCGACGAGCTCGCCCGCCGGGCCCGGCCGTTCACCCGGCACTATCCGACGCTGTTGCGGTTAACGCTTGTCGTGGGTCTTGCGGGCATACTGCTGCTGGCGGTCGTCGCATGGCTGTTCCCGGAGGCCAAGGCGCTTCTATTGGGGCTGTGGAGCCTGTGGTGCCTGCTCGTCATCGGGTTCCTCGTCGCCATCGAGTACGCCAAGCGGAACTTCGCCCAGGCCTACGCGGTTGCGGCTCTGGAGGATGCCGAGCTGCGAGAGGTCGTCCTCGCCGGGGACGCCGCCGGCCTCTCGGAGGACTCGGCGCAGACATCGGCGCAGACGACGAGGATCGATGTGCCCGCGCAGACGCTCGAGATCGACGAGATCGATGAGGGAGATGCCCCCGCGGGGCCGGATGAGGAGGCCGATCTGCTCGACGAGATCTTCACCCTCGGCGAGCCCGCCGAACGGGACGAGCCGGATCCGGACGCGGAGACGACCGAACTCGATGTGGTCGACGAACAGGACGAGACCGACCCCGCCGACGACGGCGAGGAGCGCGCGTGAGAGACATCTTCGCCCTGGCGCTCCGCGACGTGCGTCATGCGACCCGGAACGTGATGGCCGGTATCGTCATCTTCGGACTCGCCGTCATTCCTTCGCTCTTCACCTGGTTCAACGTGATCGCGACCTGGGATCCGTTCGACAACGCAAGCAATCTGAAAGTCGCCGTCGCGAGCACCGACGAGGGATATGAGAGTGACCTCGTGCCCATCCGCATCAACGTCGGCGAACAGGTGCTGTCGGAGTTGCGGGCGAACGACGACTTCGACTGGGTTATCACCGACGAAGAGGATGCGATCGACGGAACCAGGTCGGGCGACTACTACGCGGCGATCGTCCTCCCGCCGTCGTTCAGCACCGACATGATGACGTTCTATGTCGACGGCGCAGATCACACGGACATCGCGCTGTACACCAACGAGAAGAAGAACGCGTTGGCTCCGAAGATCACCGAGCAGGGCGCCGAGGGGGTCTCCTCCCAGATCACCCAGACGTTCACACAGACGCTCAGCGAGATCGCCCTGGGCCTGATCTCCTCGCTCTCCGACTACCTCACGGACGCGGATACCCAGGCTGCTCTCACCCGCCTGGAAGCGCGTGTCGCGAACGTGTCCACGCAGCTGCGTTCCAGCGCGCAGACGGCGGACATGTTCACGGCGCTGATCGAGTCGAGCATTCCGGTGGTGAACAGTGCGTCGAGTCTGGTCGATGGCGCCGGCGACGCGTTCGACGACGCATCGAACGCGGTCGGCAGCGGGAGCAAGGCCGTGGACGAGCTCCGATCGACGCTGCGTACCGCGACGCAGTCGGTGACGCAGGCGCTCTCGGCGACCGCGTCGAGCTACGACACGGTGGGGGATCGCATCGACGACCTCTACTCCGAACGCGACACGCTCAGCGGAGAGCATGTGACGGTGCTCGAGACCCTCGCCGATCGCGTACAGGACCAGATCGACCGGTATGAGTCCCTCCGCGACACCGTCGAGACGGACATCGCCCCCACTCTGCCGGAGTCCGCACAGGGCAGCCTCGACGCGGTCGTCGACGCGCTCGACGATGCGATCGCACGTCAACAGGCGGTGCACGACCGTCTCGAACAGGCCGCGCGCGACGTCGAGGAGGGCAACGAATCTACGCAGAGCTCCCATCAGGAGATCAAGGAGGCGATCGCGGACGCCCAGAGCGCGATCGGGGACGCACAGACTGCCTACACGAACGGGTTGAAGCCGCAGCTGGACCAACTGTCGTCGACACTCGGAGACATCGGATCCGACATCTCCGAGCTGCGTGCGGACATCGACGAGATTTCATCGAGTCTTTCGGATTCATCCGGTTCGGTGCTCTCGACGATGAACCGCGCGAAGACCGTGACGGAGGGGCTCTCCGACTTGCTCGACGAGACTGCCGACAGATTCGACGAGATCGAACGGGCACTGGGCGACGCGGCCGACACCGGCGATCTGAGTGAGCTCAGCGAGATCATCGGCTCCGATCCTGGTATCCTGGCCGCGTCGCTGGCCGACCCCGTGAGCGTCGACCGCATCGCCGTGTTCCCGGTCGGGAGTTTCGGCGCGGCCATGGCTCCGCTGTACACGATCCTCGCCCTCTGGGTGGGCGCTCTGCTGATGACGGTGACGATCCGCGTCGACGTCGACAGCGAGACGCTTCCCGACCGTGCCGAGCTCACCCCGACGCGGAAGTACCTCGGAAGGTACGGCATCTTCGCGCTCGTCGGCCTCGCGCAGAGCACGCTTGTCACGCTCGGGCTCATCCTCTTCGTCAGGATCGAACCTGCGCATCCGCTTCTGATGATCCTGGCGGGTTGGGTCACCTCGCTCGTGTTCACGCTCATCGTCTACACGCTGGTGGTCGCCTTCGGCAACGCCGGGAAAGCATTGTCCGTGCTGCTGCTGGTCATCCAGATCTCTGGTTCGGGAGGAGCGTATCCTCTGGAGCTCGTGCCGGAGTGGTTCCAGAACATCAGTCCCTTCCTTCCCGCGACATACGCGATCGGAGCCATGCGATCGACCATCGCGGGCGTCTATGCAGCCGACTTCTGGATCTCACTCGGGATGCTTGCCCTGTTCGTGCTTCCCGCGCTCCTCCTCGGGCTCGTTCTGCGACGTCCGCTGGTGGCCTACAACCGTGGCCTGACTGAGGCCCTCGAGTCGACGAAGCTAATGTGAGTGGCGATATGAGCGTTCACATGCCCACAGACGACTCTCCGTCGCCGAGCGCCACGCCGCCACCACGCACCCGCCGTCGCGACGCCGCCACCAACCACGAAGCGCTGCTCCACGCCGCACAGGCGGTTCTCGCCGAGAATCCGCACGCCTCGCTGGACGCGATCGCACATGCGGCGGGCCTGTCCCGGCGTGCACTCTACGGGCACTTCGCCGACCGTGAAAGCCTGCTGCGCGAAGTCATCGCCATCGGCGCGGAACGTTTCAACCTCATCGCCGAGGCCACCGCGGATACGGACCCGCGTATCGCCCTCGCCCGCATGGCCGCGCGTCTGTGGCACGAAGTCTCGACGGTGCGCGCCCTAGCGAACATCGCGCTCGACGAGCACCACGTCGCCGACACCGCTCGCGCTCTCGAGCCGCTGCGGCGTCGCATCCGCGAGATCACCAATGACGGTGTCCGGTCGGGTGTCTTCCGTCAAGACATGACGCCAGAGGTGCTCGCCTTCCTCATCGAAGAAACGGCACGCTCCGTGCTGCGCGGACTCCGCCTCGAGACGCACGACGCGGGGGCCATCGTCGCCAAGGTCATCTTGAGCGTCGCCGGCTTGTCCTGGGCGGAGCAAGCGGAGCTCGACGGGGATGCCCAGCGAGTGCAAGCCGGAGGAGATTGATCGGTGGATGCGCGGGGAACTTGTGCTCACCGATGAGGGGCTGTTCAACTACTGGCAGCAGGAATGGGTGATCTGCACCGATCGCATCCACCATCTCGAAACCACCCTCGCGGGCATGACCGCCCCGAGCAGAGACGACCCCGAGAAGCCGAGTGCGCACCCCAAGACCATCGCCGCCTACCAGGAACGCCTAGAGACGGCACGGGCACGCGCCCGCGTCATCCAAGAGCGAGGCGTGCAGCTCGACCCGGAGGGGCGCGTGTTCAACGCCGCCGACTACGAAGCAACAGCGGCGCTCCCGCTCGCGGCAGCCCGGCTCGATCCAGTCCTACGACACCGACACGGGGAAGCGGTGGCGGTTCCAGATCTACGTCCTGAAAGACCCCGAATACCCCGAGATGGGATCGCGCAGGCTCACCCGCTCCGGGTTCACCAGCACCGACGAGGCCAACGACGCCTTGCAGGAAGCGCTCAAGCAGCGCAAGCAGAACGAGAAGTTCGGAAACAAGGTACCCACCGTCGGAACCTACGCGGATGAGTGGGTAGCGGGACTCAAGCTCGCGGCGTCCACGATCACCGGGTACAAGAAGATCATCCGAAACCACATCCGCCCCCAGCTCGGCACGATCCGGCTCGACAAACTCACCGCCACCCGCATCGCCCGCCACTACCGCGATACCCTCGAAGACGAGCTGTTCCCGCTGTGGCGACTCATCGCCTACACCGGGATGCGCCGCTCCGAAGCCCTCACCCTCAAGTGGTCGGAGATCAACGCGAAGACGATGCGGGTCAGCATCCGCGGCGCCGTCGATACCGACGACTGGACGAAGACGAAGACCACCAAGACCGGCGGGGCCCGCGTCATCGACGTCGACGCCGATACCCTCAAGGTGCTCGCCTCGTACAAGGTCGCCCGCGCTGAGGTGTCGTTCGAGCTGGCGAAAGCCGACGCCTACGTCTTCGGCGACGACGACGGGAAGCTCCGCTCACCCGACGCGATGACCAGCCGCTGGGATCGCCGCCTCAAGTGGGCGACCGCGAAGTTCGACACCCTGCACCGAGTCACGACCAAGGGCCTGCGTCACACCCACGCGACCCTGCTACTCGATCTCGGCGAGCACCCCAAGGTCGTCCAGGAGCGGTTGGGCCACTCAACGATCACGACGACGATGAACATCTACTCCCACGTCACCCCGACCATGCAGAGGTCGGCAGTTGACCGTTTCGCGGCCCATCTCGGCAAGGCTTAGCACTTTTTCTAGCACTTCGGACGCGAATGACCCCCAACCCGGAGAACTAAATCCCAGGTCAGGGGCCATTTCATTCGCGTGCGCGAAGGGGGACTTGAACCCCCACGACCTAAAAGCGGTCACTAGCACCTCAAGCTAGCGCGTCTACCAATTCCGCCACCCGCGCAGGTGTCGTGTTTCGGCGCTTAGCGCCGCGGCACGAATGACAACTTTACTGCACACATTATGGAATGTGCAAATCAAGACTCGTGGGCGCGTCGAAACTCCCGGTCGTGCCTCGCGGATGCAACCAAAGCTCCTAGAGTGGTGCCATGACCGACCTCGAACACGACGCTACTGTCCGCACCGCTCAAGAGCTCATCCGCATCGACACCACCAACTGGGGTAATGGTCGGGCGCGGGGAGAGCGCGAAGCCGCCGAATATCTTGAGGCACGGCTCACGGCGTTGGGGAGCCGCGTACACGTGTTCGAGGCCGCACCGCGCCGCACGAGCATCGTGGCACGCATCCCCGGCCGTAATCCAGAGCTGCCGGCGCTGGTGGTACACGGCCACACCGATGTCGTGCCGGCAGATGCCGATGACTGGAAGGTCGACCCGTTCGCTGGCGAAATTCGTGACGGCATGCTGTGGGGGCGCGGAGCGGTCGACATGAAAAACGTCGACGCCATGATGATCACCGCCCTCGAACAGCTGCAGGCAGTCGGTGAACAGCCCGCTCGGGATCTCATTGTTGCGTTTTTTGCCGACGAAGAAGACGGCGGCAAACTTGGTGCGCACTGGCTGGTAGAACAGCATCCCGAACTCTTTACCGGCGCAACTCAGGCGATCAGCGAGGTTGGCGGCTATTCAATCAACGTCGATGGTCGCCGTGCCTATCTATTGCAAACCGGTGAAAAGGGGATGATTTGGGCCCGGTTGCAGGTGCGCCGCCGTCCCGGACACGGATCCAAACATATTCATCCCGATGACAATGCCATTCAGGTGCTGGCCGCAGCCATCGTGCGTCTGGCCGAGCACGAGTGGCCGATGCACCTGGGTGACACAAGCCGCGAGATGATCGCCGCGCTGTGCGAGCTGACCGGTGAAGACGTCGAACAAATCGGGGCCGACCAGCTGGCACTTCGCTGCGGCTCGGCGGCTGCCTGGCTCACCGCTTCGCTGCGAACTACCGCAAGCCCCACGGTGCTCGAGGCCGGCAGCAAACAAAACGTTGTTCCCGCAACGGCAACCGTCACCCTCGACATCCGCCCGCTACCGGGCGACGAGGATGCGGTGCTCGAAACATTGCAGCAGATCGTCGGCGACGATGTAGAGATCGCCATCGACTGGCGGTTCAACGGTGCCCAAGCCCCGGCAAAATCGGATCTCGTTACCGCGGCAACGCGCGCACTGCGCAAATTTGATCCCGATGCGGTGGTCGTGCCGTACCTGCTGCCCGCCGGAACCGACAATAAATCACTCGCTCGGCTCGGCATTGACGGCTACGGTTTCGCACCGCTGCTGCTGCCCGACACACTCGACTTCCCGGCACTATTTCACGGTATTGACGAGCGGGTACCGCTCGAATCGCTGGTGTTCGGTAGAGAAGTGCTGGCAGCGTTTCTCCGCGACTTCGACGGGTCGTAGCTCGAATCGGCGCGCCGGCGCCGGGGGTGTTAATGGAGGCGTAAACTCACTGTGTTTAAAGCAGCGCACTTACTGTCGATAGAAAGCGGATGGATGAACTGGTTTGAAGCGTTCGTGCTGGCGGTCGTGCAAGGACTCACCGAGTTTTTGCCGATCTCGTCCAGCGCCCACCTGCGCGTTGTCGGCGAGTGGATCGGTAGCGGCGACCCCGGCGCCACCTTCACCGCGATCATTCAGATTGGCACTGAGGCGGCCGTGCTCGTGTACTTCTGGAAAGACATCGTGCGGATTATCAGCCGCTGGTTCGGAGCTCTGCGCGGTCGGGTGCCAAAAAACGATCCGGATGCACGCATGGGCTGGTGGATCATCCTCGGTTCCATTCCCATCGTGGTGCTGGGCGTGCTCTTTCAAGATTTGATTCGCAGCCAGTTCCGTTCGCTGTGGATTGTCGCCACCACACTCATTTTGTTTGGCATCATCCTGGGCCTGGCCGATGTGCTCGGCCGGCGCCAAAAAGATCTCACCCAGCTCGACGCCAAGGACGGCCTGATCTACGGGTTCGCGCAGGCACTCGCGCTCATCCCCGGTGTTTCGCGCTCGGGCGGCACAATCACGGCGGGACGCCTGCTCGGATACGATCGCGCATCCGCCGCGCGCTACGCCTTTTTGCTGGCTATTCCTGCGGTACTTGGCTCGGGTCTTTACGAGCTCTACGGGGCGATCAAAGAACCCACCGAAGTGAACGCGATCGCGTTCGGTCCCACCGCGCTTGCCACGGTCATCTCGTTCGTCGTTGGCTGGCTGGTAATCAAATTTCTCATGAAGTGGGTAGAGCAGCGCAGCTTCATGCCGTTCGTGCTCTACCGCATCGCGCTTGGCACGCTATTGATGGTGCTATTGATCACCGGTGTTCTTGATCCGCTGGCCGGGGCCCCGACGGGATAGCCGGCACAGTAACGGACGGCTGCGATACGGCAGGCAATGATTGCGTGCCGATACGAATTAGACTCGTATCGTGCAGTTCGTCAATTCTTGGCCTCAGGTTCAGGTTCCACAGCTAGCGGGCGAGAGCGTCCCGGTGGCGCTCTATGACGCTGAAACTGACTCGGTGCGGCAGGTGACGACTCCTGATGGGGTTGCAACACTGTATGTGTGCGGCATCACGCCCTACGACGCCACCCATCTGGGACATGCCGCAACCTATCTCGCCTTCGACACACTCAATCGGGCGCTGCGGCAAGGGGGAGTGGCGGTGCGTTTCGCCGAAAACATCACCGATGTCGACGATCCGCTGCTCGAACGTGCCGAGCGTGATCAGGTTGATTGGCAGCAACTCGCGCAATCGCAGACCGATCTTTTTCGTTCGGATATGGACCAGCTTCGAGTGATCGCTCCCGACGCATTTGTGCGGGTACAGGATGCGATTGACGAAATTGCGGCGGCCGTTGCGCAGCTGCTGCGGGACGGGTTTGCCTATTCGGTAACTACACCGGATGCGGTCGATGACGATATTTATCTTGACGTGCAGGCGGTGCAGGCACGCACACCGTATGAGCTCGGTGCGATCAGCCATTTTGCGCCGGAGCAGCTTGCCGCCGCGTTTGTCGAATTCGGTGGCGACCCCGATCGTCCCGGTAAACGCTCGCCGCTCGATCCGCTGCTGTGGCGGGCAGCGCGTGTGAACGAACCCAGCTGGCAGGCTGCCGACGGTGTTCCTGCGGGGCGACCGGGATGGCATGTGGAGTGTTCGGTAATCGCAACCGGCGCGCTTCCGGTGGCGGCCGAGGGCACGCTCATCAGCATCCAGGGCGGTGGCCGTGACCTGCTGTATCCCCACCACGAAATGTCGGCTGCTCATGCATCGGCGCTGACCGGACGTGAATTCGCAGGCCATTTCACCCACGCCGGACTGGTTGCGTATCAGGGTGAAAAGATGTCGAAGTCACTCGGCAACCTGGTGTTGGTTTCGCAGCTCGTGGCCGCGGGTCATGATCCGATGGCGGTGCGGCTGGCAGTGCTGGCGCATCACTATCGCAGCAGCTGGGAGTGGTTTGCCACTGACCTCGATGCCGCTCAGGCTCGCCTGTCGCGGTGGCTTGCGGCGGCGCAGCGGGCCGAAGTCTCGGGTTCGGAAGAGTCGGGTTCGAAAGAGTCGGTGGTGCGTCGGCAGCTGCGCGAGGCGATCGCCAATGATCTCGACACCCCGACCATGATCGAAGTGGTGGATGCGTGGGCTGAGCTCGAAAAACCCCAGGCCGATGTGATTGAAGCGGTTGACGCGCTACTGGGCGTGCCGCTGCTTACGAGCTGAGGAACTAGCCGAGCTCGCCGTTGCGCAAAACGACGTTAGTCGCGGCCGTTCGCGCCTTGCTGGCCGGGCTCCTCGTCTTCGCCGCTGGGATCATCGTTGCGATCATCCGCATCTGTCGACAGAAACGCCTCAAACTCGGCAGCGATCGCATCACCACTGGCGGCCTCCGAATCGACCATGTCACGTGTCTGCTCGAGGAACTGCACGTACTGGCCGAGTTCTTCGTCTCGCTCAACCGCCTGCGTCACCCGCAGCTCCCAGGCATCGGCCGCTTCACGCATCGATTCACGATCAAAGTTGAAAAGGAGCAGCTCAGACAGCTCTTCGGTGAGTGCCAGCGTCGCCTTCGCCGCGGGGAGGTCGGGGGCCTGCGCATAGTGCGGCACCGAGGCCCACAGCGCAACGCTGCGGATGCCTTCAAGTGCAGCGGCCTCGGCAAACACTGACAGCACTCCGAGCGGCCCCTGGTATTTCGAGACCTCGAACGAATACTGAAGTCGCAGCTCGTCATCGTCGCAATAGGAGTTTACTTGGATATCGCGAGTGTGCGGGGTGTCGGCAAGCAGTGAGCCCACCTGCACGATCGCGGTAATGTCCTCTGTAACGCACAGGTCGAGTAGCTGGTCGACATAGCTCTGCCAGTGCAACGCCGGCTCGTCGCCAATCAGCACATAGATGCCGTGCTCATCTTCGGGGCGTGGCCCGTAGATAACAGCGTGTGGCCACTCGATGCGGCGTTTACCGTTTGTGATTGACACCCAGGGGCGGGTTGTCGAGTAGTCGTAGAAGCGCTCGTCGTCGATACCGCCGACAACCTGGTCGAGACCGAGGGTTTTGCGTACTTCGGTGACCGCGTCTGAGGCGGCGTCTCCGGCGTCGCTCCAACCACGCATCGCGCACACTAGCACGCGTTCTCCATTGAAGAGACGACCTACCGACATAGTTGAGTTGCTCCCGGGTGTTTTGACTACAAAACGGATGCGCTGGTGGGGCTTCGCACCTCTACGGGTACGCCCTCAGTAGCATCCTCTTGCTCAAGCCTACTTGGCGCTCACACTAGAATGACCTTTGTGACTGTACGGCCAGAATCGAGCGAGCAACACCGCAGCAGCACTGCGCTGCAGGCTGTGCTTTGGGATATGGACGGCACGCTCATCGATAGTGAAGTTGAGTGGACGCGCGCCCAGTCGGCGCTACTTGAACGGTTTGGCCTGCCGGCGCTCAGCCCTGCAGTCGAAGCACAGTTCGTGGGCGTTGCTATTGAACAGGCTGCGCTGCGCTTTCAAGAACTCGGTGTCCCGCTATCGACCGACGATATTGCCCGCGAGATCACCGACGATGTGGCCAGACGCGTCGCTACCGGAGTGAACTGGCGTCCCGGTGTGACCGAGCTGCTCCCTGAACTGCAGGCGGCGCGGATTCCCATGGCGGTGGTCACCAACTCAAGCCAAAGTATCGTCGATGCCATGCTCACACGCCTGCCTGGCCACGGTTTCGCCGCGGTGGTAACAAGTGAGCGGGTGACCAACCCCAAACCGCATCCCGAACCCTATGAACTGGCCGCCGCAGATCTTGGTGTGACAACCCGATTTGCGGTCGCAATTGAAGACTCACCGACGGGTGTGGCCAGCGCCGTTAGTGCCGGCTGTACTGTGCTGGCAGTTCCCCACGGTGTCGGCATTGCCGCCGGTGACAGCTACCACGTGCGCCCGACACTTGCCGGGATGGGCATTGCTGAACTCGAGCAGCTGCTCGCAAACCCGATCCAGTAGGTGCCGTGGGGGCTGTCGCTGCTCTGCCCGCCCGCCACATTAGCCAGAACGAATGAGGACGATGACTGAACCGCAACCGGATGCCACCATCCCTGCCAGCTTCGATGTGGTCTATCCGCCCTCGGGGCCGCTGCGCGAGGGCGAACGTGTTCAGCTGACCGGGCCCAAAGGTCGGATGAACACCATCTGGCTCACAGCGGGGGAGCAGTTCCACTCGACGAACGGTTCAATCGCCCATGACGAGCTCATCGGTGCCCCCGACGGGTCGGTGGCCGTTTCAACAACCGGCCACAGTTTTTTGGCGCTGCGACCGCTACTCGAAGACATTATTCTTTCGATGCCTCGCGGTGCCGCAGTGATCTACCCGAAAGATGCCGTGCAAATTCTGGCACGAGCCGATATTCGCCCCGGTCTGCGCGTGGTCGAGGCCGGTGTCGGCTCGGGTGCGCTCTCGCTGTGGCTACTGCGGGCCCTCGCGGGTTGCGGCGAGCTGCACAGTTTTGAACGCCGTGCCGATTTTGCGGATGTGGCCCACGGCAATGTCGCAAGCTACTTCGGCGGCGAACCCGAAAACTGGCGCATCCACCTTGGCGACCTCGGCGAGCAGCTGCCCAAAAAATGCCCACCCGCAAGCGTCGATCGTGTCGTACTCGATATGCTCGCGCCCTGGGACTGCCTGGATGCGGTAACCGAGGCGCTCATCCCTGGCGGCGTGCTCGTGTGCTACGTCGCCACCGCGACACAGCTCTCGCGAATTGCCGAAGCGATTCGCGCCACCGGCGTGTACACCACACCGAGCGCCGACGAAACCATGATTCGCGGCTGGCATCTCGAGGGACTCGCGGTGCGCCCCGAACACCGCATGGTTGGCCACACGGGGTTTTTGCTGACCGCCCGCCGGCTCGCCCCCAACACCCAAACGCCGCAGCAAGGGCCACGTGCCAATAAGGCGGTTGGCTCCAGCGTCGACTGGGAAGCGTGGACACCGTCGGACCCCGCAGCTTGGACCGAGCAGGCCGTGGGCGTGCGAACCGTGAGCGATAAGGTATTGCGCAAGCGTGCCCGCGAGGCACAGCGTGCCGCGGCTCGCGCGGTAGCCGCCGCGGTCATCGCCAATGGCGAAAAGCAAGCGGGTAACGGCAACGGCGCGATCGCCGAACCTACCACCCACCCGATGACGCCAAGACCTGACACAATGACAAGCGCCGCTGACCCAGTCAACGGTGAAACCGATGAACGCACCACCGAGAACGGGGACGGCCAGTGACAGGTCACCAAATTCGTGCCACACGCAGCGCTGCAGCGGCGGCGATCGCACTCACCGCGATCGGGCTGGCGGGATGCTCCCAGCTGCCGGCGAGCGACAACGCCAGCGCCTGCATCCCCACAGATCGATTTGCGGTCGAACGCGCGGGCGAGGGATCTGGCCCGGTTATCACGGACAACGGAATCGCGACGTTCACCATCGACATTCGCGATGATAAGGGCCAGCTTGTTGCCGAAAACCAGGCGGTGCGCACCGATCCCAATACCGGCGAACCGGCGCCCATTCCACTTGCTGGGCTCACACCCGGCCTGAGCGAATTGCTGCGCTGCTCACAGGCCGGGCAGACCATCAGCGCCGATATTCCGAACAGCGAGTTTTATCCAGATGCCGCTATCGCCAGCGGCCAAGTGGCAGCCGATGGCGAACAGCATCTCACCGTGCGGGTGTCAAAGGTGTACCACTCGGCTGCCTCGGGCCGTATTGCCCCGCAGCGCAATGGCATTCCGGCCGTGGTGAATGCCCCGGATGGTGGCCATGGCGTGACCATGCCGAAGGAACCGGCACCTACCGACCGCCGGATCGCCGAAACTATTTCGGGATTCGGTGAAACCGTGCAGCAGAACGATCTGGTTGTCGTCCAAATGTCGGCCTACACGTGGGGCACCGGAGAAGAGCTTTTTAACAGCTGGACCAATGTCTCAGAGGCCATGGTGCTTCCGGCAGCACCCGGGCAGGTTTACACCCTCGGGGATGCGCTCATTGACCGGCGCATTGGCAGCCAGATCGTTGTGGTGGTGCCTGCTGCCACGCTAGAAAAAGAAGCCGCTGCGGGTCGCCAGCCATTCGGTTATGGGGATGCCGTGGTATTTGTTGTCGATCTGCTAGGAAAGGTATAGCGAATTGTCGAACCCCTATCCAGTTCGTGTACGTCGCCTTGGGCGCGTCGTTGCCGCCTGTGCCGCAACAGCGCTCGCATTCACGCTCGCCGGATGCAGCGGCACCGATGCCGGCGATGGTGCTGACGGTACCAGTGCCGCGGCAGCGCAGGGCACCCCGGCGCTTGACACTGCCACTGTGACCGGCGGCTTCGGCGAAACTCCCCAGGTGACCGCTGGCGACTCGGCAAAGCTCACCGAGCAGGTTGAGCGCAAGGTGCTCGTTGAGGGCGATGGCGCGCCTCTGACCGAAGACATGTACCCGGTGCTGAAAGTCGCCACCTTCGATTTTGGAAGCGGCGAGCCGCTGAGCGACTACGCCTCACTACCGGTGCAGAGCACACTGGCTGAGTTGCAGCTGCCCGAGCCAGTGCACTCGGGCTTGCTCGGCACCCCGTCGGGCTCACGCATCGTGCTACTCCCGCCGGCTACCGAAGCGGCCCAGAAGCCAGGCTCGCAGCAAACCCCGATGTACGTCATTGACGTAATCGGCGTCGAAAAAAACCAGGCCGCAGACGGCAAACCGACCGATAACTCCATCGATTTCATCGAGGTGAGTGACGGCGACGACGGTTCACCCCAGGTAAAAATTGCAGCTGATGCGCCGAAACCCACCGAGCAGCTGATCAGCACGGTGCTGCAGGGCGACGGCCCCGAGGTTGACGCCGGTGACGAGGTTGTGGTGCAGTACCGTGGTGTGCTGCTCGACGGCACCGAGTTCGATTCGAGCTGGGCTCGCGGCGGTGTGCCCACAATGTTTTCGACCGACGGTGTGGTGACCGGTTTTGCGGATGCGCTTGTCGGCCAGCAGGTGGGTTCGCGCGTGGTGACCGTATTTCCTCCCGAGCTCGGCTACGGCGATCAAGAAACGGCTTCGATTCCGGCAAATTCACATCTTGTGTTCGTCGTTGACATTCTTGCCGTCTACCCGAAGACCACCAACCAGTAGAGATGCAAACGGGGCAGCAGTGACCGATGCGGTTGCGCCGAATAGTCAGCGGCACCTGCGGCTGCTCATGCTGCTCAGCGGCACCACAACGCCGGTGAGCAGCGAAGAGATTTTTAATTCGGTGAGCGGTTACCGACACGAACCCGGAAAATCTCCAGCTAGTACAGACGCGCTTGAAAAGCGGCTGGCGCGCGACCGTGAAACCCTCACGGAGCTCGGATTTCCGGTGACTACGGTGGTTGATCCTGATGCACCGGGCGACCGATCCCGATGGCGATTTGCCCTCGACCGCGACGCGGTCGCGGCTTCATCGGAACCAGTACCGCTCACCGTCAGCGCCGAGCAGCTGCTGCTGCTCGATGCCGCGGCCAGGGTTTGGGAGGCTCCGGATATCGCGGCAGACGCGCGGCGCGCCTACCTGAAATTGCTTGGCAGCAGCGAGGCCGACTCGGCCGCAGCCAATTTGCCGCAGATCACCCATGTGCGACGCACCGGCGGGGCTTTTGCCGCACTGCGCGACGCTATTGCGCTACGACAGGATGTGCAGTTTGACTACGCAAAGCCCGGCACCGCTGCCCCCGACACGCGTTCGGTCGCGCCCCTGCAGCTGGTGCAGGTGGAGGGACACTGGCTGTGCAATTGTTACGACTATGCGCGTGACGACGAACGCAATTTTTTGCTGCGTCGCATCATCGGTGACGTGACACTAACCGGCGCGCGCAAAACCACTTACGAGCCGTCAACCAACCTCGCCGCCAAACTGCGCGCGCTGGGGGAGCGGCAGGCAGTCACAGTGACCGTTGCTGAGGGCTCACGCGCACAGCAGGCCCTCAGCCGCCGGGCACTCGACACCGTCACGCATGCCGACGGTGTCGAGCTGCGCATCCCGAACTGGGATCATGAACTACTCGCCGACGAACTGGCTGCATTCGCAGCCGATATTCGAGCGATTTCGCCCGAATCGTTGCGAGAACGCGTTCGGTCACGGCTCGCGCGTGTGGTGGCCACGCACCACGGCGGAGGTGACCGTGGCGAAATTTGATGCGCTGACAGCAGCCGCTGTACTTGAACTGCTGCAACGTCACGAAGATGGCCTGCCGCTGCCAGAGCTTGCCCGCCGGATCAACACCAGCGTCGAGGCCACACGCAAGCTCATTGATTATCTATGGACACTCGGTGTGCCCGAACCAGACGGGTTTGAAGATCCGTACGGAATGTTCGATTTTGACTATGACGACTACGAACGCGACCATATTCGGCTCACGCATAATCCGGTGGAAACGTTTGAATTGCCGCTATCGCCGATCGAACGGGTGACGGCGCTCATGGGGTTGTTGCAATTGCTGCCGTTTGCGGATGGCGCCCAGCAGGATGCGATTGCGCAGCTCGTACAGCAACTTGATCCGACACAGAGTGTGACGCCCGAAACCGGCGTAAGCAGTGAACTTGGCGTGATCAAGGCTGCCATTGCGAACGGACATCAGCTGCAACTCGGCTATCGGGCGGAATCTTCCAACCGTTTCACCGAACGCACTGTTGATCCGCTCCGCATCGAAGCCCGAGACCGCTACGTGTATTTGAATGCCTGGTGCAATTGGCGCGACGAACAGCGATGGTTTCGTGTCGACCGAATTGAGTCGATTACCGAACTCGACACACCGGTTGCCAAGCATCCCAAACGAGTGCTCGAGGCACCGCTGGTGGTCAACTCGCCGGAACTTATCGAGGTTGAGTTTTCTGCCACACCGCTCGGGCTGGAAATACTCGGCCCCTACCTGTCGACTACTGGCCGAGCTGAAACAGCTGCTGATGGTCGCCACCGAGTGCTCGTGGGGATGCGCAGTCAACAGCTCGTGACGCGACTGGTGTGCGAAAACGCCGGAGAGATCGAGGTGGTGGGCCCGCCGTCGGTGCGACAAGCCGTGTTTGACGCGGCGAGTGATCTGCTTGCCACAGACCTGTTCGCCCCCGACGAGCCGCTCGCACCACAGCGCGAACCTCGCGTAGACTAGCCGGACTATGGCCTGGTGGATGTGGCTTTTAATTTGGGTGGCGCTGACGGCGCTGCTGGTTGTCGTGCTCTTTTTCAGCGGCAGAGCGCTTTTTCGCGCGGTGATGGGCACCGGCGAGGAAGGGAGCCGACTCTTGGACGCGATTGCGCAGCTCGAAATCTCCGACGAGGATGTGCAGATTCACCCAACCCCCAACGCCATAGTGCGTGGCCGTGCCACCGTGGCCGCCGAGCGACGCGAGTTCACTATCGCGCGCGATGCACGGCGTGAACGGCGCCGGGAAGCTAAAATTGCCCGGGCGCGGGCACTCATTGCTGCAGATCCGATGCAGTACGCATACCTAACCGAATACAAACGGCGAGAGGCTTAGATCAACTATGTTCCAAGGATTGTCGGGCGCGCACTTTTTGGTGCTGCTGATCATCATCCTGCTGCTGTTCGCCGCGCCGAAACTTCCGTCGCTGGCCAAAAACCTCGGCCAATCAATGCGAATTTTTAAGAAGGAAGTTCGCCAGATGCGCGACGACGACGCGCCCACCGGTGGCACCGTCAACAACGAAGCCGAAAAAACCGATAGCGACCGCAGCAGCGCAAGCGACAACACACAGAACTAACGTTCGTGAGCGACACGGCGCGCAAAACGCGGCGGTCGGCATCCAAACGCCCGCACTATTCGCGTAAACGGAACCCGGAAGGCCGGATGAGGCTGGCCGATCATCTGATCGAGTTCCGCAACCGATTCATTATTTGCCTGATCGCCATCGTCGTTTCGATGGTGATCGGATTCATCCTGTCTGAACCGGCGCTCGACCTCATTCGTCGACCGATCCTCGCGATCGCCCAAGAACGCGGCGGTCGGGTATCGATCAACTTCACGAATGTCACCACCGGCTTTGATCTGCGTCTGCAAATGGCGCTCACACTCGGCGTGGTGATCGCATCACCGGTGTGGCTCTACCAGGTGTGGATGTTCCTCATGCCGGGCCTAAAAAAGACCGAGCGCCGCTATGCACTGGGGTTTTTGGGCACCGGCATACCGCTATTTCTTGCCGGCGTGGTGACTGGTCTGGCAATCCAGCCGCGCATCGTGCAGGTGATGACGAGTTTCGTACCGTTTGAAGACACCGTCTTCTACGACGCAAAAACCTACTACTCGTTCGTATTGACGCTCTGCCTTGCCGTCGGTATCGCCTATATTGTGCCGGTGCTACTGGTGATGCTTGACCTCGCCGGTGTGCTCACCGGTCGGCAGATCTTGGCTGGCTGGCGCTGGGCGGTGCTGATTACCGCGCTCTTTGCGGCTATCGCCACTCCGGCCGCGGATGTGATCAGCATGCTGCTGCTGATGGTGCCGATGGTGCTGCTGTACTTTTTGGCGGCGGGCGTGGCGTCGCTCTTCGATCGTGCGCGCGTAAAACGCCGCAAAAAGCTCGAGGCTGAAATTGAGGCCGATATCGCAGCGGAAGCGACGGCGGTGCGCGAGCCCGAGCCGGTCGATCAGGATGGCACCGGCAGTTCTGATCCGCGAACGGGTAGGTTCGAAGCGTGAATCTCAGCCCCTCCGAACGCTATGCCCGGGCCGCCGAGCGTGCCCGCCACCCAGAAACGGAGCTGTTTCGGTCGGGGCAGCGATTCGATCTCGACGAATTTCAGGTGGCAGCTTGCCACAGCCTCGAGGCCGGGCATTCGGTGCTCGTCGCGGCTCCCACCGGTGCTGGGAAGACCGTGGTTGCCGAGTTCGCGGTGTTTCTCACCATGCGCGACCCGCATGCCAAAATTTTTTACACAACCCCGATTAAGGCGCTGTCGAACCAGAAGTACCAGGAGCTGGTCGCCGAATACGGCCCCAGTGAAGTGGGCCTACTCACCGGCGACACGAGCATCAACCCGCAAGCACGCGTTGTCGTCATGACCACCGAGGTGCTGCGCAACATGATCTATGTTGGCAGCGATCTGCTCACCGACCTCGCCTATGTCGTCATGGATGAGGTGCACTATCTTGCCGATCGATTCCGCGGCGCGGTGTGGGAAGAGGTCATCATTCATCTGCCGAGCGAGGTGCGCCTCGTTTCGCTTTCGGCAACGGTTTCGAATGCGGAAGAGTTTGGCGACTGGCTGCAGACAGTGCGCGGCGATACTGATGTGATCGTCTCCGAACACCGCCCCACGCCGCTGTATCATCACGTGCTGGTCGGCTCGCGGCTGCATGATCTTTATGCCGAAAAAAGCGGTAAAAAGAAGCGGCGCGTGAATCCCGACCTGCTGCGAGCGGTGGGCGCTTCGCGCGGGCCGAGTAGCAGGCGTGGTCGCGGGGGAGGGCACCGGCGGCCCGCGGCGCGGCTCGATCGGGGACCATTTGTCGAACTGCTGGACGAGGCGCAGCTGCTGCCGGCCATCTTTTTTATTTTTTCGCGTAACGGCTGCGACGATGCGGTTCGACAGGTGTGCAATTGGGGAGTTCAGCTCACCACGCGCACCGAACGTGACGAAATTCGCTGGATCGTCGACGAATACACCCGCACGCTCCTCGATGAAGACCTCGGAGTGCTCGGTTTTTACCAGTGGCGTGAGGCGCTCGAGCGGGGTGTTGCCGCCCACCACGCCGGTATGCTGCCAATTTTTAAAGAAGTGGTTGAGGTGCTCTTTCAGCGCAAACTGCTGAAAGTGGTGTTTGCCACCGAGACGCTCGCGCTCGGAATTAATATGCCCGCGCGCACTGTGGTGCTCGAGCGGCTCGAAAAATTTAACGGGATTTCGCGGGTGCCGATCACGCCCGGCGAATTTACGCAGCTGACCGGTCGCGCCGGGCGCCGCGGAATCGATGTGGAAGGGCACGCCATCATCCAGTGGCGTGAAGGGATGCAACCCGAATCGGTTGCCGCGCTCGCATCCAAGCGCACCTACCCGCTCAATTCTTCGTTCCGGCCGACCTACAACATGACGGTCAACCTCATTAACCAATTCGGCCGCGAGCGAACTCGGCGAGTTCTCGAGTCGTCGTTCGCACAGTTCCAGGCCGACCGGGCGGTGGTTGATCTGGCACGTCGAGTGCGACAGCAGCAGGATGCGCTCAGCGGCTATGCCGAGTCGATGCGCTGCGAGCGTGGCGACTTCATGGCTTATTCGGCGATCCGCCGCGAACTCACCGATGTTGAACGACAGAAGGTATTGCCGGGTGACCACGGCGCCCGCGACGCCCGCAGCAGACGGCTTGCCGAGCTACGCGACCAGCTACGATCGCATCCCTGCCACCGCTGTCCAGAGCGAGAGCAGCATGCCCGCTGGGCCGAGCGCTACTGGCGGCTACAGCGCGACACCGACCACCAGCTGCGCGAAATCGAGCGGCGCACGGGGGCTGTGGCCCGCGTATTTGACCGCCTCACCGAGCTGCTGCTGCGTCGCGGCTATCTCGAGTCGACTGCCGATCCAGCTGGCGGTGAGCCCACCATTACCGCCACCGTTCACGGTGAACTGCTGCGGCGCATCTTTGGCGACCGTGATCTGCTGGTTGCCGAGTGCATCCGTCGCCAGCTGTGGTTGAAGCTGGATGCGCAGCAATTGGCCGCCATGTGCTGTGTGCTCACCTACGAGCCGCGACGCGATGAGGTGAACCCGCCGGTGGGGCACCTGCCCAAGGGCGAGTTTCGAACCGCGCTCGCGCGCACCGAAGAGCTTTGGGAAGAGCTCGACGAAATCGAAGACGAACTGCGGGTTCCGCGCACCCGGCCGCTTGCGACCTCGCTCGCCAAACCAATGTTCAAGTGGTCAAGCGGTGCCCCGCTCGAACGCGTGCTCGAAGATGCTGAAATGTCTGCGGGTGACTTTGTGCGCTGGAGCAAACAGACCCTTGATCTGCTCGATCAGCTGGGAACGGTCGCCACCGGCAATCTCGCTCGCACCGCCCGGCAAGCATCCGAGCTGGTGAGGCGCGGCATCGTTGCCTACACGGGCACCGAGCAATA
The DNA here is from genome assembly GCF_036577665.1 of Gulosibacter sp. GYB002. NCBI lineage: Bacteria > Bacillati > Actinomycetota > Actinomycetes > Micrococcales > Microbacteriaceae > Gulosibacter > Gulosibacter sp. GYB002. The sequence continues at coordinate 24,170 of NZ_JARBDD010000014.1, read as the reverse complement.
GTCCGCATCGTTTCTGCCGAAATACCGTGACTGCTGAATTACTGTGTTTGCCACGATGAAAGCACGATTTACGCTGCCAGCCGCTACCACACCGACCGCTGCGTTGGCCGCCGCAGCCGCTGCGCTACTACTGGCGGCGGCCTATCCCGGCTGGGCGCTGTGGGTGCTTGTCGTACCGGCAGTGATGCTCAGCCTGTGGTCGGTGCGCGGCCGCTCCACTGCCGGTGCGGCGGGCTTGGGGTTCATTACCGGGCTGGTGTTTTTTCTGGTGCATGTGTCATGGACCAGCGAATTTTTGGGGCCGATACCGTGGATTGCGCTCTCGACCTTTATGGCGGCGTGGTGGGCAGCCGGCCACGCGCTCATCGCACTGCTGTATCGCCGGCGACAGGGGCGAAACATTGCGCTGACAAGCATCGGAGTTGCGGGTTTGTGGATCGCTCGCGAGAGTTTTTCAGCAACCGTTCCCTACGGCGGATTCGCCTGGGGGCGCATCGCCCAATCGCAATCGGCCGCGCCGAGCGTTGAACTGGTTTCGTGGCTCGGTTTTGCCGGGCTGGGATTCGTGTTGGTCGCCTTTAGCGCGCTCGCTCTCGAGCTGTGCGTGCTACCGACGACCACAAGCCGCGCATTCAACGAGCTCGGAAAACCGGTTCGCCCACCGTACGGCTGGCTTGCGCGTGGTGCCGTGCTGACAGCACTGGCGCTCGTGATCATGGGCACCCCGCAGTTCCCGCTGCCGCAAACCGGTACGGTGCGGGTGCTGGCGGTACAGGGCGATACCCCTGGAGCGAGCTATTTCATTCCCTCAGATCCGGGTGAAATCATGGTCGCGCACGCCGAGGCGATGTCGCAGCTTGCGGAAGGCACCGAGGTCGATGTGATCCTCTGGCCGGAGGGATCGGTCGACATCAGCCCCTTTGAATCGCCGCGGGCGGCGGCATGGCTGAGCGAACTTTCGGCGGCTTACGACGCCCCGATTCTGGCAAATACAGTCACCCGCACCGGCGATTGGAACGACCCCGAAACCCGCTATTTCAACACCCAGTTCATTTGGACCGCGGCAGGAGCCGGCGCCCAGCAGTATGACAAGGCGCATCCAATTCCATTCGGAGAATATGTGCCCGACCGCGAGTTTTACGAACTGCTTGCACCGGACCTTATCAATCTCATTCAGCGTGAGTACACGCCGGGCACGCGACCCAATGTGCTGAGCGCGGCCGGGCACCAGTACGGCGTGTTTATTTGCTATGACATCGTTGACGATCGACTCGCCCGCGAGGCCATCGACTACGGTGCGGAACTGCTTTTGGCGCCCACCAATAACGCCGATTTTGCCCGCACCGACGAGTCGGCACAGCAGCTGGCGACCGCGCGACTGAGGGCGGTTGAATCGGGCCGCACGCTCGTGCAGGCGTCGACCGTGGGATGGAGCGCCGCCTACGGCCCTGACGGGAGCGAATTAGCGGCACTCGATTGGTACCAGCCGGGAATATTTGTCGTGGATGCGCCAATCACCACGGGCGTAACGCCCGCTATTGCGTTCGGGCCGGCAATTGAATTCCTGCTCGGAGGAGTGGGCATGGTGCTGCTGATTATGAGCAAACCGCGTCACGAGCTCGGTGATAAGCGAGCAGCTCGTCGACGCCGGCAGCGGTATTAGCCCGCCGACAGCACCTCGAGGGAAGGGCGTCGGCCCGGCAATGGCCGGTGGCTAAACCGGGTTACTTCTTCTTTTTCTTAGCCGCCTTGGCTTCGGCTTCCTTCTCGGCACGTGTCTGTGCCTGCGGGCGCCCCTCAATATCAATCACGCGCGTGGGAGTTTCGCCGCTTCGGCCCGTGGTCTGTGGAGCACCGGCGGTGGGCTCGCGCTGCTCACGATTCTTCGTGCCGCGACGCTCACGCAGATAGTCGAGGCGCACCTGCAGGACCTCTTCGAGGTCTTCTTTGGTGCGGCGCTCGAGCAGCATGTCCCAGTGGGTTCGCTGCGGTTTTTGTTCCGGGGGAGTGTAGGGGACCTCGTCACCATCGGCGTCAAGCAGGCGTCCCTCATCACCGGTCTTTGGAGATTCCCACACCTCGGGAGCCTCGGCGTCGGCTGCGAAGGTGACGATGAAGCGCTCACCCTTCTCGGTCTGATAGGTACGCAACTGGTGATCGACCAGCACGACGCCCTCATCGCTCTGTAGGCTCTGCGCACCCAGGCGCATTCCACGAAGACTGCGGTCTGCCATCGTTCCGGCTCCTCTCCGCCTCAAGTCATGTTTTGGATCAATCCGTGCTGATACGAAATGATCCAACGCCCAAGCCTACCTGCCTTTCGCTCAAGGCCGGGTCAGTAACGGGTGAGAACGAAAGCCGACCCAATTTATTCCACGGCATCTGTGCACTGCCGTTCAATGGGAGGCTGCCGAAGCCAGTGCTCAAGCGCGGCGAGCAGCTGGTTCTAGTTCGACCGCTCACCCGTCGAAGTCTCCGCGATCAATGACTCTCCGTGCCAGAGCTGTTTCATCGGTGATGATGCCCGAGACGCCCGCCGCAAGCAAACGCTGCATGAGTTCACGGTCATTGACGGTCCACACGTGTACCTCCCTGGCATGCTGCAGGTAAGCATCCAAAAGTCGTGGCGACACCAGACTCAGCCGACGCACCGCAGGCGGAATCTGCACCGCATCCGCACCGGCTAGGGCCCGGCGCAGCAGCCGTCGCGAACGTGCCGCGACTGCCATTACCGCCAACAGGACCGCCTGCTGTCCGGTGCCGAAAAATGCATCCGGCAGCAGTTTGTGCAGCGCATCGATAGTGCGTTGGTCAAAAGCAGTGACCAGCACGCGTTCACTGGCGCCGGCGTCACGAATGGTCCCCGCAGTCGCCGCGATTGCTGCCGGAGTTTTAACGTCAATGTTGAAACGTATTCGCGGAAACAGTTCGAGTGCCTCGCCAAGCTCGAGAATGTGGTGGGGTCCGCGTCGGCGCTGCTGTAATTGTGCGAGGGTGAGCGAGTTGATCGCTGTGGGGGTGTCGTCCCAGCGCGCCAGCACCGGATCGTGCCAGAGCACCGCGCGATTGTCGGCGGTGACGTGAATATCGGTCTCAAGCACGTCTGCACCGGCCTCGAGTGCCGTGTGAAAGGCGGCCGCAGTATTTTCAGGGGCGGTGGACGATTCTCCCCGGTGAGCGATTACTCTCGGTGTTGGCTGATCAAAATAGTGCACACTCCCAGTGTGCCGTGCGCGGATGAGAGATCGGTAGACTCGCGCTATGGAATCAAATGCGACCAACCCTCTTGCCGGCCACGATGTCGCTGGCAAACGCGTACTTGTCACCGGATCCTCGCGCGGTGTCGGAGCCGACACCGCCCGCTATTTTGCTGAGGCCGGCGCGAGCGTGGTGATCAACTACCGAAACAAGGCGGCTCGTGCCGAAAAACTCGTTGCTGAATTTGCCGAGTATGACGGCGACAGCTTCGCCGTCGGCGCCGACCTCACCGACACAGATTCGGTGGCAGCGATGCTTGCCGAAGTGAAGGCGCGGCTGGGCGGTCTCGACATACTCGTGCTCAACGCATCGGGCGGTATGGAACAAAACATGGGAGCCGACTACGCGCTGCGGCTTAACCGTGACGCACAGGTGGGGATGCTCAACGCTGCGCGTGAGCTGATGGGTGCCGGTGGCCGAGTCGTCTTTGTCACGAGCCACCAGGCGCACTTCATTCGCACCACTCCCACGATGGACGCCTATGTGCCGGTGGCAGAGTCGAAGCGTGCCGGTGAGGATGCGCTGCGCGAGATGATCCCGTCGCTGACCGAGCAGGGGATCGAGTTCGTTGTGGTTTCGGGCGACATGATTGAGGGCACGATCACCGCAACCTTGCTGAACCGACTCGAGCCGGGCGCCATTGAGGCACGTCGTGAAACCGCCGGTCGGCTCTACAATGTCGCCGAGTTTGCAGCCGAAGTAGCGTTGGCTGCCGTTGAACCAGTGCCGGCCGACAATACGCGTCTGGTTGGCGACGTTTCGAGTTTTAACGACGAATAGCAACCCCTCACGCGCTGCTTTGCGGTTGCCCGGATCATGCGTCGTGGATGCGGCGCTCGATTCGGGCAACCGTTTTGTTATCGGCCAAATATTCACCGAGCGCCCCAAGAAATTCACGCCAACCATCCCGACTTTCGGCGATGAAACGCTGCGGGTCTTCGGCATCGGCGAATCCCTGCTCGACCACCCGAACGCGGGTTTTGTGGGCGAGCTGCGTCACAGTGATGGTCACTTCAGAGTGCACGCCACGTGGCTGCGACAAGAGGCTGAGCTGAATTTCCTCGCCCTTTGTTACGCGCACAACCCGGCCGGTTGCCACACGCGGGCGCTTTTTGCGCGGCCGCGGGGTTTGAAAGGATGCGCGCGCTCCTGAGCGCTTGGGAAGCTGCAGCGAGGGCCACCACTCGCTCGTGTAGCGGTGCTTGGTTAGCGCAGCCCAGACAATATCGGCACTCACCGGAAAACGGGTTGAAATATCAGCTGTCGGGGTGAAAGACATGACGGCTCCAGTTGCGGAAATAACAAACGCCCCCGGTATTGCGAGCCGGGGGCGGTGCAGCTTAGTGCCTGCGGCAGTTATTTGCGACTGTGGCCGAACACCTGCCAGGGCAGGAAGAACGCGAGGCAGCTGAGGCCAATGCCGGCAAGGAAGAGCAGCAGGCTGCCAGTGCCCTGGTCTTCGTGGAATGCGAGCGCGAAGCAGTAGAGGCCAGCGGCAAATACTGCCAGGCACAGGATGGTGAGAATCCAGCGCATGAATAACTCCCTAGTTGGCAAGAACCGTAAATTGTGGCGCAAAAGGCGCTGGCAAACACTCTACGCGATTCCGCGGGTTCGTGCGTTCGACGCGCGTGTTTTGGTGGTCAGGGCGCAAAAACTTATTTAGGCATGCGCGCGACAGTTCAAGATCGTCATCGGCAGTCTGTGCACTGGACCATATATGATCTGGCGTAGCTAGGCGAAGTTTGGCATCCGCAATGAAGGGGAGAACGCCATGCTGTTTCACGATCACGGTTATCACTCGGATGATCCACGGGTCAAACCAGCTGCTGGCTATGGCATCGATCGAGCCAGCGACCTACCCGATGAGATCGACGTGCTCATCGTCGGTACCGGCCCGGCGGGCATGCTCGCTGCCGCGCAGCTATCCCGATTCCCGAATATCAACACACGCATCATTGAGCGCCGCGCCGGACGGCTCGAAATTGGCCAGGCCGACGGCATTCAGGCGCGCAGCGTCGAAACCTTCCAGGCATTCGGGTTCGCCGACCGGATCATCCAAGAGGCCTTCCATCTCACCGAGATGGCATTTTGGAAACCCGACCCCGAGCATCCCGAAAATATTCACCGGGCCGCACGCACCCCTGACGATCCCGCGAACGTCAGTGAGTTTCCGCATCTGATTGTGAACCAGGCACGCGTGCTCGACTACTTTGCCGAATATGCCCGGCAGCGGCCCGGCCGCGTGACCCCCGACTATGGCGTCGAATTTATCGAGCTGAGCTTCGACGACGGGGCCGAGTATCCGGTGATCGTTGATGTCGAATATGTCGCGGGCCCACGCGAGGGCCAGCGGCGACAGGTGCGAGCAAAATACGTGCTCGGCGCTGACGGCGCCCACTCGCGAGTGCGAAAAGCAATCGGTGCGAAGCGTCAGGGAAAGGCGGCTTTCCATGCGTGGGGCGTTATGGATGTGCTTGCCAATACCGATTTCCCTGATATCCGCACCAAATGCGCGATCACCTCAAATGACGGCGGCAGCATCCTGCATATCCCGCGCGAGGGCGGCTACCTCTTCCGCATGTATGTCGACCTCGGTGAAGTTGCCGAAGACGATAACCATCAGGTGCGCAACACACCCCTCGACGAAATCATTAGGCGGGCCAACAGCATCCTGCACCCGTACAGTCTGGATGTGCGGCAGGTTGCCTGGTGGAGCGTTTATGAGGTTGGCCACCGCGTCACCGACCGCTTTGACGATATTTCGCCCGAGCGTGAGCATCTTGAACCGCGCGTGTTCATCGCCGGGGATGCTTGTCACACGCACTCGGCCAAGGCGGGCCAGGGAATGAACGTTTCGATGCAGGATGCGTTCAATCTGGCGTGGAAGCTCGCCCACGTGCTTGAAGGGCGCAGCCCCGCATCGCTGCTGCGCACCTACACCGGAGAACGCCAGGTGATCGCACAAAATCTCATCGATTTCGATATGCAGTGGTCGTCGATGATGGCAAAAAAGCCGGAAGAGTTTTCGAGCCCCACCGAGCTGGAAGATTTTTACCAGTCGACATTTGAATTCCCGGCCGGGTTCATGACCCAGTATGAACCGTCGATGATCACCGGCGCCGATGATTATCAGCATCTGGCCACCGGATTTCCGGTGGGGAAGCGGTTTCGATCGGCAAGGGCAATTCGCCTCAGCGACCGCACCGCTCAGCATCTCGGACACCTGCACGAGGCTGATGGGCGTTGGCGGCTGTATGTGTGCACCGGAACCGATATTTCAGCCGACGGTCCATTCGCGAATTGGGCCCAGTGGTGGTCGAGCGACGAGCACTCGCCCCTCAATACGCACGTGCCCCAGGCCGATGATCCCGAATCGCTCTTTGATGTCAAAGCAATTTATCCCCACGACTACACCGAGATTGAACTCACCCAGGTACCGGATGCATTCAAACCGGTCGGTGGCCCGCTCGGGCTTGTGAACGTGAACAATAGTTTTGCGCAGGGCACCACTTGGCGCACCCCGGCAGATTTTTATTCCGAGCGCGGCATTTCGGACAGCGGATGCGTGATCGTGGTGCGTCCCGACCAGTATGTGGCAAATATTTTGCCGCTGACCGCAACCGACGAGCTGGCCGATTTTTTCCGGGGCTTCCTGCTCGATCGCAGTGGCGAGCACAGCGATATGCTGGCCCAGGAGCGTGCAAAGATGGACGTTTCAACGCCTGAGCGCACCAAACTATCGGCCGAATAGGGAGCAACAATGATGTCCGAGAGCGGAAGCGTGCCAAGCATCCTTACCCGTCGCGAACACGTGCTCGCTGGCACCTACCGGCTCTTCTATGACGATCCCTTGACCGTGGCACAGGCCCACGGAGTTCGCATCACGGATGCATCCGGTGCCGAATATCTTGACGCCTACAACAATGTGCCGTGCATCGGCCATTCCGACGCTGAGGTAGCCGAAGCCGTGCACTCTGAGATGCTGCGCGCCAATACACACACGCGTTATGCCGATGAGGGTGTGGTGGCCTATGCCGAGGCACTGCTCGCGCACTTTCCCGAGCCCCTCGACCGGGCAGCATTTACCTGTTCTGGTAGCGAAGCGAACGATCTCGCCCTGCAGCTCGCCCGCCACGCAACCGGGGCGCGGGGCATCATTGTTACCGAGCATGCGTATCACGGCACCACAACAGCGGTGCGGGAAGTGTCGCCCAGCCTTGTCGGGCGAGATGGCATCGCCGACTACGCAGTTACCGTCGCTGTTCCGAGGGCCGGCGCAGAGGATGAGCGCGCGGCACAATTTGCGCAGTCGGTCGCTGACGCAATGAAAGTGCTGGAATCACGCGGCTACGGCGTGGCTGCGCTGCTCATTGATACCGCGCTGACCAGCGACGGTATTTTTGCGCCGGCGACGTTTATTGCGGATGCGGCAGCACTGGTGCAAGAGCACGGCGGGCTCGTGATCGCGGACGAGGTGCAGGCCGGCTTTTGTCGAACCGGACGCTGGTGGGGATTTGCACACGCTCAGATCGTGCCAGACCTCGTGACGCTCGGAAAACCGATGGCGAACGGGATGCCGATGGCCGGGGTGGTGGGCCCGGCCGTGCTGTTCGAACGGTTCGGCCGCGAGTTCCGATATTTCAACACCTTTGCCGGCACGGCCGCACCGGTTGCTGCTGCGAGCGTCGTGTTGCGTCGCCTCGAGTCGATGGCGGCGCCGGATAGCGTCACGCAGCTGGGAGAGCAGCTTCGCAGTGGGCTCAGCCGTGTGTTTGCCGCGCACGGCGGTGCTGCGCAGGTGCGTGGCGCCGGCCTCATGGTCGGCGTGGATCTTGATCCAACGGGCGAAAACCCCGCGGCTGCGGGTGCGCAGGTTCGGGCTCTCGTGAACGGGCTGCGGAGCGGGGGAGTGCTGGTGAGTCACACGGGCCCGAACGGTGAGGCACTCAAAATTCGTCCGCCGCTGTGCATCCAGTCGAGTGAAATCAACGAAATTGTCGCCGCGGTTGACCGTGTGCTCGCCGAAATTTCGGAGCCGCGCCAATGAGCGGCGTAGCGGCTCCGGCGCTTTCACTCGATCAGCTGGCACCACTATTGGCGAAGGCCTACGGGCTCACGGTGCGGGACCCGCGCTGGCTCGAGGGCGAGTACGACCGCAACCTGCGTCTTATTGACGATGCCGGCGCGTATTGGGTTGTCAAAATCAGTGATGGCTCCGCAGCGCCGGCCGTGGCGTGGCAGGAAGCGCTGCTAACACACATCGAGCAGCAGCCGCTCGACTTTGCGGTGCCGCGACTTTTGCCGACAACTACCGGCGCGAGACACATCGAGTTTGCAGCAGATAACGGCCAGACGGCAATTATTCGGATACTTAGCTGGGTCGACGGCACGCTGCTGTGTGATGTGCCGCAGGTTACGCCGGCACTGCTGCGCTCAATCGGTAAGGCATCCGCGCAGCTGACGAATGCGTATCAGGGTTTCGCACCCGAGACAATGCCACCGCGGCACCACTGGCTCATTGAGGACGCGCTGGAATCCTTCGACGCGGTCCTGCCGCTAATCACCGGCGAAGCTGCCGCTTTTGCTACCGAGTTGGATGCGATTCGCGACGAATTTGCCCAGGTCAAACCGGTATTTACGAACCTTCCACAGGGTGTGGTGCACCAGGATTTGCACGACCAAAACGTGATGGTCGATGTCGAGAACGGCCGAGTGAGCGGGGCCATTGACTTCAATGATGCGTACCCGACTGCGCTGGTTGCCGATCTCGCGATTTCCGGGGCATACGGGATGCTTCGGCAATCGGATCCGGTAGTGGCGGTGGCTGAGGTTGTACAGGGATATCGCGAATTTCGCGCACTTAGTGCCGAGGAGCTACGGGTGGTTTTGCCCGCCGCGGCCATGCGACTGGCAATCAACTGGCTCACGTGGGCTGCACGAGGCAGTGCCGGGGGAGAAGGGTATGCGCAGGCCCGCTCATTGCACACGAGGCCGACTCTGGAGCTACTCCTGGCCGAAAGGATTCCCGCGGCCGCGGAGCGGTTGGCGCTCCTATTGCAATCGGATCAGCAGTAGGCCTGCCGGCTGTATAGCGCTTGCGGGGATTGTCTGGGTGGCCATCGCAGCCGAACGTGGGCTTTTGCAGCACTGAGAGGCGGGATGATATTGCCCAATCGTGTATATTATGTCATTCTAGTAGTGCTTACGAGAGCGCTGCGCACTGGTGCAAGCGTGCAGCTTTCGACCATGATCAGCAAGCGGGCAGGTGCTTGTGCAGTGCAATGGCACCCAGAGCGCAGGCGCCCAGGGCGCAGATTTCGCTCGAGCTGAGATATTTGCGCATGAACGTTATTTGCCACCGGCTTTTTATGAGCGCGCACTGTAGGGACGGCCACGTGAGCACAGAACGCAGCACAACGGCTTACTAGGTCGCGCTGAGTTGGCAATGTATGCAAAACACGCGGCGCTGTGAGGTCAGTGTCGATCATCCGAAGCAGAGCGCAGCAGAGCCGGCTCACTGTAGAGCCGGTGATCTTTGCGACATTGGTCAGGATGGTGTGCTCGGAAAGCTGCGTATGTCTGTGCAATTTTGAGAGCACTCACGCATCTCAATAGACCTGGGCAATACTGGCGGCACCGTGCAGCCTTACGCGTAGCATCCGATAATGTACATTATGTCATTCCGCAACCGTGGTGCTATCCGTTCGACGTGCGGATAGCACCACGACGCATAGGGCACCACTCCTCCTCACTGCACCGGCCGGACGTAAAAAATCGTGGGACCACCAGACTGGCAGCCCCACGATGTTCTGATTCCCGATTTCCCCCCAACGAGGTATGTCAAGGATACGAAGAATGGCGCGCCATAGGCTGAGTGTCGATGGCATATGCGCTGGGTGTTGGCTGTGATACCCAAAAAACTGCTTGAGCTTCAGGCGGTTTTCAGCGCCCAGGTCGCAAGGTGGACGGGTGAACGAACAGAACGACTTCAACTTCCAACGCGGTAATTCGAAACCCGAATCGACCGCACCCGACAGCGCGGCTGCCACACAGCACGAAAAATACAACGACACTGCGGCAGCCAGCCGGAACGAAGTTGTGAACAGCGCGGAAGTTGTGAACAGCGCCGTGGAGGCTCAGCGACACGACACCGTGCCGCTGCCCCGCGACGACGACAACCCTCGGGCTCTTCCTGAGCTGCCGCTGATCAAATCAGTGTCACAGGGCTCGACGCCACATTCGCCTGCCGATGCATCCGTCGATCCATCACCACTGGCACCGCTGCCCCAGTTGCCGCCGCTGCCTCAGCTCGGCGTATCCGATGGAACACAGCCGGGTAAGGATGCGGGCCGGTCACGGCGACGCACCCCGTGGGCCGCAATTGTCGCCACCGCCGCAGCCACCGCCCTGGTGGCGGGCTCGCTCGGTGCGCTGATCACTGGCCAGATTGTCGGTCAACAGCCCGCCAGCGCAGGTAATCCCGCACAGCAAGCGCAGCACGCTACCCCGGCAACTTCACCGAGTGACTGGAGCTCCGTTGCCCAAAAAGTGGAGCCCTCGGTAGTGGCTATCCAGGTCGTTGATGGTGAATCTCGCGGTAGCCAGGGATCGGGCGTGGTCTGGGACGACCAGGGCCACATCGTCACTAACAATCACGTGATTCATGGCGCCTCACCCGACGGCGTAGTCGTGATTGTCGGCAATAACACTTACGCTGCCTCGATTGTTGGCGGCGATGCTGCCACCGATATCGCCGTGCTCAAGCTTGAGCGGGTACCGGACGGGCTCACGCCTATTCAGCACGGCAATTCGGATTCGCTCGTGGTGGGTCAAGAGGTGGCCGCCATTGGTAATCCGCTGGGGCTTTCGGGCTCGGTCACCACCGGTATCGTTTCAGCCCTCGACCGACCGATTGCCACCGGTGGTAGCAGCACCAAGCCGGTCATCACCAACGCCATCCAAACCTCCGCGCCACTCAACCCCGGTAATTCGGGTGGCGCGCTGGTCGATCGTAATGGCGCACTCATCGGCATCAACTCGGCGATTGCCAGTGTCAACGGCGCTGACTCTGGGAAACAGAGCGGCAATATCGGCATCGGTTTTGCAATCCCGATATCCCTCACCGAAAACATCGCGAGTCAGCTTATTGAAAACGGCAAGGTCTCGCACGCCTTTTTGGGGACCGCCACCGTCGACGGTGCGGTGCAGGTCGACGGCGAACAGCGACTTGGTGCTGAAGTAAAAACGGTCGTGCCAGACGGCCCCAGCGAACACGCCGGCCTCGAGGTTGGCGACGTGATCGTCACCCTCGACGGTCACGAAATACTCGGTTCCCAGCATCTGGTCGGCACGGTGCGCACCTTAAAAGTGGATCAGCAGGTCACGATGCAGGTGGTTCGCGAAGGCAAACGCGTTGACCTCGAGGTGAAGCTCGGAACCGCTCCCGACCTGTAAGCAGCGAACGCCGTAACAGATAGCGCTTACGAGAATGTCACCTTCTGGTCGACTGAACATCAGACTCGTCCACTAGTGTCGGCCACATGACGCACGCACAGTTGACGGTTCGAGACGGCTCCCCCGCGGTTCGCTTGTCGGCCCAGTTCCCGATTCCGGCGGGTAAACTCTGGTCACAGGCACTCACACCCGAGGGCCTCGCCACATGGTTCCCGTTTCAGGTCGAATTCGCTCCCAAGATCGGCTCGTGCATCACCTTCACAGACACAACCTCGGATGCGTCCACAAACTTCACCGGCGAAATCACCAGCCTGCGAGACCCCGAAGAGCTGGCCTTCACCTTCGGTGAACACAGCCACGTGACGATGACGCTCAATAGCGATGGCAAAGAAACAACGTTCGCAGTGGTTGAGCGGCTGGCAAATGAAAACGAGGCTGCCCGAAACGCTGCCAGCTGGCACGCGGCAGTATCGAAGCTCGAACGCCTGCACGGGGTCGACTCCCCCGAACTCGACTGGAACACCATCTACGAGCGCTATGTCGACGAGGGTTTCCCGACCGGCGCAGCGGCTCCGGGAATCGACGAGGAAACGCTCGTCTAGCATCCCGATCGAATTCAGCTCACTCTCCTGAACTTTCCGCTTTATGCGGCGAACAAAGACAGCACCATGGCACTGCGGCACATCATCTGGGATATGGGTGGCACGCTCATTGACACCTATCCGAGTGTGGCGCATTCACTCAGCCAGGCCATTCGGGCCAGCGTGGATGCAGACCCTGATGAGCAGCGCCTCACGCAACGGATGCGCGCCACCTCGATCGCAGAAACGATCGCGTCGCTGGCAGCAGAATACGATGTCTCGTCCAAGGTGCTCGAAGACGCCTATCGAGCACTCAAAGCCTCGTGGGAGCACGGTGCCACTCCCCCGGTGATGCCGGCAGCCGCCGACCTGATCCGACGCGTTCAGGCAGCCGGCGGCAAAAACATCGTGGTCACGCATCGCGACCGTGAGAGCGCCAGCTCGCTTTTGGCCGGCACCGGGCTTGCTATGGACGGCATGATCACCGTGTCGGACGGCTTCGCGCGTAAACCCAATCCGGCAATGTTTCATGCCGCCCTCACCCGCTTTGATCTCGACCCGGAACAGACGCTGGCGATCGGTGACCGAGCGATCGATATCGCTGCGGCCGAGGCGGCGGGATGCACGGCAGTACTGCTCACGCATCCCGGCGATCTCGTACCCGATGTCGCAACAAATGGCAGCGACAAATACGTAGACCGCATTGGATCGCTTGCCGAAGCTGTTCGCTTGATCCCCCTCGACACCCCACACGCGAAAATGATCGCTGGCGTGCCCTACTACGCAGATGTGCCGACACTTGCGGCCGCTCGCGTGCGTGCCCGTGCGCTCAGCCAGCAGTTCAATTGTTCAGCACCGGATGCGCTTGCCGAGCGCGCGGAGCTACTGACGCAGCTGCTGGGCCGAAGCGGTGGAGTTGATCTGCAGCCGCCGTTCCACTGTGACTATGGCACCAATATTCGCTTCGGTGACGCCTGTTTCGTGAATTTCAACGGGATATTCCTCGACGTCGCCCCGATCACCATTGGCGATCGCGTCCAGTTTGGTCCGGGAGTGCAGCTACTCACGCCAACGCATCCGCTGGATGCGGCCGAACGTGCAACGGGTATCGAATCCGCCGCGCCCATCATGATTGGCGATGATGTCTGGCTCGGCGGCAATGTCACGGTACTCGGCGGCGTCACCATTGGTGCCCGAACAATTGTTGGCGCCGGTTCGGTGGTGACCCGCTCACTGCCCGAAAATGTGATTGCGGCCGGTAACCCGGCACGCATCCTGCGCGAGGTTCCGACCGCAACCGAACGCTAGTTGCAGCCGGGCCAAAAAGCCGCCCCGCTCGGGCCCGGCGCAAATTATTGGCCGGTGAAATTTGGCCGGCGCTTCTGCTGAAAAGCCGCAAATCCCTCCGCGTAGTCTGTGCTCGAGCACAGCTCGGCCTGGGCGCTGTTTTCATGCGCGATTGACTGCCACATGCCGATGCGCTGGTCACGAATTTCATGCACCAGTTTTTTGGATGCGGCAAAGGCAAGCTGCGCGCCCCCAGCGACTCGAATGGCCCGCTCCCTGGTGAACTCAAGCAGCTCATCATCAGCGACCCAGCGGCTAAACAGGCCCTGCTCGACCGCTTCGCGGCCGTTCATAAACTCGGCGGTGTAGATCAGATCGAGGGTGCGATGCGGGCCCAGGCGCTCGGTAAACAGCCAGTGCCCGCCCGAGTCGAGGGTGGCTCCAAGGTTGGCAAACGGTGAGCCAAGTTGGGCGCTTTCAGCCACATACACAACATCACAGGCCAGCGCCAGACCGAGGCCAACCCCGAGGCAGGCGCCGTGAACGGCCGCGAAAGTGGGTGCCGGAAACTCGCTAAGCGCGCGCATCACCGCCGTCACATGACCATCGAGATAGGCCGCAACATCGTCGGTGGCCGGATCGACCAGGGCGATATCGCGCCCGGCACAAAAGCCCCGGCCTTCGCCCCGCAAAAGCAGCGCTTTCGCGCCGCTTGCCGCTGCCGTTTCGAGCTTTGCAAGCAGGTCTTGCAAATTGTCCCCATCCAGCGCGTTGAGTTTTTTCGGGGCGTTGAGCACCACTTCGGCGAGGCCCGTTTGTTCGTCAAAGTTCAGATCGATCATGTGTTCATTCCTCGGTTATGAGTGCTCAACAACCCGTACACTGTCGGGTCGCGCAACGACTCAGTGAGTGTGGTCGGTCGGCACTAGGCGTCGAAATCGACGACGACTCTGTCGCTGGTGGGACGCGATTGACAGGTGAGCACATAGCCGCGCTCCAGCTCGTCAGTTTCAAGCGCATAGTTTTCGGCCATGTCGACCGTTCCCTCGACTACCTTGGCGCGACAGGTGCCGCACACGCCACCGGCACATGCGAACGGCACATCGGGGCGCACCCGCAGCGCCGCGTTAAGAACGGTTTCGCGTGCATCCTTGGGTGATTGCACCTCGCCCGAAAGTCCGTCGAGATTGAACGAAATATCGAAGTTCTCGCCCTCCGGGTCAACCTCTACCGGGCGACCGGCCTGTGCGCTCGGCCCCTCCCCCGGCTCACCGGTGGTGAAGAGCTCAAATCGCACCCGGTCGGTCGGCACTTCACGCTTGGTGAGCTCGTCGCGGATCAGCTGCACGAGTTCGAACGGGCCACACAAAAACCATTCATCAACGTTGGGAACGTCAATGAGTCGGTCAAAGATCGTGTTGAGTTTTTTTACATCGAGCCGGCCCGAGTAGATCGGCGCCTGCCGCTGCTCGCGCGACAGCACGTGATGAATGGCCAGTCGTGCCGGATAGCGATCTTTGAGATCGGCGAGGTCTTCGAGAAACATGACCTCTGAGGTGGCGCGGTTGGCGTAAATGAGGTCAACGAAGGTGCCCTCGTGCGCCAGCAGCGACTTGGCGATTGCCAGCACCGGGGTGATGCCCGAGCCAGCGGCGGCGGCCACGAAGTGGGCCTTGCCCGATTTCACCGCGGCGGCCGAAAGCTGCTCGGGGTCGTTCATATCGGTGAGTCGGTGCTTCGAAATAAACGCGCCCTGCGGGCTCATCACGTCAATTTCGAATCCCGGGGCCAGGTGGTCGTTTGCCCAGTTCGAAAATAGGCCACCGTGGTCACGTTTAATACCGACTTTGATCGTCCCAGCTGTGGGCGCCTCACAGATCGAGTAGCTGCGGCGCACCTCCTGGCCGTCAATATTGGCGCGGAGCGCGACGTACTGTCCGGCCACATAGTTGTATTCATCCTGCAGGTCTGCCGGAATCTCGAACGAGACCTCGATCGACTTCTCGGTGAGCGGACGCACGGCGCTCACCCTCAGGGTGTGAAAGGTTGCCCGACGTTTTGCCGGTACCGCATCGGTTTTTGGGGATTCAAAATTGGCTTGTTCGTTGGTCACTAGTGCACCTTGAAATAGTCGAAGGGTTCTTTGCAGGATGCGCACTGATAGAGCGCCTTGCAAGCGGTGGAGCCAAAACGGCTGAGTTGATTGGTGTCGATAGACCCGCAGCGTGGGCAACGCACCGAAAGTGACAGCGAGGTTGGAGCGCGTTCGCCGAGTTTTGGTGCGGCGCCGGTGGGTGGCGCGATCCCGTACACCTCCAGCTTGCGTTTGCCAGATTCGCTCATCCAGTCGGTAGTCCACGCCGGCGAGAGCACGAGGCTCACCTCTGCCCTGGGGTAACCGGCTTCATGCAGCGCGTGTTCGACATCAGCTTTGATGGTGTTCATGGCCGGGCAGCCCGAATAGGTGGGCGTGATCACAATCTGCACGGTGCCGTCGCTGCCAATAACGGCGTCGCGCAGGATGCCGAGATCGGCAATGGTCAGCACCGGAATCTCCGGGTCGCAGACGGTGGCGGCAACGTCCCACGCGCGACCCGCTTCCGGATCGTCGGGCCTGGTGGAGGCATCAGGGTGCGGTGCAGCGTTGGTCATGCGATCGCCTACCAGGTTGCGCCGGGATGTTTACGAGCAAGCACCTGCATTTCGGCGAGCAGATAGCCGAGGTGCTCACGGTGTTCACCGCGGCGACCGCCGGTTACCGCCTGCTTGACATCGGGAACCTGCAGGCCGGCACGCTCGATGATGTCGATGAGGTTGGCCATCACTGGTTCACGCAGGGTTGTTGGTCGAACCGCGATCCCTTCGAGACGGTCATGCAGTTCGTCATCTTCGAATAGCTCGTCGATATAGGGCCAGCAATAGTCGAGCCCAGCCTGCAGTCGACGATTTGCTTCTTCAGTGCCGATCCCCAGCCGCAGCGACCACTGTTCGGCGTGATCGAAGTGGTAGTCAAGCTCTTTTGCTGCCTTCACCGCGATCGCTCGCAGCGTTTCATCCCCCGCCTCAAGTCCGGCAAGGCGCGTGTACAGCTCGTAAGCGTACGCGCTGTAAATAAGCTGACGCGCAATGGTCTGGCCGAAGTCGCCATTGGGCAGTTCGACCAGGTGGAGACTGCGAAACT
This sequence comes from Gulosibacter sp. GYB002, assembly GCF_036577665.1. Classification (NCBI taxonomy): domain Bacteria; kingdom Bacillati; phylum Actinomycetota; class Actinomycetes; order Micrococcales; family Microbacteriaceae; genus Gulosibacter; species Gulosibacter sp. GYB002. The sequence continues at coordinate 7,406 of NZ_JARBDD010000014.1, read as the reverse complement.
CTTCTTCCTCACGGAAGTAGGCGAGATCGTCTTCGGTCTTGCCCCATGCGGTGCCAGCATAGGTGAGCAGCACTCGGGCGTGACCGATGAGGTCAAGCGCCACGTTGCCGAGCGCGATATCTTCTTCGAGCTCGGGCGCGCGTGAAATCCACCAGCTCAGTCGCTGGCCGAGAATGAGCGCATCGTCGCCGAGACGGAGCGCGTATTGAGCGACATCTTCGCTAGCTTTCACCCCGAGCTGCTGGATCTCTTCCGAGGTGAGTGCGTAGCCCGCCGAAATGAGCGTGGCTGAGTCAAATCCCTGGCTCACAGGTGAGGCACCCCCTCCGACTGCTGGTAGTAGGTGGCGTGGCGGTAGTTCTTCCCCTGCGACGATTCAAAAAAAGCGTCCTTGTGATCGGGGTCGGATGCGGCGATGTCCGAGCTTCTCACTACCCACAGCGAGACCCCTTCGTTGCGGCGCGTATAGAGATCACGAGCGTTGCGCAGCGCCATGGTGGCGTCCGGCGCGTGAAGTGATCCGGCGTGCACGTGGCTCAGGCCACGGGATGAACGCACGAACACTTCCCACAGCGGCCACTCGTTATCGGTTGCCGGTGCGACACTTTTTTCAGTCATATTGATCCTGCTCTCTATTGAGTTGCGGAATGCCATTGAGTTGCGGAATGCGAGTGCCTCGGCGATGCCACCGCCCGGATTGGTCCCGAGCTGGTCACCCAGGGCGCGTTAAGCCACCGCCGCTTCGCTTGCTTCTCGCTGTTTGCGGGCGTACTCGGCGGCTGCTTCACGCACCCAGGCGCCGTTTTCGTGCGCTTCGACGCGGCGTGCAAGGCGCTGGGCATTACACGGCCCGTGACCTTTAATCACCCCGAAAAACTCGTCCCAGTCGAGCTCACCAAAGTCGTAGTGGCCGCGCTGTTCATTCCACTTCAGATCAGGATCGGGCAGGGTCAGTCCGAGTGCTTCAGCCTGAGGCACGATCATGTCGACAAAACGCTGACGCAGCTCATCGTTCGAGAAGCGCTTGATCTTCCAGGCCATCGATTGTTTCGAGTTCGGCGACTGGTCGTCCGGTGGACCGAACATCTGTAGTGCCGGCCCGTAGAACCGGTTCACCGCATCCTGAGCCATCTGTTTTTGTTCTGGAGTGCCGTTCGAAAGGGTGTAGAGAATCTCCCACCCCTGGCGCTGGTGAAACGATTCTTCTTTACAGATGCGAACCATCGCTCGACCGTAGGGGCCGTACGAGGTGCGGCACAGTGGCACCTGATTGCAGATCGCGGCACCATCTACGAGCCAGCCGATAGCACCCATATCAGCCCAGGTGCGTGCCGGATAGTTAAAAATTGACGAGTACTTGGCTTTACCCGTGAGGAGCTGTTCATTGAGCACATCACGCGGTGTGCCGAGGGTTTCGGCAGCCGAGTAAAGATAAAGGCCGTGGCCGGCTTCATCCTGTACCTTTGCCATCAGAATGGCTTTGCGCTTCAGTGACGGTGCGCGGGTGATCCAGTTGGCCTCGGGCTGCATACCGATGATTTCTGAGTGCGCATGCTGCGAGACCTGTCGAGTGAGTGTCTTGCGATAAGCGTCGGGCATCCAGTCGGCGGGCTCGATACGTGAGTCGCGAGCAATGATGTCGTCAAAGTAGGCCTGAGCGTGTTCGAGGTCGATCTCGTCACGCGGCGGCAGGTTGGTCACGTTGTTCGTCATGCTGGAGTCTCCTTTGGCCACCTACTGGTCGGTGGAAGACCTGAGTTGCGACTTGATGGCTCCACTGCCATCAATTTACAGAACGTGCGTTCAGTATATGCCGCTGCGGATGTAGGTCAACAACAGAACGCCCCAATCGTCGCACGATCCTCCGACAAACTCACTGGCAAAAACACTCAAATCGGCGTATTTTCTGTAACACTGGTCAGGAATTCACGAAGGAGTGACACATGAACCAGCCAGGTCGAGAAACCGCAGGCGAACAGCCCTACGCCGACCTCGCCAGCGCGCACCGAATTTTGCGCGACGATTTCGCCAGCGAGTGGATGGGCGTACGGGTGTTACACGTCGCCCCCGGCGAAGCAAAAATTGAGATGGACCTTCGCCACGAGATGCTCAACGGCTTCGGCATAGCTCATGGCGGCATGATTTTTGCTTTCGCCGACACCGCTTTCGCGCTGGCCTGCAACAACCCCAACGAGGATGACGGCACCATCACCGTCGCTTCCGGTGTCGATGTGAACTTTCTGCGCCCGGCCCAATCCGGACAGACAATCACGGCCCACGCCAAAGCACTCCACCAGGGGCGCAGCGGCGTATACGACATCGAAGTTTTTGCACAGGGCCCCAACGACCCCGAACCGATACGAATCACCGTGTTCCGAGGTCGTAGTCGCACCATTCCAAAGCCCGGGTCGAAACGATAGCTATTCATCCGAGCTCCCCGCACATCCCTCAACAACCACACAAGAAAAGGCAGCGTCGCCAAAGTGACCGACACACAGTTTGATCTCGAATCACTCGACCCCGAAGAACTCATGTCCCGTGATGAGCTCGAAGCACTCCAGCTCGAACGACTGAAATGGACAGTGAAGCACGCCTATGAAAACGTGCCCATGTACCGCAAAAAATTCGACGAGCACGGCGTTCACCCCGACGATCTCGAGACCCTCAGCGATATCAGCAAGTTTCCCTTCACCACCAAAGAAGACCTGCGCCGCAACTACCCATTCGACACCTTCGCGGTGCCGATGGATCAGGTGCGCCGCATCCACGCATCATCTGGCACCACCGGACGGCCAACTGTTGTTGGGTACACCGAAGGCGATGTGAAACGCTGGGCACGCGGTGTGGCTCGCGTGCTGCGCCTCGCCGGCGCCCGAAAGGGCGACATCGTGCACAACGCCTACGGATACGGCCTGTTCACCGGCGGTCTCGGCGCCCACTACGGCATCGAAGAGGCGGGTTTAACGGCGATTCCAATGTCGGCCGGCCAAACCGACCGCCAGATTCAACTCATCCACGATTTCAAACCGCGCATCATCATGTGCACTCCCTCATATCTGCTCACCATTCTCGACCGCATGCAGGCCGAAGGGATTTCTGCACGTGACACCTCGCTTGAAATTGCGGTGCTGGGCGCTGAACCATGGAGCGAGCAAATGCGCCAAGAGATCGAAGCCGGCTTCAACCTCAAAGCGGTAGACATCTATGGTCTGTCTGAACTGATGGGGCCGGGGGTTGCCGGTGAGTCAGCCGAGCACCAGGACGGCTCGACCATTTGGGAAGACATGTTTCTACCCGAAATCGTCAACCCCGGCAACCTCGAAGAGGTGCTCCTCGACGGTGAAGCTGGTGAGCTCGTTTTCACCGCGCTCACCAAAGAGGCGATGCCAATTATTCGCTATCGCACCAAGGACATCTCGGTGCTCTTGCCTGGGGATGCGCGCCCGAATATGCGCCGAATGAAGAAGGTCGCTACCCGCACCGATGACATGATCATTTTGCGCGGTGTAAATATGTTCCCGTCGCAAATTGAAGAGCTCGCGCTCACCCAACCCGCACTCAGCCCGCACTATTTTCTCGAACTCACCCGTCCAAAGCGGCTGGACGAGCTCACTGTGGTGATCGAACGCCGCCCCGAGTTCACCATGATCGAAGCCGAACAGGCGGCCAAGGCACTCCAGCATGACATTAAAATCCGCATCGGTTCGTCAGTGCGTATCCACGTCGTCGACCCCAACACCGTGGCTCGCTCCGAGGGTAAGGCCAAGCGAATCTACGATTACCGCGACCGAGCCCGGCACGAACTTCCCGCTCATCTGCGGTAATTGCGGGTAGGCTGGTCGTTCAGATCAAATGGCGGCGGGCGGACAGACTCGATTCAAAGGTCTGTCGCCCGCCGCCATTTTGCTCGGCCGACTGATTGATTTTGTGCCTCCGGAGGGCTGTCGATGTCCACTACCGTTCACTCCCCTGCCCGCCGCGGACGCCCCGGTAACGATCGAGCCGATGTGGTTGCCGCGGCGGTCGCGCTGTTCAACCAGCACGGCTACGAGGCAACTTCCGTGGGGATGATCGCCGAACGACTCGGCGTGTCAAAATCAGCCATCTATCACCACGTGGCGAGCAAAGAAGAACTGCTCAAACAGGCTCTCGACCGCGCCTTGAACTCGCTTGAAGCGGCCCTTGTGTCGGCGCAGGCCCACAATCCTCAAACGCCGGACGAACACCTGCAGCAGCTCGAAACTCTGATTCGGGCAACTGTCGACGTGCTTATTGACGAACTCCCGTCAGCGACGCTGCTGCTGCGGTTGCGCGGTAACACCGAGCTGGAACGCGCCGCGCTCGATCGGCGACGCAAGTTCGATCACGCTGTGGCGCGCATGGTGGCAGCGGCGGCCGATGCTGGCGACCTCGCCTGGCGCAGCGACACCCGCGCCACAACGCGCCTGGTGTTTGGGATGATCAATTCGATTATCGAGTGGTACAAGCCCGGTGGTTCACTCGGCCCCGAACAGCTCGGAGATCTCGTGGTCGCCATCGTATTTGAGGGGTTGCGACACTAGTAGCACCGGCAGTGTCTGCTGTCTGTGCTACTCACCTCCGAGGGCCTGCTCCTCACGCTTACCCGCAAGGGTGAGCACATCGTAGTTGGCGATCGTCTCACCGTCCTGGTTCAGCAACAGTGCATCCCACACCACCTCGGCGTAGTCTTCCGATTCGCGCGGTGTGATGCGCTTAGCGGTCAGCTCTACCCGCACCGAGTCGCCGGGCGACACCGGCTGCAAAAAGCGTAGATTGTCCATCCCGTAGTTGAGGTACACGGCGCTGCGGCCCGGGGCCACGAACAGCCCGGCGGCCCAGCTCACCAGCAGGTAACCGTGCGCCACGATGCCTGGGAAAAACGGGTTGGCTTGCGCCGCCTCGGGGTTGGTGTGTGCGTAGAACACATCGCCAGTGTCGTTGGCAAAACGAGTGATGTCATCAAGGGTCACCTCGCGCAAATCACTGATGAATGCGTCGCCGATTCGCAGCGTCTCGAGTGACTTTCGGAACGGATGCACGGCGCCATCAACACCCTCGGGGGTGGCATTGAACTTCTCGCAGCCGACGCGCACCTGATCGGCGCCGAGGTGCCACTGCCCGGTCACCGCGGTGAGCAGATTTGGCGACCCCTGAATCGCAGTGCGCTGCATGTAGTGGAACACCGCGCGAATACCGCCGAGCTCTTCACCGCCGCCGGCGCGGCCGGGGCCACCGTGCACGAGGTGTGGCATCGGTGAACCGTGTCCGGTCGAGGTCTTGGCGTCCTCGCGGTTGAGAAGGTGGATGCGCCCGTGATAGCCGGCGATACCGCGGGAGATTTCAGCAACCGCATCCATGTCATTGCTGCAAACCGTGGCGACCAGCGAACCGTCGCCCAGGGCGGCAAGTTCAACTGCCTCCGACACAGATCCGTAGCCCAGCACCGAGGTGACCGGCCCGAACGCCTCAGTCGAGTGCACCGCCGGCGCCCGATTATCGGCCCAGCGCAGCACGATCGGTTCCATAAATGCGCCGGCGCCCTCGCGCGGCTCATTCGAACCGATCACAATCTCACCGCCACCGGCAACCAGGGCGTCGACTGCCGCGCGCACATCCCGCAGCTGCTCAAGTGAGGCGAGCGCCCCCATTGAGGTGTGTTCATCGCGCGGATCACCCACCCGAATCTTGTCACTGACCCGTTCAGCTAGTGCAGTGATTACCGGTTCGACCAGCTCATTCGGCACAATCACCCGGCGAATCGCAGTGCACTTCTGGCCTGCCTTAGCTTGAATTTCACCCACGACCGAACGGATAAAAGCCACGAACTCGGGGGTTTCGGGGGTTGCATCCGGCCCCAGAATCGCTGCGTTGAGCGAGTCTGCCTCGGCGGTGAACCGCACCCCGCCGGTCGCCACGTTCGGGTGTGCCCGCAGTGTGTCGGCTGTCTGCTTCGATCCGGTGAAGGCGACCATATCGCGGTAGTCGAGGTGGTCGAGCAGATCGCGTGCCGAGCCCGAGATTAGCTGCAGCGCACCGTCAGGGATGATGCCCGATTCGACAATCATGCGCACACACGCCTCGGTGATGTAACTGGTGGGCGTTGCGGGTTTCACCACCGAGGGAACTCCGGCAACAAACGCCGGCGCGAATTTTTCGAGCATCCCCCACACCGGGAAGTTGAACGCGTTGATCTCAACCGTAATTCCGGGGATGCGGGTGTAAATGTGCTCTCCCAAAAACGAACCATCTTTTGAGAGCGGCTCGATCTTGCCATCAATCACCACGTTTGAGTTGGGAAGTTCGCGGCGGCCCTTTGAACCATAGGTGAACAGCACGCCGATACCGCCGTCAATATCGATGAAATTGTCTACCTTCGTGGCGCCCGAGCGGGTCGAGAGTTCATAGAGCTCTGCCTTGCGTTCAGTCAGGTATTTTGCGAGCTCTTTAAGTTTGAGCGCGCGCTGATGGATGGTGAGCTCGCCAAGCTGGTCACGTCCGTTTTGGCGTGCATAGTCGATCACGCTCGCGATGTCGAGACCCTCAGCAGACACGGTGGCGATCAGCTCATCGGTGCTGGCATCGAGCACCTCTCGACCGACCGTGCCGGCGGCGGGAATCCACCAATCACCCCGCACATAGCTGGCAACGTAATTCGATGGGGCCGGTGCAGTTGCAGTCATCGTCGTCCTTCTGTTCGCTGCGCATCATCGCGCGATCGAGCGTTGATATCCCGACCAATCGGTCAGAAATACGTCTCTACACTACTGGAAGCACCTCAAAACCGCGGCCCCGAACAGAAGGACGCACCTATGTCACAAGGCTCACCCGTTCGATACCACCCCTGGACCATCACGCTCGGTGAACTGGATGAGCGTATGGGCATTGAGATCGTCGAACAGTCGGCACATCGGGTGGTTGCCAGGATGCCAGTTGCCGGTAATCGGCAATCGCACGGTCTGCTCCACGGCGGAGCATCGCTGGCGCTCGGTGAGGCGGTTGGCTCGTGGGCCGCGGTGATTCACGCTTCCACCTACGGGAAAGTTGCCGTCGGCGTCGACGCATCCGGCACCCACCACGCATCCGCTCGCGATGGCTGGGTGCGAGCCACGGCTACGGCCATCCACCTCGGTCGCACCCTCACCTCACACGAGGTGATCATTGAACACGAACAAACCGGCGCTCGCCTGTGCACCTTCCGCATCACCAATGCCGTAATCGACCGCAAAATCCCCGGCTTTGAATATGTGCCGGTGAGCGACTAGGTGTACTGACCACGGAGGTTAGGCACGCGCGGCGGGTCGGCTGGACATAGGGGAAGACCTCTGATTGGAGTGTGGGACTTACCACAGCCGCCATCTCGCACATACAGAGGTCTTCCATGTCCC